>DATJKE010000079.1:0-17661 GCA_035491735.1 Sphingomicrobium sp.
GCCATGGCGGGACGCAGGGCGTCTATCGCCACGCTTCGTCCAGCACCGGCACCGACATGGTGTTCAGCCTGTTCGTGCCCGAGCATGAGCCGGACGCGAAGCTGCCGGTGCTTTGGTATCTGTCCGGCCTCACCTGCACCCACGCCAATGTCACCGAGAAGGGCGAATTTCGCGCCGCTTGCGCGGAAGCCGGCATCATCTTTATCGCGCCCGACACCAGTCCACGGGGCGAGGGCGTTCCTGACGACGATGACGGCGCCTGGGACTTCGGCCTGGGCGCCGGTTTCTACGTCGATGCGACTGAGGAACCATGGTCGGCCAATTACCGCATGTGGAGCTATGTTACCGGCGAATTGCCGTCCCTAGTCGCCGACCATTTCCCGGCCAACATGGAGCGGCAGGGGATTACCGGGCATTCGATGGGCGGCCATGGCGCCCTGACCGTGGCGCTTCGCCATCCGGGCTGGTTCCGGTCGGTATCCGCCTTTGCGCCGATTGTCGCACCGAGTCAGGTCCCGTGGGGACAGAAAGCGCTCGGTAACTATCTTGGGCCCGATCGCTTGGCCTGGCGCGCACACGACGCGGTGGCGCTGATCGAGGATGGCGCGAGGGTTGGCGAGCTATTGGTCGATATCGGCGACGCCGATCCCTTCTTGGAGCGCGAACTCAGGCCCCAACTGTTGGAGCGCGCTTGTGCCGAGGCCGGCATCCCGCTGACACTTCGCCAGCAGCCCGGCTATGATCATAGCTATTACTTCATCTCGACCTTCATGGCGGACCATGTTCGCTGGCACGCGGATAGACTGACGAGATGATCAACTGGGCGGACGAGGCGCTGCGCATAGGAGCCGCCGTCGCCGCCGGTTTGCTGATCGGAATCGAACGCGGCTGGACGCAACGCGGCCAACGGGCCGGAACCCGTGTCGCCGGCGTCCGCACTTTCACCTTGCTTGGCCTGGCCGGCGGTCTCGGAGGATTGCTCGGCGCCAAGGGACAGACACTGGTCGCCGGATGCATTGCCGCCAGCGCGGCTGCGTTGCTGGTTGCGGGCTATTTCAAGCGATTGCAGGAAAAGCCCGACGCGACCACGCCGGTCGCGGCATTGGCGACCCTTGCTGTCGGCTTTCTCGCCGGATCGGGCAGCGCCGGGCTAGCGGTCTCCGCTGCTGCCGTTGCCGTGCTTGTGCTCGCCATGCGCGAGGAATTGCATGGCTTTGTCGCCAAGCTCGACGAGCATGACGTCAAGGCATTGGCACGGTTCGCGGTAATCGCGCTGGGAGTGCTGCCATTCCTGCCCAACGAACCAATGGGCCCCTACGGCGCCTGGAACCCGTGGAAGCTGTGGTGGGTGGTCGTACTGGTCACTGGCTTCTCTTTCATGGCCTATGTCGCCAACCGATTGTTCGGCGCGCGGCGAGGAACAATCTCCACGGCTCTGATCGGTGGGGCCTATAGTTCGACGGCAGTGACCCAGTCGCTGGCACAAAGGCTGGGTTCGAACGAGGCGGGCGGCGCAGAGGCGGCTGGAATCGCGCTGGCCACCGCGGTCATGTACCTTCGCGTGATCGCGCTTGTCGCGTTCCTCGCACCGCGGATTCTGCCGTCTTTCGTCCTGGTCGTGCTGGGTCCGCTGTTGGCCGCCTGGGCAGCCGGGTGGTGGCTCTACCGCAAGGCGCCGAAATGCGAGGGGCCGAGCCCGCCAGGCAACCCGATCGCGCTGCTGCCGGCGCTCGGCTTCCTGCTGTTCGTTGCCGCTGCGGCAGTCGTGGCACGTTGGGCGGAAGGGCGGTTTGGAGAGCAGGGAATCGCGGTGCTTCTGCTCATTATGGGCTCGATGGACGTCGATGCGGCGATCGTCACGGCGGGAGGATTGCCATCGCAGGCGATCGCAGCCGAATTGGCCGCCCTGGCGCTTGGCGGTACGATCCTCGCCAACATGTTCGTGAAGCTTGGCGTGACGCTGGCCTATGCACGCGGCAAGGGATTGGCTGCGGCGCTGGCGCTTGGCGCGAGCATGGTGGCGCTCACGGCGAGCCTCGTCGTGGGGTGGCTGAGGTTGTGAATTAAGTCGATTGCGGAAATTACTGACGCTTATGGATATGACTTCAGCAGAACGGAGGTTGTAATTTCCGCAACTCCTTGCGTCTTTTCAAGAAGAAACCTGAAGTTCCCAAGATCATCCAAGCTAGATGTTTCAATCAATGCAATGGCATCGATCGATGCTCCGGTCACCATCCAGATATTTGATACTTCTTTCAATTGAGAAATATTTTTTATAACTTGATTTGAATCAGTTTGGGATATTAGTTTTATAGAGCACAATGCCTTGATGTTTGTGCTTCTATTTGTCTCGCCGCGCACGATTGTATATTGAGAAATCACTCCTTCTAGTTCTAGGCGATCAATTCTAGCCTGAACGGCGCTTCTCGACAGATTGATAGCCTTCGCAATGGCCACGACTGATTGCCGAGCATCTCGCTCTAAAATGCGCAGGATCCGATCGTCCACCTTGGACGACAAGTGGCGTGACACGGAAATGAGCTCCTTGAATTGCCCCCGAGCTTGATTTCGGGCCGCGGGATACTGGCAGGCGGAGCTTTATTCTGAATCGCCAACCGCACGGCATTGGCAAAAATTGTGCAATCTCAACGGCGTAATTGTCAGGTTGGCCGGAAAGGTCGAGCCGTGTCGTGAGTGTCGGGAGCGAAGCTGCTGACCGGAGAGCGGTGGTGACCCCTACGGGAATCGAACCCGTGTTTCAGCCGTGAAAGGGCCGCGTCCTAACCGCTAGACGAAGGGGCCACATATCGTGGTGCGTGGCGCGCCTAGGGGATGGTTGGGATTCGGTCAAGCCGGGGCGGCGTCCTCGAGGTGCATTTCCGCCGCATTGCCGCCATTCCACTCGTCACGCTTGATCGTTCCGGCCAGCCACCAGCGCTTGTCGGCCGGCGAGGACAGCAATGCCTGGCCCAATTCCGTATCCGCCGCACGGAAGGCGATCAGCTTGAATGACTTGCCGTCATCGCCGCAGGCAATCGCCCGAACATGACCATTTCCGACGATCCCCGGCCTCATCAGGCGCGCGGGGCCGGCGGCGACGCGGGGTGCGGGCCAGCCGGCGCCATAGGGGCCTGCGGCATCCAGCGCATCACATAGGCTCGCGGCGACTCCGCCAGGTGCGAGCAAAGCATCGAGCAGCAGGGCCCGGCCGCCGCGAGCGGCCTCGATGTCGGCCGCCATCCGCTCCTGCAGGAAAGCCCTCAGAGGCTCGATCCCGCCTGGAGCAACGGTGAGGCCGGCGGCCATGGCATGGCCACCGCCCGCGACCAGCAGGCCGCTGTCCTTGGCGGCGAGCACGGCCGCGCCCAGGTCGACGCCCGAGATCGACCGGCCGGAGCCCTTGCCGGTCCCGTCTTCTTCCTCGGCGACGACGATGGCCGGACGGCCATGCCGCTCCTTCAGCCTGCTGGCGACGATGCCGATCACGCCGGGATGCCACCCCCGGCCCGAAACCAGGATCAGCGGTGCGTCGGCCTGGGCTTCGGCGGCCTCGCTTGCCTGCTCGGTAACCAGGGCCTCGATCGCCCGGCGCTCCTCGTTCAGCCGGTCGAGTTCGGCTGCGATGGTTCGCGCCTCTTCGGGATCTGTCGAGGTCAACAGGCGGACGCCAAGGTCCGATTTGCCGACCCTTCCGCCCGCATTGATACGTGGGCCGAGCGCGAAGCCCAGGTCGCGGCAGGTCGGCGGCTTCACCAGTCGCGCCGCTTCCGCGAGCGCAACGAGCCCGATATTCTGCCGCTCGGCCATGACCTTTAGCCCCTGCGTTACGAACGCCCGGTTGAGCGTCTTCAGACGGGCGACGTCGGCAACGGTGCCCAGAGCGACGATATCGAGCAGGTCAATGAGCTTCGGTTCGTTCTTGCCTTCGAACCTTCCTCTCTCACGCAGTTCCCGAAGCAATGCGACTCCGAGCAGGAACGCCATGCCGACCGCTGCGACATGTCCATGCGCCGCTCCGATCTTGCCCTCGTCGAGGCGGTTGGGATTGATCAGCGCCAATGCGACCGGAAGGCTGGTAGCGCACTGATGATGATCGCAGACGATTACGTCGAGCCGGGCATCGGCAGCTTCCTGAAGCGCCTCGAACGCCTGGGCACCGCAGTCGACGGTGATGGCGAGATCCGCCCCGCGCCGCTTCAATTCGACCAGGGCCGCGCCCGAAGGGCCATAGCCCTCCATCAACCGGTCCGGAATGTAGATTATCGGTTCTACGCCGAGACGGCGCAGCAGGATGGCTAGCAGCGCCGCGGAGGTCGCGCCGTCAACGTCATAGTCGCCGAAGATGGCGACCGTCTCGGCCCGTTCGACCGCATCCGCCAGCCGCTTGGCCGCCTTGTCCATGTCCTTGAATTCGGACGGGTTGGGCAGGAAATCACGGATGGTGGGGGCGCGGTGACGGGCGAGATCGGATTCCTCAATTCCCCGAGCCAGCAGCAATTGGTCGACGAGGTCGCGGCCGAGATCGTCACCGCCGGAGCGACGCCAACGCCATGGCTGGCCCGTCAGGCTGCGTTCCACGCCGCACGCAAGCGGGCTCATATGAGCAGCTCGGCGCGCAGCGCCTCGGCTTGGGCCCGGGTCAGCGCCGGAATATGGTGGTCGGAAAAGCCGCTGCCACCCGCGATCCCGAGCCGCAGGGTGCAAATTCCGAACAGGCGGGTCCACCAGCTTTCGGTGAGGTCGATGCTCTGGATCTTGCGGAGGGGAACGATGTTGCGGCGGTGCCGCCACCAGCCGGTCTCGACGAACAACGACCCGCCGTCGAGCGCGTAGCGAGTCTGCCGCCAGTTCAGCCAACGCATGAAAATGGCGAGCCCCGCACCGACCAGCCACAGCATTGCAATAGGCCCGATGAACGGCACCCCGATCAAGGTCAAGATTGATGCTGGAGCGAGGATTCCGATGAAGGAGGTGAAATAAGCGCGAGCCACCGGATGCCATCTCCCGCCAGCTGGAGCGGCTGGCCAGTCAAGCGAAGCGAGGATTGCCGATGCCTCATCGTCATGCGCAAGCGGCGCGACCACATGGTCGCCCTTGCCGCCATCCTGGGCAAGGCTCTGCAACTTCAACACCCACCAGCCAAAATGTTGCCGGATCGGGCCGTTGGCGAGGATCGCTGCCTGGGCGCGCTTGGCTGGAATGGTAACGTCGGTCAGGGTCAGCAGGCCGCGGCGCCGCCGAAAGCCGGTCTGGGTCCGATCAAGGCGAAAGCCATATTCGCGCAGAAGGGTGCGGATCAGGCCCGTGCCGATACCAAGCGCGATGAGCAGAATCGAACCGGCGAGGATGCCAACGATCTGGTGCGCCATGATCAGCCGCTGAAGCGGTTCGGACCGGGCGAGCAGATCCAGCCAGAAGGTCCGCTGGAACGGATCGATGCCCCAGGGTTGGCCGATTGTCTGGGTTGCACCGAACAGGCCGGCGATGACCGCCAGCGAGAAATTGAACAGGCCAGCAGTCAGCACCGTGCGCAAGTCCATGGCGTAGATCGGGGGCGCTTCCGCCTCGACAGCAGCAGCGGGCGCCGTGGCAAGGCCCTTGCGGGCGCGAATGTGCCCCCGCAGGGCCTCGGCGCGCGCCAGCGAAATGGTGTGAAGGACCCCTTCCTCCTCCTTGCTGCCAGCCGATGCCCCCGTTTCCAGCTTCACCTTGGCAAGGCCGAGCAGGCGCTGGATCGGGCCCTGTTCCAGGTCGACGTCAGTAACCCGGTCGAACGGAATGGCGCGGCTGGTGCGATGAAGGAAGCCGCTGTCGATGCGGATCTCATCCGATCCGACCCGATATTCGAGCTTCAGCCATTTCAGGAACAGCGACACGAGCGAAAGGATTGCGAAACCGACAACCATGATGGCCGCGATCCACCAGCGTCCGGTAGCCGCAAAATAAGCGCCGCCGCCGATGATGCCCCAGGCGCCTTTCAGAGTTTGGCCGAGGCCGGTCAGCAAATAGAGCGGATGAAGCCGCTCGGGTGGTCCGAGCTGGTCCTGCGTTCCACCAAGGGCGACCGCCTCGCTCATTCCGCGTCGGCCCGAATTTCCAAGCGGATCGCGTCACGGATCTCGGCCGCCCGCTCGGGCGACAGGCCGGGCAGGACGACTACGCTATTGTGCGTTCCGGCAGTGTGAACGACCAGGCTGGCAATTCCGAACAGCTTGTCGACCGGGCCGCGGGTGACATCGATATGCTGGACCCGCACGAACGGGACGACGGTATCGGTGTGAAACAGCCAGCCTTTGACGGTACGAAGCGACCGCGCGTCGATTGCATAACCTAACCGACGATAGATGCGATCGGGCGCGACCATGATTCCGCTAAGGCCGATCGCGCCGGCCAACACCGGCAGCAGGCTGGCGAAGGGTGTCTCGGCCAGGAAGTTGCGGTCGACGACCAGCGCCGCGATGAAGACTGGTACCCAGAAGATTGCGGCACGGACGCGCAGGGCGCTGCGGTAGGCTGGCTCGACCGGCTGCAGGTCGGATGGAATGGCAAGCGCTGTCATGCGCCGATGATACAGCGCACACTGCTGCTCACAAGCTGGTTCAGAGCGGCTTGTGATATTCGGTGGAAACGCGGCGCACCGTTCCGGTGCTGGCGCGCATCACGATGCTTTCGGTCGTGACGCAGCCGTTCTTGCGGCGCTTGACCCCATTAAGCAGCGATCCGTCCGTTACGCCGGTCGCGGCGAAGATGCAGTCGCCCTTCGCCATGTCTTCCATCGAATAGATACGGTCGAGATCGGTGATCCCCCAGCGATGAGCGCGGCCGCGCTCGTCATCATTGCGGAAAATGAGCCGCCCCTGCATCTGCCCCCCGACGCAGCGCAGCGCCGCCGCGGCAAGGACGCCTTCCGGAGCGCCGCCGCTGCCGAGGTAGATGTCTACGCCGGTGTCCGGGTCGGTGGTGGCGATCACACCGGCGACGTCGCCATCCGGAATCAGTTTGATGCCGCAGCCAAGTGCCCGAAGTTCGGCAATGATCGAATCGTGGCGGGGGCGGTCGAGAACGCAGGCGGTAATGTCGCTCGGCAGCACATTCTTGGCCGCGGCCAGGGCTCGGACATTTTCGGTGACGGATTTGGCGAGGCTGATCGTGCCTTCGGGAAATCCAGGGCCGATCGCGATCTTGTCCATGTAGGTGTCGGGCGCGTTCAGCAGGCAGCCCTGCTCCGCGATCGCCAGCACGGCGAGAGCGTTGGGGCCGGCCTTGGCGGTGATGGTCGTGCCTTCCAGCGGGTCGAGGGCGATGTCGATCGCCGGGCCGTCACCTTGGGCGCTTCCGACCTTCTCGCCGATATAGAGCATCGGCGCTTCGTCGCGCTCGCCCTCGCCGATTACCACGGTGCCGTCCATCGGCAGTTCGTTCAACGCCGCGCGCATTGCTTCCACCGCGGCCGCATCGGCGGAGTCGTTGTCACCCCGTCCGATCCATTTCGAGGCGGCGATGGCGGCCGCCTCGGTCACTCGGACCATTTCGAGGACGAGGACGCGGTCAAGGACGTGGCTGGCGCTAACCATGAGATCTCCGGGAGCGTAGAATTGCCTCGCCGATAAGGACGAGAGCGCGTCTTGTCGAGCCAAGCG
Source organism: Sphingomicrobium sp. (assembly GCA_035491735.1). Classification (GTDB taxonomy): domain Bacteria; phylum Pseudomonadota; class Alphaproteobacteria; order Sphingomonadales; family Sphingomonadaceae; genus Sphingomicrobium. The sequence goes on from DATJKE010000079.1 coordinate 7,641, forward strand.
TCGCCTGATTTACCAGGCGTAAATCCTTCCTGATCAATAGCGTTCTTCGGGGTGATGCACTGTTTTGGAAGGCTCACCCGATGTGGCGCGATTTCTTCGGCGAATGGCAAACCGGCCGGCTCGGACAGCGTCGATTTGCCAAACTTTATCTCGTGGCGTGTGTAGTATCGCTGATAATTGGTCTTATTGCGTTTGCGGGCTCTTTGGCCTTTGTGGAGCTGCGCGAAGCCGACGGCCCAACTAATGCAGCCACGCTAATGTTTTTGATATTTGTCGGGACATGCGTCGGGCTGGTGGCCGTATTGTTCAACATCGTCGTCAAGCGAGGTCGGGATATTGGTATTCCCGGATATGTGACGGGAATCCTATATCTGGTTCTGTTCACGATGGGCGGGATACCCACCCTATCCAGTATACTTCTGGCTTTGGTCCCGCCTGACGTTCTTGGACGCCCGAAGCGGTAGCTTATTCCTCCTCCGCCTGATGGTCGAGAATATGGGCGCGGACCTGGATGGCGCGGATGCCCAGGCGGGTTTCGTGAAGGAAGATAGCGAAGCCAGTGCCGGTGCAGGCCATGGCCGCAATGAACAATAGCGCGATGGCGGTCCCGTAACGAAAGCCGGTGAGGAAGGCGAGAAACAGCAGGATAACGACCGCCGAGATCAGCAAGGCTGCCAGAACGGTGGTGAAGATCGCGCCACTGACGATCCGGCTTCGGCGGTCGAGCAGCCGTACTTCGTCGAGCAACCGGTCATGCTCCGCGCCCCGGCTGTCGAGGATCCGCGGCTCCAGCTTGCGGATACGATCGACGATCCTCGCCAGCCGTCCCGCGCATACGTTTAGGAATGCGCCGAGCCCGGCCAGCAGGAACACCGGCGCGACGGCAAGCTGGATGATCTGCGCCAGATACCGCAGGTCCGGGGTGTGCGGCAGGATCGAATTTTCAGTCACGCCGGGCGCTATGCCTTGACTCGCCCCGGTTGGCGAGACTTCAGCCTTCGATCACCACTTTGTCGCCGGGCTTGGTCAGCGTGTAGAGCTGTTTGGCGAAGGCCATCGGCAGGCGGATGCAGCCGTGGCTGGCCGGATAGCCCGGCGTCACTCCGCCGTGCATGGCGATGCCCTTGTCGTCGATGTTCTGCATGAACGGCATCGGCGCATTGTCATATTTCTTCGACCGGTACATTGGCCGCTTCCAGTTGATCGTCCAGAAGCCGAGCGGAGTCGGGTGACCCTTCTTGCCGGTCGAAATGTTGGTCACGCCGATCAGCTGCGGGCCCTTGAACACGAAGGCGACCTGGTTGGCGGTGTCAATGGTAATGGCGACGTCGCCTTCATTGGGGATCATCGGCGCCCAATGGAATTCAGCCGCGCGCAGGTTCGTCCGGCCGATCATCTTGTGCATCGCCTCGAAGCCGGACGCGGAAAAGCCGTTGGTCCAGCGATAATTGGTCGCCGGAGGAACGAACGTCGGCTGCGCGATCCGCGGTTGCGCCGGCGGCGGCGGAGTCATGGAGCAACCGGCGAGCGCTGCGAGCGCGCCGATTGTTACTAGCGTGCGAATCCTGATCATACCCATCCCCAACTCACAAATATGCTTGCCTTTCAAGTGCATGAGCCGAGCGCCAGGCGCAAGCGTTCGGCGTTAAACCGACTGGGCAGCCGAACGTTCCATCGGCTCGGTTGGCCGATAACCTTCACTTTGGTTAACCGTGCGCGATGGTTCGCACCTGTGCTACGGTCCCGCCGTCGACACGCGGGGGGTGGCTATGGCGACTTTGGCAGAAAGATTTGGCGGGTCCGGACGAGTTGATGACGTTTTGTCGGGGACGCCGCGCGCTCACGCCATCGACCGATGGATTTATGTGTTCACCGCAGCGAGCTTCATTGTCGTCACGCTGGCCGGCTTCATTCCGGACTCGTTGGGGAAAATCGCCGCGATCCAGGAAGGCCAGCGGCCCCCGTTCCCGATCGTGCTGCACTTCCACGCGGTACTGATGGGCTCGTTCCTGCTGTTGCTGTTCACCCAGACCTGGCTGATGGCGACCGGCCGGCGCGACCTGCACATGCGGGTCGGGATGCTGGGAATGGTGATTGCCCCGGCGCTGGTGATCGTCGGCTTCATCCTGGCGCCGACCATGTACCACCAGGTGTGGGAGGGAGCGCAACATGGCCCGCCTGGCATGCGAGACCAGCTGCAGGCGCGACTGCCGGTGCTCGACGATATCCTGCTGTTGCAATTACGGATAGGACTGCTGTTCCCGCTATTCCTGGCGATCGGCCTAAAGGCGCGCGGCACGAATGCCGGGATGCACAAGCGGATGATGATCCTGGCGACGGTGATGGCGATCCCGGCCAGCGTCGACCGGATCACCTGGCTGCCGACGACCATGCCGATGAGCCCCGTCACGCCGGATCTCTACACGCTGGCGATGGTCACGCCGATGTTCCTCTGGGACGTGATCCGCAACCGGCGCATCCATGACGCCTATTGGATTTGGCTGGCCGTCAACCTGCCGTTCGCGATCTTCGTGCACACCGCCTGGGACACGCCATGGTGGCACGGCACCGCGCGCCAGATCATGGGCGCATAGCTCGGGCTTTTCGTCTAGCCGATCAGCCTGGTGGCGAAGGCATTCCAGCCTTCGGTCTGGCCGAGCAACACCCGGCCTGGCTGTGAAAGCAGCATCAGCCCGCCGCCCCACATCGTCGCGGGATGTAGCTTGCCCTGCTTGTTGAGATCGTAGGCGACCAACACCGCGATGAATACATCGGTGAGGATCATGCCGCCTAAGGGCCCAGGTGGCAAAATGCCCTTGAAGAAAAAAGACGCCATGCGCGCGCCGGCCGGGACCAGGATTGCGGTCGTGCCGATCAGCATCAGTCGCTTGTGATAGTCGGGCCTACGCCGCCACCAAAGGGCAGCCATGACATAAGCGCCAAACAGCAAGGCCGAGGCGAAGGGCATTATCAAGAAAGCAGTTGGCGTCCACCCCGGCGGATTGCGGCCGTCCTGGCCAGCCTCGATCGCGACGATGAGGCCGACGACCACTACGGCCAGCGCGATCCCGGCGCCGATCAGGCCGTTTTGCATGTGACGTTGATGCCGTTTGCCCCGGATCAGGTGCGCCTGGAAAATCAGGAACAGCATCCACGCCGAGCCGACTGCTGCGTGCAGGTGGATCAACGGCGACATACCGACGCGACCGTTGAGCGGCGTCGCGCCGATCACCGGATAAAGAAAATAGGTGGGCGCGAACCCGATGAACACGAACAGTGCCATGGCAACGACCATGCCGGTGAAGAAGCGACGCTCGACATCGACGCGTGACGCGACGGCGACATTGGCCATGGCTATGCTCCCCTGTTACCGGGACCCTAGCACAGAGGCGAGGCCGCCTCCATCACGCCTCCGATAGCATCTTCTTCACGCCGCGCGCGGCCTGGCGGAGGCGCTGCTCATTCTCGACCAGGGCGAGGCGGACAAAGCCCTCGCCTTCCTCGCCGAATCCAACGCCTGGCGCGACCGCGACATGAGCTTCGGTCAGCAAGCGCTTCGAAAATTCGATGCTGCCAAGGTGGCGGAATGCCTCCGGGATCGGCGCCCAGGCGAACATGCTGGCCATCGGCACCGGGATGTTCCAGCCGGCCCGGCCAAAGCTTTCGACCATCACATCGCGGCGCCTCTTGTAGAGCTGGCGGTTGGCTTCGACGCAATCCTGCGGCCCGTTCAGGGCGGCGACGGCCGCGGCCTGGATCGGGGTAAAGGCGCCATAGTCGAGATAGCTCTTCACCCGGGTCAACGCGCCGATCAGCCGCTCATTGCCGACTGCGAAGCCCATCCGCCAGCCGGCCATGGAGTAAGTCTTCGACATCGAAGTGAACTCGACCGCGACGTCCTTGGCTCCCGGCACTTGCAACAGTGATGGCGTCGGCGTGTCTCCAAAATATATTTCGGCATAGGCCAGGTCGGAAATGACCCACAGGCCAGCCTCGCGGGCGAAGGCAACCAGCTGCTCGTAGAAAGCGAGGTCGACGGTCTGGGCGGTCGGGTTCGATGGGTAGCCAATTACCAGCACTTTGGGGCGCGGCACGGTGTAGCGCATCGCCCGTTCCAGCCGCTCGAAGAAGTCGGGGCCAGGCACTGCAGGGATCGAACGGATCGCGGCGCCGGCGATGATGAATCCAAAATGGTGGATCGGGTAGCTGGGGTTGGGTGTCAGGACCACGTCCCCCGGGGCAGTGATCGCCTGGGCTAGGTTGGCCAGTCCTTCCTTCGAACCCAAAGTGACGATCACTTCGCGGTCGGGGTCGAGCTCGACCCCGAAGCGGCGCTGATAATAGGCCGCTTGCGCTTTCCTCAGACCCGGAATGCCCTTGGAAGCGGAATAGCGGTGCGCGGTCGGCTTGGCGGCCACCTCGGCCAGCTTGTCGATGACGTGCCTGGGAGGCGCGCCATCCGGGTTCCCCATGCCAAGATCGACGATGTCCTCGCCCCGTGCCCGTGCCGCCGCCTTCATCGCGTTGACTTCGGCGAAGACGTAGGGCGGCAGGCGCTGGATGCGGTAGAATTCGTCGGACATGCTGCTGTTGTGGCGGCAATTGCTGCACTGCCGCAAGGGGTAAGTCCGCTAGCGATCGTAGGCCGGCAACGACAGGCCTCGGGCAACGGCAGCTCCGCGCAGGCTGAACCCGGCCAAGCCGGCGACTAGCGCAGCAAGCGCGGGCGGCGCCCCGAACAGCGCCAGTACGACGAACAGGCCGGAGGCCAGCGCAGCCGCCGTGACATAAAGTTCAGGCCGCATCAGGATCGAGGGTTCGTTGGCCAACACGTCGCGGATAATTCCGCCAACACAGGCGGTAATGACGCCCATCGCGAACGCCGGGACCGGCGCAACGCCGTAGTTGAGTGCCTTGGACGCGCCGTAGGTGGCATAGGCGGCGAGGCCGACCGCGTCGAACCACAGCAGGGCGCGATCAGCAATCACCTTGCGCGACAGGAACCAGACGCCCAGCGCCGCGCCGATGCAAATCAACAGCGTGGCGTTGGTGTGGACCCAGAACACCGGTGCGCCGATCAGCAGGTCGCGTATGGTCCCGCCGCCGACGCCGGTGACCACGGCGAAGAAAATGAACGTGACCAATGTCTGCTTCTTCTCGGCCGCCAGGAGCGCGCCCGACACGGCGAACACGGCAATGCCGACATAGTCGAGCATGACGAGCGCGTCCGGAAGGAGCGTTGGGGGCTGCATTTCGTTTCGCCTATGGATTGCATCGCGTTCACTCGCAATGGCGAGTATGAGGACGGCCATGACCGACGATACGACGACAACCATTCCAAGCCTTGAGGACTGGCAGCACTGGGCGCTGGTCATGGCGCGGGCCAACCAGATGATCATGGAGGCCTGGGCCGACAACCTGGCGCAGGGCAAGTCGATGCCGGGGTTCGGGCTGCCGGTGCCGCACGCGACCAACGATCCAATGGCATGGATGACTGCCGGCGCCGAAGCCTGGTCGAAGGGCATGGAAGCGTGGAGCCAGATGCTCGGCCACTACTCGGCCGCCGGCGAGCAGAAGGACCGCCGCTTCGCCTCACCCGAATGGCGCGACAATCCGATCTTCGACACTGTCCGGCAGAGCTATCTGGCGATCAGCGACAAGCTGCTCGGAACGGTCGAAGAGATCGAGGGGCTCGACGATGCGGCGCGGGACCGGCTGCGCTTCGCCACCAAGGGATTCGTCGAGGCGATGAGTCCGGCCAATTTCATGGCCACCAACCCCGACGTGATGAAGCGCACCGTCGAGACCAAAGGCGAGAATCTGCTCGCCGGGCTCAAGAACATGCTGTCCGACATTACGCGTGGGCAGGTGACCCAGAGCCCCGAGGGCGCGTTCGAACTGGGCCGCAACCTGGCGATTACGCCCGGCAAGGTGATCTATGAGACCAAGCTGTTCCAGCTGATCCAATACGCCCCCGCGACCGAGGAAGTGCTGGAAACGCCGCTGGTCATCTTCCCGCCGTGGATCAACCGTTTCTACATCCTCGATCTCACGCCCGAAAAAAGCTTCGTCAAATGGACGGTCGATCAGGGCGTCACCCTGTTCATGGTCAGCTGGAAATCGGCCGACGAAAGCATTCGCGACATCGGCATGGACGATTATGTCGCCGCGCAGGAGGAGGCGATCGACGTCATCCGCGACCTGCTTGGCGTCGAAAAGGTCCATACCATCGGCTATTGCGTCGCCGGGACGACGATGGCCGCGACCCTGGCCTATCTTTCGGGAAAGGGTGAGGCAGCGAAGGTTGCCAGCGCGACTTTCTTTACGGCCCAGATCGATTTCGAGGACCCCGGCGATCTCAAAATGTTTGTCGGCGACGACACGCTGGCGACGCTGAAGCAGCTCACGGCCGAGACAGGCGTGCTCGACGGGCGGGTGATGGCGGCGACCTTCAACCTGCTGCGCGGCAAGGACCTTATCTGGAATTATGTCGTCAACAACTACCTGATGGGCAACGACCCGACCCCGTTCGACCTGCTGCACTGGAACGGCGATGTCACCAACCTGCCGGGCGACTGGCACCGCGACTATCTCGAACGGCTTTACCGGCAGAATTTGATGATGAAGCCGGGTGGGCTTCAGGTGAAGGGCGTGCCGATCGACCTCGGCAGCATCGAGACGCCAGCCTATATCCAGGCGGGGCGCGAGGACCATATCGCGCCGGCGCCAAGCGTCTGGAAGCTGACCCGTGTGCTGAAGGGGCCGAAGCGGTTCATCCTCGCAGGCTCCGGCCATATCGCCGGCGTGGTGAACCCGCCGGCGGCGAACAAATATCAATATTGGACCAGCGACGAACCGGCGACCACGCTGCAGGAATTCATCGCATATTCCACCGAGCATAAAGGCAGCTGGTGGCCCGACTGGATTCAATGGCTGAACGAGCAAGGTCCCAAAAAGGTCAAGGCAAAGGGCGCGCGTGTTCCCGGCGAGGGCAAGCTGAAGCCGATCGAGGATGCTCCGGGCCGCTATGTCAGGACCCGCTGAGTTTCATATCCGCCTGGCGGCGCCTGAAGAGCGCGACGAGCTGGAGCAGTTGCAGCGCCGAGCATCGCTCGCGCTCGACGAATATCGCACGCAGTTGAAGGCCGAGCCGGAGGCAATCCAACTTCCGCGGCGGCAAATTGAAATGGGGCAGGTCATTGTTGCCGAAATGGGCAATCGGCCGGTCGGCTTTGTCGCCCTGCTGATGGATGAAGACTTGGTGGAACTCGACGGACTTTTCGTTGAGCCTGAACATTGGCGGAAAGGCATTGGCTCGTCGCTCGTCAATGTCGCCGTCCATGAAGCCCGCAAGCATGGCCTTGCGATGACGGTGATAGCCAATCCTGCAGCCAGAGAATTTTATGAAAAATGCGGCTTTGCCGTTGAAGGCGAGGCGCAAACGCGGTTCGGGCCGGCGCTCAGGATGTCGCGCTAGGGTTTAGCAATTTTCATACTTCCAATGCCTGCGCTTGCCTTCGCTCAGCCATTCGACTGCATCGGCGATGCGCTTGGCGCGAGTGGCGTCCTGCTTGGCTTCCGCGACCCAGTCGAGATACTCGCGCCGCGCCGAAGGCGGGAAGCCCTCGAGTGTCGCCCTTGCCATGGGACTGGCATCAAGCGCTTTCGCGAATTCCGGATGCAGCTCGGCCGGTGGCTTGGGCTCATGCTTGACCTTGCGAGGCGCTGGCGCCGTGCGGGCAAGCTCGACGCCTTTCCGGATCAGCGCATCCAGCTGACCGTCGGGCGGCAAGTCGTCCAGCGACGTCAGCTTGCCGAGCTGGCCCATGCCGTCCTTGGAAACGTCGAGGCCCATTTCCTGACCCCGCCAGAAGCCAATGGTTGCATGCGACTTGAACGCCGCCATTCCCATCAGGATTTTGCCGTCGATGGTGAAACTCGGCATGCTCCACTTCAGCGTTTCCTCGGCTTCGGGCGCAACCGCGTGGACACGCTCGCGCACATGCTTGAGGATCGGCTGGGCGAATGGCGCAGCCTTGGCGATATAGGCGTCGACGCGTGGGTCGCGGCTCATAAAATCCCTCCTCCCAGCATCAGCCGAACGATGCCGACCAGGATGACGAAAAGATTGAGGTTGCGGCCGGTGCTGCTGCCGGACATTTGACCGACGCCGGCACCAATCACGGCCAGCGGAATGATCAGCCAGTTGGCCCAGCCGAGTAGGGGCACGAACGCGATTGCGGCGCAGACCAGCGCCACAATGCCGATGATCAGCGAGACGAAATTGAGCATGCCGGCCCCCAAATTCCTTGGGCAGGCTTAGCATCATCCCCGCGATTTCAAAAATTCAGGCCTCTGCCATCTCGCTGCATTCGCGCTGCTGGCTGGCACGCCGGTCGCGGATCATCGACCCGAGGTAGAGCGCCAGCGCCGTCCAGATGCAGCCGAACGCCGCCCCATGCGCCCAGGTGAATGGCTCGTCGTAGATGGCGACCGCGAGCAGGAACTGCAGCGTTGGGGCGATGAACTGGAGTATGCCGACGGTCGAATAGGCCAGGCGGCGGGCCGCGGCGGTGAAGCAGAGCAGTGGAACGGTCGAAACGATCCCCGCCGCGACCAGTAGCGCCGTTTCCTGGCCGCCGGCGCCGAACACCGGCCGGCCTCCCTCGCCGCCCATCAGCAGCCAGCCCAGCGCCACCGGGAACAGGAGTGCGGTTTCCACCGTCAGCCCGGCCAGCGATTCAACGTGGATGATCTTCCGTAAGAGACCGTAGGTCGCGAAGCTGAAGCAGAGTGTCAGGCTTATCCACAATGTGCCGAGCGCTCCGGCTGCGAGTACTGCAATACCGGCCGCCGCGATCGCCACGGCCGCCCATTGCAGCTTCCCCAGCCGTTCCTTGAGGATGAACCGGCCGAGCATGATATTGGCCAGCGGGTTCAGGTAATAGCCGAGGCTACCGGCGAGGATGTGCCCGCTGTTGATTGCATAGACGTAGAGCAGCCAATTGGTGCCGATAAGCAACGCCGTCAAAAACAGCATTGCCAGCGTCTTCGGGTTGCGGACGGCGGCGCCGATCTGATCCCAGGCCCTGGCGAGCGTCGCCAGCAACGCCAGCACGACCAGCGACCAGACGATCCGGTGAGCAACGATGTCGATCGACGGGACTGCTTTCAGCAGCTTGAAATAGATGGGCATGACGCCCCACAGGCCATAGGCTGCAAGGCCAAACAGCAGGCCGGCGCGGGCCCGTGCGTGGGCGGCGTCTTGATCGGGGAGGGGCGCGTTCACTTGCGAAAAGCGCGTAGCGGGTGCGCCGGTTCAGTCAATCGAGCATGGGAGCCCAATCGATCAATTCAGGCGTTTATTCGATTTGGTGTACTTATCGTTAGTTGAAACCACTGCCCGCCTTTGTCACCCTAGGGGGTACCGGGGTTCGCATTTTTCGGAGTCGCGTCTTGAGGCCCATTCGGTCTGCCATGTTGCTGGTTGCTCTCGGACTTGCCGGGTGCACCTTGCCCGGCAAGGAGGTAAAACCGCAGCCGGTGGTGGTTGCGGCGCCCCCGACGCGCGCCGATATCTGGCAGGCTCAGGCCAGCGCCGCGGATATCAATCGCATCCGCAGGGTCGCGACCGGTTGGGCGGCCGGCCTGGCCGAGGCCCGGGCAGCGGGCGCTACCGGAGAAATGAAGGCGGAAGGCAAGCTGCTCGATCCCGATGCGGGCCTGCCGCGGCCCTTTCCTACGCCGGGCATCTATAATTGCCGGATGGACAAGCTGGGCCGTGAAAAGCCCAAGGCCGTGGCGTTCGAGAAGTTCAAGCCATTCTTCTGCCACGTCGGTATCGACCGGCACATGTTCACTATCATCAAACTGACCGGTAGCCAGCGCCCGGCCGGAAGGATGTGGGAGGACGACAACCCCAACCGCCTGATTTTCCTGGGCAGCCTGGGGCTCGGTAATGAAGAGGACGTGCTCAACTATGGCGACGATCCCCGGCGCGACATGGCCGGGATCTTCGAGC
>DATJKE010000080.1:0-22888 GCA_035491735.1 Sphingomicrobium sp.
TTCGAGGTTGAGGAACAGCTCGAACACTTCGTCGAGCACTTCAGCAGGGCGCGCGTCGGGTCGGTCGATCTTGTTGACCACCACGATCGGCTTGAGGCCGAGCGACAGCGCCTTGCCGGTAACGAACTTGGTCTGCGGCATCGGACCTTCGGCGGCGTCCACCAGCAGGATCACGCCATCGACCATCGACAGGATCCGCTCGACCTCGGCGCCGAAATCGGCGTGGCCCGGGGTGTCGACGATATTGATGTGCGTGACGGTCCCGTTCGCATCCGGCCACTCGACCGAAGTGCACTTGGCAAGGATGGTGATGCCCCGCTCCTTCTCCAGGTCATTGGAGTCCATGGCGCGTTCCTCGACGCGCTGGTTGTCGCGGAAGGTGCCTGACTGGCGGAAAAGCTGGTCGACGAGCGTGGTCTTGCCATGGTCGACGTGGGCGATGATCGCCACGTTGCGCAGGTTCATTATCGATGTCCGTGAGTAAGAGTTGGCGCGCCCCTTAGCTCAAATGCTGCAGTGCGGCAACCGCAGCTAATGGGTGACGGCGGCTTCGGCGGCATCCGGCGGCACCAGCTGGGACTTGCGTGACGCTGTGTAGAGCAGAGTCAGGCCAGCGTAGGTCACCACCACGACGACCAGCCAGCGCAGCATCACGAGGTCCATTTCCTTGACGATGAACGCTGCAACCAGGACCGAGGGAATCGCCCCGATCGACAGTCCCAGCACCACGCGCCAGTCCAGTTTTATCTGCCGTACGCATTGCACGCCCGCTGCGATGCCGGAAAAACCGGCGCCTGCCGCCATGATTGGAAAGGACAGCCGTGGGTCCATTCCCATCAGGCTCAGCATGGCCAGCGTCGGGGCATAATTGCCGACTCCAAAACTGAGCAGGATTCCGAACAGGAAATTCGCTGCGATCGCGACGATTGCAAGCAGCGGCGGCAGGGTATCGGACGATCCTCCCACGGGCATCAACCCCAGGTTGGCCAAACAGTAGAACAATGCTGCAACGAGCAGGGCAACGCCAATGATCGACTGGATCAGGCGCACCGGTGCCTTGGCGGCGATTGGCACGCCCATGTAACCGCCCAAGACAATCGCAATGACGCAACCGAGGAGCAGGATCGGATCAACCCTGACACCGAGCAGGATGAGAAAAATCACGCCCTGCAGAATGGCGGGGATGGTGTAGCCGATGAACATGGTGAGCGGCATCAACCGATCCGGCACCATCTTCCGGAACCGGAACCAGGCGATGGTCGGTGCGAATGACCCGATGCCGAGCGTATCGAAAAAGTTGGTCACCGCGCCCAGCGCCAGCGCCTCGGACTTCGGAACGAGCTGGTTGGTCTTCGCAGCTTCGCGGATGATACCGGCGAAAAGCCCGGCTGCGCCGATGCTCAATCCGGCGACGAGCAATATGAGCAGCATTTTCGCGGATCCCCACCAAGTGACGCTAGCCAATCGATGTAGCATCGATCTGGGGGAAGCCCAACCAAGCGGCATCCCGTCCTTTGCTCAAGCGTTTAAACGCCGACGAGTAGGAGAGTAGCCATGCCGAAAGGTGCGTATACGCAGAAACAGGAGCGCAAGGCCGACCATATTGCTGAAGGCTATCGGGACAAGGGCGTCTCGAAGAAGGAAGCCGAGGAACGGGCCTGGCGGACGGTCAACAAGCAGGACAAGGGCGGCAAGAATGATGGCTCGGGACGAAGCCGCAGCCGAAGCGCCGCTGCCAAGAAGGGTTGGGAAACAAGGCGTCGCCGCGGCAACGGCTAAATCAGCCTAGCGTGGCAGCCGTTCGAGGATTTCTATCCCGCGCTCCAGGGCGCGAAGCTCACTCGCAGCCAGCTTGCCCAGCCGCCCTTCCAACGAATGGTCCGCCGCGGGCGGCCGGTTGAGGAACTCGCGGCCCTGCTCGGTCAGCCTTAGCTGCAACCGACGGCGATTCTCGGGGTCGGCCTGGCGGTCGACAAGATCGGCTCGAACCAGCGCGTCTATTGCCCGGCTGATGGCCGGCGCCCCCCGGTTAACTCTGGCCGCAACCTGGTTGAGGGTGCCGGGTTCGGTGGATTGCACCGCCGACAGCAAGTCTCGCTGCTGACCCATGGCTTTGGCTGCTGCGGTGTCCCCGCCCAGCTGCTCGACCAATCGTGCGAAGCGCGCCGCAATGGCGCCTGGTGTTGCCGTCCCCCACATGTTTGCAGGCTAGCAAAGATTTGACGCTTGGCAAGATTGTCGAGACGAACCGTCATTGCAAAGAGCCGAATACCCCGCAGGAAGCCGGTTGTGCAGCCGAATTGCTTCGCTAGGCTGATCCTTCAAATGAAGACCAGGTCATTGCCCCGCACCGTCTGGATCCTCGGGATCGTCAGCTTGCTGATGGACCTTTCGAGCGAGATTTATCACGCCCTGTTGCCTGCCTTCCTGACGATCACCCTTGGACTGCCGGTGGCGGCGATGGGTGCGCTCGATGGCGTGGCCGAGGCCACCGCCAACATCACCAAGCTGGTATCCGGGCGGCTCAGCGACCGAAGCATGAAGCGCAAGCCATGGATCCTGCTTGGCTATGGCATGGCCGCGCTGTCCAAGCCGCTGTTCCCGCTTGCCCAAGGCGCGCTGCCGGTGCTCGGCGCCCGCTTTATCGATCGGATCGGCAAGGGTATCCGCGGCGCCCCTCGCGATGCGATGATTGCCGACGAAACACCGCCGGAAATACGCGGCGCAGCATTTGGCCTGCGCCAGGCGATGGACACCGTGGGGGCGTTCCTCGCGCCGCTGGCCGCGGTCGGACTGATGCTGGTTTTCGCCAATGACATCCGAGCCGTCTTTTGGGTCGCCGTCATTCCCGCTTTCCTGTCGTTCCTGTTTGCCTGGATCATGCTGCGTGAGCCCGAGCGTCATCTTGCAAACGCGGCCGGAGCAGCATGGGGCGGCTGGCGCTCGCTCGACCGGCAGGTGCGGCGCCTGATCGGTGTCGGCTTCCTGTTCGGGCTGGCACGCTTTTCCGAAAGCTTCCTGATCCTGAAGGCGATCGACGTCGGCCTGGCCGCTCAGTGGTCGCCACTCGTCCTGGCGCTGTTCAGCTTCGCCTATTTGCTGCTGGCCTATCCCGCCGGCGCGGTTAGCGACCGCACCGACCCCAAATCGGTACTGCTCATGGGTATCGCCATACTGGTTGCGGCCGACCTCTGGCTGGCGCAGGCGGCATCGCTTTGGGCGGTCGCATTCGGCGTCATCCTGTGGGGCGCCCATATGGCGCTGACCCAGGGAATTTTCGCGCGCATGATCGCCGACGCGGCGCCGGAAGCTCAGCGAGCCTCGAGCTTCGGTGCCTTCTTCTTCGCCAGCGGCGTGTCCGCGCTGCTCGCCAGCCTCGGCGCTGGTCTGCTGTGGGACCGAGGCGGCCCGTCGGACACATTCATCACCGCCGCCGGCATCGCCGCGCTGGCCGGAGCGATGGCCTGGCTAATGCCCAGGCGCTAGTGCCGCGCCTTGAATGGCCACATCCGGTCGGCGACGTTGGTCGACGACAGGAACTGGTTGTAGAGCGCCGCGCCGACGTGCAGCACGACAAGGGCCAGGGTCACCCAGACCAGCAGCTCATGGACCTCATGAAATTCATTGTCCGGGCCGATGCCGGGAATGGCCGGCAATTTGAGACCCAGCTGCAGCGGCACCCACCCTTCCTTTGCGCGGCCGGAGACGGCGGCCAGTCCGGTAAGGGGCAATGCAACGAGCAGGAAATAAAATAGACGGTGGTTCCAGACCGCCACGAACCGCTGCCACTTGGGATAATCGGACGGATAGGGCGGCGGCGGGTTGATCAGGCGAATGGCCAACCTGATCAGGGCCAGCAGCAGGATCACCGCACCCCAGGTCTTGTGCCATCCGAACAGGAACGCCCGCTCATCGGAACCGCGCGGCAAATCGTGGAAGGTGAAGCCGATATAGACCTGCATCAGCACCAGTATCGCCGTGATCCAGTGGATCCACATGACAATCCTGCGATAGCGGACCGCACGGGGACCGGTGCTTTCGGACACCATATAATCGGACATCGACGCTTTTCCTTGTTAGGGCGTGAACGCGCTTAACGCGTGAACCGCTCGCCTTTCTCCGCCTTTTCCAGGAGCAGCTTCGAGAAGCTGAAGTCGCTTCCCATCCGCTCTTCCTGGCGCTTCAGCCCCTCGACGATCTTCGGCAGGCCCTCGGTATCGGCCCAGCACATCGGGCCTCCGCGATAGACCGGCCAGCCGTAGCCGTAGACCCAAACGACATCGATGTCGGAAGCACGCTGGGCCATGCCTTCCTCAAGGATTTTCGCCCCTTCGTTGACCATCGTGTAGAGGGTGCGCTCGACGATCTCTTCATCGTCGATCTGGCGGCGAGTGACGCCCTGTTTGGCGGCGAAATCCTCGATGATCTGTTGCACTACCGGGGACGGAGACGGCCGGCGCTTCTCGTCATAATCGTAGAAGCCGGCGCCCTTCTTCTGGCCCCAGCGGTCGATCGCGCACAGTGCATCGCGGACATTCTCGATCCGATTGGGGTCGCGATGCCAGCCGATGTCGACACCCGCGAGGTCGGCCATCTGGAACGGACCCATCGGCATGCCGAATTCGACATGGACGCGGTCGACCTGTTCCGGAGTCGCACCTTCCAGCAACAATTTGGTCGCCTCGACCTGGCGCGGCATCAGCATGCGATTGCCGATAAAGCCGTGGCAGACGCCCGCGACCACCGCCACTTTCTTGATCTTCTTGGCGAGCTGCATGGCGGTGACCAGCACGTCGGGCGCGGTCTTGGCGCCCCGCACCACCTCCAGCAGTTTCATCACATTGGCCGGCGAGAAGAAGTGGAGTCCGACAACGTCCTCAGGCCGCGAAGTGACCGCGGCGATCTCGTTGATGTTGAGATAGCTGGTGTTGGAGGCGAGGATCGCGCCCTGCTTCACCAACTTGTCCAGACGGGTGAAGATGTCCTTCTTCACGTCCATCTGCTCGAACACCGCCTCGATGATGAGGTCGCAGTCGGCCAGCACGCCGAAATCCAGCGTCGGCGACAATAGGCCCATCGCCTTTTCGACCTGTTCGCCGGTCATCCGCCCCTTGGACGCCGTCGCCTCATAATTTTTGCGCAACACGCCGGTGCCGCGATCAAGCGCTTCCTGGTTCATTTCGAAGATCGTCACCGGGATCCCGGCCGACAGGAAGTTCATCGAAATGCCGCCGCCCATCGTTCCCGCGCCAATGACGCCGACTTTCTTGACGGTGCGCGGCTGTGTGTCTTCGGGAATATTCTCGATCTTCGCTGCCTTGCGCTCGGCGAAGAAGAAATATTGCTGCGCCTTGGCCTGGGTCCCGGCCATCAGCCCCATGAACAGGTTGCGCTCGTCGATGACGCCTTCGGCATAGGGCTTGGCGACGGCGGCCTCGACCGCCTTGATATTGGCCTCAGGCGCTTCGAAGCCGCGGAATTTCCGGCCGTTGGCCTTGCGGAATTCGTCGAAGATCGCCGGATTGTCGCGCGCTTCCTGAAGCTTCTCCTGACGCTCGCTCGACTTCGGAAGCGGACGGATGTCGCGCACCTCGTCGGCATAGGCGACAGCGTGCTGAACCAGTTCGCCTTCCACGATCCGGTCGACCAGGCCGACGGCATAGGCATCCTTGGCGCCGATCGGTGTCCCCGACGTGACCATTTCCAGCGCCTTCTGGACGCCGGCGACGCGCGGCAGGCGCTGCGTCCCGCCCGCACCCGGCAACAGTCCAAGCTTGACCTCCGGCACCCCCAGCTTCGCGTCAGGTACCGCGACGCGGTAATGGCTGGCGAGCGCAACCTCGAGCCCGCCGCCGAGCGCGGTACCGTGGATCGCCGCAATCACCGGCTTTGAGCAATTCTCGATGATGTCGACGACCTGCGGCAGCATCGGCATGACTATCGGCTTGCCGAACTCGCTGATGTCGGCGCCCGCGAAGAAGGTCTGGCCCTCGCAGCGGATGACGACCGCCTTCACGGCCTCGTCCTTGTCGGCTTCCTCGATCGCCGCGACCAGGCCCTGCCGGACCGCCGCGCCAAGCGCATTTACCGGCGGGTTGTTCGACGTGACGATCAGCACGTCGCCGTGGCGGGTCGTGGAGATCGGGCTGGTCGTGGGTTTGTCGATGACATCGGTCATGTCGTGGTCCGTCCGTAGCTTTGATGGTTGAATGGGTGCGACGCCGACAGGCCGCCGTCTACGACGATCGCCTGTCCGTTGATATAGCTCGACTCGTCCGAGGCGAGGAACAGCGCCGCATTGGCGATCTCGATCGGCGCGCCGCCGCGTTTCAGCGGATTCAGGTGGCCAATCTGGTCTTGCTGGCCCTTGGCCCGGGCACGTTCGAAGATGAATTCGGTCATGCCAGTCTCGATGAGTCCAGGGCAGATCGCATTGACGCGAATATTGGCGCCGGCCAGCTGGGTCGCCGCGACCTTGACCAGGTTGATCACGCCTGCCTTGGACGCCGAATAGGCCGGCCCGCCGGCGCCCGAGCGCAAGCCCGCTACCGAGGCGGTGGCGACGATCGACCCGCTGCCGCGCTTCTTCATCGCCGGAGCGGCAAATTTTGTTGCAAGGAATGGACCAATCAGGTTAATTCGAAGGATCTCGGCCCAGTCGGCGGCATCCTGATCGAATATGCTGTCAAAGCCACCCGAAACCCCCGCATTGGCGAAGAAGACGTCCAGCCCGCCATGGTCGCGCACGGTATGAGCGACCAGCGCCTCGACTTGCTCCTCGTCCCCGGCATCGCATTCGAACTCTGCTCCGCGGAGGTCCGCGCCGACCACGGTTGCCCCATGCTGGCGGAATAACTCGACGCTGGCCTTGCCGATACCGGAACCCGCGCCGGTAACGATCGCAATCTTGCCGGCGAGACGCTGAGTCATAGGCCAACCCCAATGGTCGAGCCGCCATCGACGATCATCGCCTGTCCAGTCATGAAGGTCGATGCAGGCGAAGCAAGATAGACTGCTGCCCCGGCAATTTCATGGGGCTCGCCGATCCGGCGCAGCGGCGTCGACCGCGTCACCGCCTTCAACGTGTCGGGATTCTCCCACAGCGCACGGGCAAAATCAGTCTTCACCAGCCCCGGGGCGATGCAGTTGACGCGCACGCCCCTCGGTCCGAACTCGGCGGCAAGGTTGCGGGCCAGCTGGAAGTCCGCCGCCTTGGAGATATTGTAGGCGCCGATCATGGTCGAGCTGGTGAGCCCGCCGATCGAACTGACGATGATGATCGAGCCCTCGCCGCGCTCCAGCATCTCCGGCGCGACCATCGAGATCAGCCAGTGGTTGGCGATGACATTGTTGTCGAGGATCTTGCGGAACTGGTCGTCGCTGATCCCCGCCATCGGCCCGTAATATGGGTTGGAGGCTGCGTTGCACACCAGCACGTCAATTTTGCCGAACGCCTTGCGCGTTTCGTCGACCAGATTTTGTAGATCCTCCTTGCTGGAGATGTTCGCCGCCACAGCAATCGCCCGCTCGTCTTTGTGCTGTGCATTGATCGCGTGGGCGACCTCGTCGCAGGCGTCCTGCTTGCGACTGGAAATGGCCACCCTGGCGCCATGTTCGGCCATTGCCGCGGCGATGGCGAGCCCGATCCCGCGCGACGAACCGGTGACAATCGCAACCTTGCCGCTGAGGTCGAATAGCCGCGGGCAGGTCATCCCACTGCCTCCGCATGTTTGGCGAACTCGATCAGCGCGATCGAGCGGTTGTGAACTTCGTCAGGCCCATCTGCCAGGCGCAGCGTGCGGATCCCCGCCCAGCTGCCGGCCAGCTGGGTGTCCTGGCTGACCCCCGCGCCGCCATGCGCCTGGATGGCATCATCGATAATCTTCAGCGCCATGCGCGGCGCCTTGACCTTGATCATCGCGATCTCGGCCTTGGCGGCCTTGTTGCCGACCTTGTCCATCAAGTCCGCCGCCTTGAGGCACAACAGCCGCGTGCAATCGATCTCGATCCGCGCCTCGGCTACGCGCTGCTCCCAGACGCTATGCTCGCTGAGGCGCTTGCCGAAGGCGGTGCGCGACTGCAGCCGCTTCGCCATCAGGTCGAGCGCTTCCTCGGCCGCGCCGATGGTCCGCATACAGTGATGGATCCGGCCCGGTCCCAGACGGCCCTGGGCGATCTCGAACCCCCTGCCCTCACCGAGCAAAAGGTTGGACGCGGGGATGCGCACGTCCTTGAGTTCGATTTCCATATGGCCGTGCGGCGCGTCGTCATAGCCGTAAACCGAGAGGGAGCGTTCGACGGTAATTCCGGGCGCTTCCATCGGCACCAGGATCATCGATTGCTGCTGGTGCTTGCGCGCCTCGGTGTCGGTCTTGCCCATCAGGATTGCGACCTTGCAGCGCGGGTCGCCGGCGCCGGACGACCACCATTTGCGGCCGTTGACGACATAGTCATCGCCATCACGATCGATCCGGCATTCGATGTTGGTCGCATCGGACGAGGCCACGCCAGGCTCGGTCATCAGGAAGGCCGAACGTATTTCGCCGCGCATCAGCGGCGCCAACCACTCGTCCTTCTGCTCGCGGGTGCCGTAGCGGTGGAGCACCTCCATGTTGCCGGTGTCGGGCGCCGAGCAGTTGAACACTTCGGCCGACCACAGGATGCGCCCCATTTCCTCGGCGCACAGCGCATATTCGAGGTTGGAAAGCTGCTCGCCTTCGAATTCGAAGGTCTCGTCGACGTGGCGGAGCGCGCCGCCGGGCGGCATGAACAAGTTCCAAAGGCCGGCCGAGCGGGCCTTGGGCTTCAACTCTTCGATCAGTTGAAGCGGCTGCCAGCGATCGCCGCTCTCGATCTCTTTCTTGTAATCCGCGACTCGCGGGCGGACGTTTTGGTCGATGAACTGGCGGACGCGGTCTCGGAAAAAAGCCTGACGTTCCGTAAGGTCAAAGTCCACGTGCCGCACTCCCGCTTGCAAGGGCCGTCAGTATCGTTCCAAAACGGGCTAGGACTCTCGCTCAATCGAGGCAAGTTTGATGGCCGATCTGGACAGTTTTCGTAGCGAAACACGCTCCTGGCTTGAGGCCAATTGCCCGGCCGAAATGCGCACGCCGATGCGCGGCGAAAAGGACCTGTGCTGGGGTGGCCGGCATTTCCAATTCCAGAGCGGGGCGCAGAAGCAGTGGCTCGACGTCATGGCGTCGCGCGGCTGGACCGTCCCCGATTGGCCAACGGAATATGGCGGCGGCGGCCTCAGCCCGGCGGAGGCCAAGATCCTCAAGGAGGAAATGCGCAGCCTCGGGTGCCGGCCGCCGCTGACCAGCTTCGGCATTTCGATGCTCGGCCCGGCACTGCTCAAGTTCGGCAATGAGGAACAGAAGAAAAAGTACCTGACCGAAATTGCCCGCGGAGAAATCCGCTGGTGCCAGGGCTATTCCGAACCCGGTGCGGGCAGCGACCTCGCCGGCCTGCAGACCAAGGCCGAAGACAAGGGCGACCATTACCTCGTCAACGGCCAGAAGGTGTGGACCAGCTATGCCGACCAGGCCGACTGGATATTCTGCCTGGTCCGCACGTCTACCGAGTCCAAGCATGGCGGGATCAGCTTCCTGCTGTTCGACATGGAGAGTCCCGGTGTCTCGACCAAGCCGATCCTGCTGATCAGCGGCAATTCGCCCTTCTGCGAGACGTTTTTCGATGATGTGCAAGTGCCGAAGGACCAGCTGGTCGGCGAGGAGAATAAGGGCTGGGACGTCGCCAAATATCTGCTTGGCCATGAGCGCGAGATGATCAGCGGCATGGGCCTTGGCAGCGGCGTCGGAACCGGGGCGTCGGGCGTGATGCTGGGCCCGGTGGCAAAGCCCGAGGATCCGCTGCTGCGTGCTGAAATCGCCGCGTTCGATGTCGATGCCCTCGCCTTCGCGGCGATGAGCGAGCGGTTCATCGATCAGCTGAAGGCCGGCGAAGCGCATCCGGCCATGCCGTCGATGATGAAATATGCCGGGACGGAGCTCAACAAGCGCCGCAACGAGCTGATCATGGCGGCGGGCGGGAGCGATGCGCTGGAATGGGAAAGCGAACAGTCGAAGGGCGGCAAGCCGGCGCGAGACTGGCTCCGCTCCAAGGCCAATTCGATTGAGGGCGGCACCAGCGAAATCCAGCTGGGTATCGTTGCCAAACATATATTGAGGCTGCCCGGAGCATGATGACCCTGAATGAAGACCAGCGACTGCTCCAGGACAGCGTCCGCCCCTTCATGGCGGAGGAAGGCGCGATCAAGAAGCAGCTGAGGTATTGGCGCGACATAAATTGCGCCGATGGGTTCGGCCATTCACTTTGGAAGCAGTTCGCCGAACTTGGCCTGACCGGCATCATGATTCCGGAGAATCAGGGCGGAGCAGGTCTCGGTTCGGTCGAGGCAGGCATCCTCCTCGAGGAGATCGGCCGCAACCTCACCCCTTCCCCGTTCCTCACCACTGCGGTGGCCGCGGTTCGAGCGCTTCAAGGGTCGGCGCTGGCAGAGCGCTGGTTCCCGGGCATCCTTGCCGGTGAGACTGTCGCCGCGCTGGCAATCGAGGAAGGCAAGCATCACGACCCGGCAAACATCGCGCTGGACGCCAGGCGCCAGGGCAATGGCTTCGTGCTGGATGGCGCCAAGCAGTTCGTGGTGCAGGGCGGCTCAGCGGACTTCATCCTCGTCGCGGCACGCACCGGTGGCTCGCCGAATGAAACGGCCGGGCTGACGCTGTTTGCGGTCGAACGGGGCGCGGCGGGGCTTGAAGTGGAAAATACCCAGCTGGCCGACAGCAGCTGGGCGGCACGGCTCAAGTTCGACAAGGTGGCGCTCGATGCCGATGCCGTGGTCGGCGAGGTGGACAATGGTTGGGAACCCCTTTCCCGGGCACTGAATGCGGGCCGCGCCGGCGCCGCGGCCGAGCTGGTCGGCGTCGCCGCAGGCGCGAGTGAGCTGACCTTCGAATATCTGAAGCAGCGCAAGCAGTTCGGAAAACTGATCGGCGAGTTCCAGGCGCTGCAGCACCGCGCCGCCCATCTCTACGGGGAAATTGAGATCGCTCGAGCCGCTTCGCTAAAGGCAGCGCAATTGCTCGACGCGGGCGATGAGAAGGCCGAAATGTTCGTTTCGGTCGCCAAGGCCAAGTCCGGCCGCGTGTCGGCGCTCGCGGTGCAGGAAGGCGTCCAGATGCACGGCGGCATCGGCATGACCGACGAGCACGACATTGGCCTCTTCATGAAGCGGGAGGTGGTGCTGTCCGAACTATTCGGATCGCCGCGTTTCCATGCCGCGCGGGTTGCCGAGCTGTCGGGCTACTAGGCTCGATCGAGCAGGAAGTTGATCCGCGCCGAGGCGATCGGCCGGCCCGGCTCACCCTGCCAGGCGAAGGCCTCGACATTGGCCATGCGCTTGCCGAGCCGCTCTATCAGCGCTTCGGCGTATGTGTCCTGCGAGGTTCCGCCGCGCATATAATCCACCGTGACGGTGATCGGCTTCTTGACGACCTCATCGCCGACCGCCCGCGACAGGGCCGTGAATGCGGCGAATTCGAGCAGGCCGGCGATCGCGCCGCCATGGAGGAAGCCGGGCCGGCCGACCACATCGTCGTGGAACGGCATGACGAACCGCAGAGAGCCGTCCCGCTCTTCCGTTCTGAGCTGCAGCAATTGGGCATAGGGCGGGAGCGGCTTCATTGCGCTTCTTTAGCGCCCCCCGGCCGTGGGGTCACTTGGTCTTATAGCCGCAGAGAATTCCGAGGACGAACGACATGAACAGGGCGAGCTGGACCCGCCCGGTGGGATCGGACCAGTGAAAATAATCTGCACCCCAACCGAAAAGCACGACGAACATCATGGCGGAGATGGCGACAATCATTGTCTTACCCCTTCTCGCCGGCTCACACGCACCGGCGTGTCATCTTAAGCCACAAAAGGGTAAATATCGGGTAAAGCTTGCCCATTTCCGGGCCTCGCGGCATAGGGCCGCAAAAGCGAAAGGCACCCCATGAAAGCGCGCGTGTTCGTCACCCTGAAGCCCGGAGTTCTCGACCCGCAGGGCAAGGCGATTCACCACGCATTGGAAGGGCTTGGCTTCGCCGGGGTCCAGGACGTCCGGGCCGGCAAGCTGATCGAGCTGGAACTGGCCGAAGGCACCAGCGACGATGAAATCGCCGAGATGTGCCGCAAGTTGCTGGCCAATACGGTGATCGAGAATTTCAAGATCGAGCGGCTGGCGGCGGCATGAAGAGCGCGGTCCTCGTTTTCCCGGGATCCAATTGCGATCGCGACCTGGCCGTTGCCGTTGAGCAAGTGACCGGCCGCGCCCCGGCCATGGTCTGGCACCGGACAAGCGAACTTCCCGACGGGACCGATTTCATCGCGATCCCAGGCGGCTTCTCCTACGGCGATTATCTCCGCTCCGGCGCCATGGCCGCGCGATCGCCGATCATGGGCGCGGTGGCCGAAGCCGCAGGCCGCGGCGTGCCGGTGCTTGGCGTCTGCAATGGCTTCCAGGTGCTGACCGAGGCGGGCCTGCTGCCCGGCGCGCTGATGCGCAACGCGGGGTTGCATTTCGTCTGCCGCCCGGTCGGCCTCAAGGTCGAGAACAGCCAATCGATTTTCACCAGCGCCTATCAATCGGGCGAAGAGATCAGCGTGCCTGTCGCTCATCACGACGGCAACTACCAGGCCGACGCGGAGACGCTCGACCGGCTGGAAGGCGAAGGCCGCATTGCATTCCGCTACACCGGCGAGGTCAACGGCTCGGCGCGAAGCATCGCCGGCATTCTCAATGCGCAGGGCAATGTGCTCGGCATGATGCCCCATCCCGAGCGCGCGCTTGAGCCGGCGCATGGCAACACCGACGGCAGACGGCTATTCGAAGGGCTGCTGGAAGCGGTCAGCTAGTCGGTTTGGCCCTCAAACGCCGGGCGCCGGGCCTACGCCCGGCTTGGCTTCCTCCCCCGGATCAAGTCCGGGGTCGGGCGGCCGTTCGGCCTTGCGGCGCTTCGCGCCGATGCATAAGCCCACATCATCGCGCGCCCGTAGCTCAGTTGGATAGAGCACGTGCCTTCTAAGCATGAGGTCGCAGGTTCGAATCCTGCCGGGCGCGCCAATGATTTCGTGAGCCGGCGGCATATCGGTTGAGCCGGTCGGCAAACTATTAGGTCTACGGGCAGGCTTCGGACTGCATATAAGGCGCGCATGAGCGCGCAGGCCAACGACGTAATTCCGCACCATGTCCGCGAAACCGATGCGGGCTGGGTCCAGGGATATTGTGCGGATGGGATCTGCCGCTTCCTCGGTGTGCCCTATGCCGCGCCGCCGGTGGGGGCCAACCGTTTCCGCGAACCGCGGCCGGTGGCCGGCTGGAAAGGCGTTCGCGACGCGACCAGGCCTGGGCCAAGCTCCTATCAGCAGCTGAGGCCCTTCCCGGCGATCGACGTGGTCCCGCTGATCGGCGACGGTTACGAGCGCGGCGACGATTATCTGGCGCTCAATATCTGGGCCCCCGAGGATGCCTCCGACCGGCCGGTGATGGTGTTCATTCATGGGGGCGGCTTTGTCGTCGGCAGCAAGGACGCCCCGGTCAACGACGGCACGGCCTTCGCCCGTTCGGGCGTGGTGTGCGTAGCGATCAATTACCGCATGGGGATCGATGGCTTCCTGCCGATTCCCGGCGTTCCCACCAACCTTGGCCTCCGCGACATGATCGCCGCGCTGAAGTGGGTCCAGGCGAACGTCGCCCGGTTCGGCGGCGATCCGGCCAATGTCACCGTCTTCGGGGAATCTGCCGGCGCCATGGCGATCGCCGATTTGATCGCCTCGCCACTGGCCAAGGGCCTGTTCAAGCGCGCGATCGTCGAAAGTGGGCATGGCGCCATGGTGCGGGACATCGGCATCGCCCAGCGGCTGGTGCGAAAGCTTGCCAGGCTGCTCAGGGTCCAGCCGACGGCCGACGGATTTCGCGACGTAAGCTATGAACGCGGCTGGTCGGCGATGGAAAAGGTCTCCAAGCCGTTCCCCGGCATCGACCTGCGCGACGCGGAAGGCCATGAGCCGGTGTTCGGCATCAGCCGCTTCATCCCGGTGTTCGGCGACGACGTACTTCCGGAGAAGCCGCTCGACGCGCTGAAGAAGGGCGCGGGCAAGGATGTTCACGTGCTGATCGGCACCAACGCCGAGGAAATGAACCTTTATTTCGTCCCGACCAAGGTCAGGGCGAAAATACCCGGCTTTCTCGCCAAATGGCTGCTTGGCAAATCGCATCCCCAGCCGAAACAGGTCCTCAAGACCTATGGGCTCGGAGACAAAAAGGCCGGTCATGCGATGACCGAGGCGATGAGCGACCTGGTGTTTCGCTGGCCGGCCCGCCGCTTCGCCGAGGAGCATCAGGGCCGTACCCATGTCTATGAATTCGACTGGCGATCGCCGGCCTGCGAAGGTGAGCTGGGCGCCTGCCATGCGATCGAGTTGCCGTTCGTGTTCAAGACGCTCGATACGGCGCGCGGTCCTCGCGGCTTTGCCGGTGAAGACCCGCCCCAG
The DNA here is from genome assembly GCA_035491735.1 of Sphingomicrobium sp. GTDB lineage: Bacteria > Pseudomonadota > Alphaproteobacteria > Sphingomonadales > Sphingomonadaceae > Sphingomicrobium. The sequence continues at coordinate 14,557 of DATJKE010000080.1, forward strand.
GCGATGGCCGATCGAATCCACCAGATCTGGGTCGATTTCGCGACCGACGGCTCGCTGCCATGGCCCGAGTTCGATGCCCGGACCCGCAACGTCCACCTGCTGGGAACGGACGAGACGATCGAGGAGCCGGTGATGCCGGCCGCCGCCCTGCTCCGCTAGGAAAGGCGCCATGTATCTTGCAAAGTTCCGGCTCGACGGGCGCGTCGCATTCGTAACCGGCGGCGCGCAGGGAATCGGCCTGGCAATCGCCGAGGCGCTGGCTGAAGCCGGCGCCGAGGTCATTATCGCCGACCTCGCCGCTGCGGCGCTCGACGCGGCGGTGCAGCAGCTCGGCGCCAAGGGCTATGTGGTTCAGCCGCAGCTGCTCGATGTCACCCGCCCCGACGAGGTCACGCGCGTAGCGGACGATGTCGTGAGCCGGCTCGGCAGGGTCGACATCCTGATCAACAATGCCGGCATTGCCCGCAGCGAAACAGCCGCGGAGGATGTTGCCGACGAGCATTGGCTGAATGTGCTCGACGTCAATTTGAACGGCACTTTCTGGTGCGCCCGCGCCTTCGGCCGTCACATGCTCGCGGCCGGAAGCGGGGCGATCGTCAACATCGGCTCGATGAGCGGTTTCATCGTCAACCGGCCCCAGCCGCAAAGCTATTACAATGCATCGAAGGCCGCGGTTCACCAGCTGACCAGGTCGCTGGCCGCCGAATGGGCGTCGCGCGGCATTCGCGTCAACGCGGTCGCCCCGACCTATATCGCGACGCCGCTCAACGCCTTCGCCGACCAGGAGAGCGAGATGTACCGGCGCTGGATCGACGGCACGCCGATGGGCCGGCTCGGCCAGCCCGAGGAGGTCGCGTCGGTCGCACTGTTCCTGGCGTCCGATGCTGCCAGCCTGATGACCGGGAGCATCGTGCTGGCCGACGGCGGCTATAGCTGCTGGTGATTGGCCGGGCCTGGGAAATGGCGGCATCGCGGCCAGAAATCCGAGCCGATCGGCAAACTGTGCGATCCAATCAGCAAAGCCTTAAACCTTTCAGATAGGTCTGACATGACCTATCCGACAGCTTCGCCATAAGAAGGGCATCAGGCCCCGCGAAATTAAGGTTTATGAGGGGATGCCAAATGCACCGCAGTGTTCACATGTTGCTTTCGGCCAGCGTCATAGCGCTGGGCAACTCGCCTGCCTTTGCTCAGGAGTCCGCGCCGGTTGCCGAGCAACAAGCCGCCACGGAGGCAGCTCCCGCGGCTCAGGACGCTGCTGCTGCCGAGCCTGAAAACGACCAGGCGATTGTCGTCACTGCTCGTAAACGCTCCGAGGTTCTGCAGGATGTTCCGGTCGCCGTCACCGCGGTCACCGGCGAGACGATCGAAAAGCGCGGCCTCACTCAGATTAAGGATGTCGCCCAGCTCACGCCGAGCCTCAACGTCAACAGCGACGGGGTGGGCCGAGTATTCCTCGCTGTACGCGGCGTGGGCACCACTCTCGTCGGCACCGTTCAGCCGGGCGTCGGCATCTTCGTGGACGGCGTCTATCAGCCGAACACTTCATATCTGAACAATCCGCTGGTCGACGTTGACCGCGTCGAAGTGCTGCGCGGACCGCAGGGCACGCTGTACGGCAAGAACACGCTCGGCGGCGCCCTCAACGTCATCACTCGCCAGCCGAGCAACCGGTTCGTCGCTCGCGCCGGCGGCAGCTATGCGGGGCCGGATAACGCCTGGGACGCCTATGGTTCGGTGAGCGGTCCGATTATCGAAGACAAGTTGCAGGTCAAGGTTGCCGCGGCCCACCGCCAGCAGGACGGCTTCATCCGCAACACGCTTCTCGATAGTGACGCGAATTCGCTCAACATGGATACACTGGCGGCTACCATTCGCGCTGCGCCGGTCGACGACGTCGTGCTGACCGTCAACGGCTATTATGAATGGGTCAAGGGTGGAAGCATTCCCTATGCCCACATCGATGGCCCCACCGATTACGAGCGGAAAATCCAGCTTAACGCCAAGAACACGCAGTTCTTCCACTACAAAGGCGTGAATGCGAAGCTCGAAGTCGCCGCCGGCACCGACACCAATGTCACGTTGATCGGTTCCTATGACGAGCGTGACGGTCACCAGCCCGTCCTCGACGCCGATTTTAACGCGGTCGACATCGCCCGTCAGGAATCGCGAGACAAGCTCAAGACGAGCTCGGCGGAGTTGCGCTTTGACAGTGAATGGTCGGACCAGTTCTCAACCCTGATCGGCTTCTATTACAGCCACGAAACGTTGGAAGGACATGGTGTAAACGTGACCCGTTTCCTGCCGTTCGTTGGCCTCAACCTGACGCGGGTCAATGAAACTGTCGATACTCGCAAGGGTGACAGCTACGCGGCTTTCGTGAATGGCTTCTGGAAGCCGACCAGCGACCTGGAAGTCGCGTTGGGCCTTCGTCTCGACCACGAGAAGCGCAAGGCGGGCGGCAAGGCGAATTCGGTGAACTTCCCTGGAACGATCGACCTCGCTGATGCTCCGGACATCCCCGTTTCCGCGATTGATCCGGTCGGTATCAAGTCGACCAAGCTGCTGCCCAAGCTGACCGTCACCAAACATTGGACCGACGAGCTGATGACCTACGCTTCGGTTTCCAAGGGTTTCCGTGGCGGCGGATTCAACGGCCCGACGGCTCCTTTCCGCACCTATAAGGGCGACAGCGTTTGGACCTATGAGCTGGGCAGCAAATATCTATCCGCCGATCGCAAGGTTTCGATTGCCGGCGCTATCTTCTACAATGATTACAGGGACTATATCGGCCTCAATCAGTTCGTGCTTGGCACCAACGGAAGCCCGGTAACGGTCGACCTCAATACTGGCGACGTGTCGAGCTATGGCGCTGAGGTCGAGTTTATCTATCGCCCGACCAAGGCTTGGACTCTCACCGGTGGCGGTAGCTACGTCCATGCCCGCATCACCGACTCCGATATCTATACGGAAACGACCGGCAAAGTCCTGGCTTCGAAGCGATTGCCGTTCCAGCCGGATTGGACGTTCAATATCAACAGCGATTATGTCGTTCCGGTCGGCAACGGCGACCTGACGTTTACTGCGGGCGCGGTCGCGAAGGGTAGCCGGATCGGTGCGTCGATCAGCGAAACGCGAGCACCCGTTCTGCACAGCTATGTGCTCGTCAACGGCGCGATCACCTATGCGTTCGACAACATTGAGGTGGGCGCGTTCGTCAACAACGCATTCAACGCGAAATATTACGACAGCTTCATCGAGAAAACGACGCTGCAAAACGTGTTCGGCCCTGGTCCGCTGGCCTCCGACCTTGGCATTATGGGCGACAGGCGCCGCTACGGCATTCGGACCCGGTTCAAGTTCTAAAGCCATGAGCGCAGCCAATCAGGGCTCCGGGGGCGGGCTGCCAGCCATGCTGGCAACCGCGTTAGGCGAGCGGTTCGGGGACCGGTTCCAGCAGGGCGAGGCAATCCGGCTGGAGCATGGGCGCAGCGAAACCCATTTCGCGCCCATGCCGCCCGACGCGGTGGCCTTCGCCGAGTCCACCGAAGAAGTCGTCGACGCAGTGAATCTCTGCCGCGAGGCGGGCGTGCCGATCATCGCCTACGGCGCCGGCACTTCCGTCGAGGGCAATACGCTGGCGGTGCAGGGCGGCGTGGCGCTCGATCTCAGCCGGATGACCAGGATCGTCGCGGTCAACAGCGGGGATTTCGACTGCGTGGTCGAGGCCGGCGTGCGCCGCGAGCAACTGAACGAATATCTTCGCGACCAGGGGCTGTTCTTCCCGATCGACCCTGGGGCGAACGCGACCATCGGCGGCATGGCGTCTACCCGAGCATCCGGCACCAATGCGGTCCGGTACGGGACGATGCGTGAGGCGGTGCTGGGGCTTACCGTCGTCACCGCCGATGGCCGCGTCGTTCGAACCAGCCGCCGGGCCCGCAAATCCTCGGCCGGCTATGACCTTACCCGCCTGTTCGTGGGCGCGGAGGGCACGCTTGGCATCATCACCGAGGTGACGCTCCGCCTCCACGCCATTCCCGAGGCGATTTCGGCCGCGACCTGCAGTTTCGAGACGATCGCCGGCGCCGTCGACACGGTGGTGCAATCGATCCAGCTCGGCATCCCGCTGGCCCGGGTCGAGATCCTCGACGACATGCAGATCCGCGCGGTCAACCGCTGGTCCAAGATGGATCTGCCGGAGCTCACCACCCTGTTCTTCGAATTCCACGGTTCCGAGCGCTACGTCGCCGAGCAGGTCGAAACGGTCAGGGAACTGGCGAGTGCCAACGGCGGCGGCGAATTTCGCTGGGCGAACCGCACCGAGGAGCGGTCGGCGCTGTGGAAGGCGCGGCACGAGGCTTATTATGCGGCGGTCAACCTTCGCCCCGGCGCCGTCGGCTGGGCGACCGACGTTTGCGTGCCGATCAGCCGGCTGGCGGAATGCATCGGCGAGACCAAGGCGTGGCTCGACGCGTCGAGCGTCCCGGCCACCATCCTTGGCCACGTCGGCGACGGCAACTTCCACGTCGTCTTCTCGATCGACCCTGAAAGTCCGGCAGAGTTGGAAGAGGTCAAAGCGATCAATGCGCGGCTGGTCCGGCGGGCACTCGAGATGGACGGCACCTGCACCGGCGAACATGGCATCGGCCTCGGCAAGCAGCAGTGGCTCGAGGAAGAGCTGGGCGACGCGGTCGACCTGATGCGGTCGATCAAGCGCGCGCTGGATCCGGCCAACATCCTCAATCCCGGCAAGGTGTTCCAGCTGTGAACGCCATGGACATCATCGCCGAACCAGAAGTGACCACTGCTCCTGCGCCATCGATCGGCCGATCGATCATCGCGTTGCTGCTCATCGCGCTGGCGATCGCGGTCGGTTTCACCGCGATGCAGAGCTTCGGAATCATGGCCGAGAGCGCCAAGCGTGAGCTGGGCCTGTCGGACACCGCGCTGGCCCTCATCCAGGGCGGAGGCGCCGCCCTCCCCCTCGTCCTGTTCTCGGTTCCGATCGGCGTGTGGGTCGATCGCGGCAATCGCGTGCGACTGTTGCTGATGATGGGGGCCGTCTGGACCGCAGGCTGTTTCGTCACCGCCGCGGCGCCGGGCGCCACCATATTGTTCATTGGCCGGATGCTGACCGGGATCGGCACCACCGGCGCGCTGACCGCGTCTCTTTCGCTTTCCGCCGACCTCTGCCTTCCTGACCAGCGCGGCCGGGGCATGCTGATCAGTACGCTCGGCAAGAACTTCGGCATTGCCGCCGGCTTTGCCCTGGCAGGTTGGTTGCTCGGCTTTTTCGGCAAGGCGAGCGCGCCGCATTGGTTCGGCGAGGTGACGGCATGGCGCAGCGCCCAATGGACGCTTGGCCTGGGCAGCGCCATTCTCCTGCTTCCCCTGCTCATCCTGCGCGAACCGCCGCGCCATGAGGTCGAAGCCGGCCCGCACGCGCCGTTCAGGGTTGTCGCCCGCGAATTGTGGGCGCGCCGGGCCTTCCTCATTCCCTTGTTCGTCGGGCAGACCAGCGTGGTGATGGCCGATGCCGCGGCTGGCATCTGGGCCTCGCCAGTACTTGAACGCAGCTATCATCAGTCTCCCGCCGATTTCGGCAGCTGGCTCGGCGCCATCGTCCTGGTCACCGGCATCATCGGCGCGGTCATTGGCGGCCTCGCCGCGGACTGGGGCCAGAAATCGGGCCGGCGAGGTGGATTGCTGCTGGGCGCGATCGTTGCTGCGCTTGTCGGTGTACCCGCCGCTCTCTTTCCGATCATGCCCGGAGTGACCAGCTTTGCGGTGCTGATCTTCATGCTGATCTTCGCTGGCACCGTTACCGGCCTGATCACGTCGGTCGCGCTGACCGTCCTGCTACCCAACGAACTGCGCGGCCTGTCGATCGGCGCTTTCATTGCCATTGCCGGCCTGATCGGGTTCGGCATCGCGCCGACCCTCGTCACCGGCGTCAGCAGCCTGCTCGGAGGCGAGCAGCACCTTGCATTAGCATTGGCCATCGTTGGCGTTCTCGTCGGTGTCATCTCGGTCATCGGCTTCTGGATTGCGATGAAACGAGCACCGGAAGCGCCAACCTGTCCGATAGGTATGGACAAAGCTGTCAGATAGGTTATACGTCACCCCAAGAAACAGGCTGTTTACGGAGCGGGGTGCGTATGGAGGCCATCGATGTTTCGCCGGAGATGCTGACGCTGGTCGGCATGGGGGCCATGGGCGATCATCGATGGCCAACATCGCCGGTGGCGTTCGAATTCGACTTCGGCAGCCCGGCAACCTTCCGATTTCACCTGAAGCCATCGCTGACCGCCCTCGACAAGGTCCAGGACGAAGTGCGGATGATCTTCATCGTGGCGCACGAAGCTTGCGAACGGCTGCTTGGCGCCGCGCTCGAAATATCGGACGCCGAGGCTTTCTTCCTTCCCGCCGAGATGCGGGCCATCGCCCTGGCCATTCGCGATTGTGCCCTGCAGCCGGCCGCCGCCCTGCCCTACCGGCTGGCGAAGAGCATCGAGTTGCTGTGCGAGATCCTCGGCGCGCTGGGTGCCGGCAGGCTCACCCTGGCCAACGGGCCCGCCACTTTGTCGCAACTGGACCTGCAGCGGATCGCCGCCGCACGGCAGCTGATGGACGAGCAATGGCATGAGAAGCTGACGCTCGATCAGATTGCGCGGAGCTGCGGGATTAATCGCAGCAAGCTGTCGCGCGGGTTTCGCGAGCTGTATCGCTGCTCGGTCAGCGAGGCGCTGGCCGAACGGCGCCTGGCCGAAGCACGGCAACAGCTGCTCGCCACCGACCTGCCTGTCAGCCTGATCGGCTACCGCAGCGGCTATCTCAACAATGCCGCCTTCACCCGGGCCTTCGGTCGCCGCTTCGGCCAGTCGCCGAGCAATTTCCGCGCCTGTGGGGTAGCCGCCTGATGAACGCCCCGGCAAATTCGACCAAGTCGCTGGTCCAGACCGCCATCGATGCGGTCAACCACCATATGCGCGAAGCCAATCTCCGGGTCGGCGATACGCTTCCCGGTGAGGGCTATTTCGCCGAGCGTCTGGGGGTCAGCCGCGCCGTGATGCGCGAGGCCTTCCAGGCACTTGCCGCGTTGAAGCTGATCGACGTCGCCAATGGCCGCAAGCCGCGGGTCGGCGCGCTTGACGGATCGGTTATCGCCACGTCCCTCGACCATGCCATCTCGACCTCCCAGATCGGCGTGGTCGACGTTTGGGAAGTGCGCCGGACGATCGAAGTGAGAACGGCGATGCTAGCCGCCGCCAATGCATCTAAGGCGCAGGCCGAGGGGATCGTCGCGCTGGCAGAGCGGCTCGAGGCCGAAGACCATGCCGATGATCAAACCACCGACACGGATATTGCTTTCCACCTGGCGATTGCCGAGGCCAGCGGCAACGAATTGTTTCATCAGATCGTGATCAGCTTCGTCCCGCTGATGAAGGTCGCCATTCCTGAGGCCTGGCGCACGCGCCAGACTTCCGACCAGCGCAGGGATAGTGTCGACCGCCATCGCAAGCTCGCCCAGGCAATTGCCAACCGCGACCCCAACGAAGCCCGTCTTTGGATGTCCGCGCACTTCGACGAGAGCGTCGGCGTCATGCTTGGTGGCGCCCGCTAGAATCAAACGGCGTCGTGGAAGATGATTCCGAGCGTGTGGCGTTCCCCAGATCGCACAATACTGACTCCATGGCGCAGCTTGACCCGATAATCACCGCGCGTTCCCCGATGCGGGCGGGAATTGACCGCGAACAGGACCGCGTCGCCCTTCGCTAGCGGCACCACCGAGACGCGGGATTGCATCCTTGGACGCTGCTCGGTCAGCACGAACTCGCCACCCTGAAAATCCTCACCGGGCTGCGACAGCAACACCGCGGCCTGCAGAGGGAAGACCTGCTCGCCGTAGAGGTCCTGGTGGAGGCAATTATAGTCGCCGGGGCCATAGCGTAGCAGCAGCGGGGTCGGGCGCTTCTGCCCGGCAGCGTGGCAGCGGCTGAGGAAATCGCCATGGCTGTCAGGAAAGCGCGTGCCGATCTGCATGCGCTCATGCCAGTCATTGGCGATCGGCGCCAGGCGAGGATAAAGCGCCGCGCGTAGCTCTCCGACCAGGGACGGCAGCGGATAGGCGAAATATCGATATTCGCCCTGCCCAAAGCCGTGCCGCGCCATCACCACATGGCTGCGGAACAGTTCGCCGGGGCCGTACAGGCCGGCAATCGCATCGCATTCGATATCGCCGAGCAGGCCGGGCAGGACCGCCCACCCCTGGCGATCGAGATTTTCGCGGATTTCATCCCAATCGACCGTCGCCAATCGGTCTTCGAGG
>DATJKE010000081.1:0-3279 GCA_035491735.1 Sphingomicrobium sp.
CCGCGAAGCCGCGCGGCTGATGTTCGGCCGCAACCGGATGGGAGATGCCATTCGCTATTACGGCAAATCTTCGGAGCTGATGGAAACCGACTTCCACAGCTGCCTCATGTCGCAAACCTGCTATCTGGGCGCGGGGGACGAGGCCGGAGCGCTGGACGCTGCCCGTCGAACTCTTGAGCGTGCCGAGGTGGCGCTGTCCAAAGATCCAACCAACGGAGCGGCTCTTGCGGCGGGCGCCAGCTCGCTGATCATGATGGGCGAGATCGAGCGAGGGAAGGACTGGACTCAACGCGCTCTGCTGCTCGACCCGGAAAATCTCAGCATCAGGTACAATGTCGCTTGCAGCCTGACGTTTCGCAATTCCGACCTGGATGGAGCGCTCGACCTTCTGGAACAATATTTCGGACGGATCGACAGCCCAGGGCAGATCCGCCACGCGGAGATCGATCCGGACATGGATCGGGTCCGCGACGATTCACGCTTCGTCAAAATGATTCGCGAAGCGAAGGAACGCCTGGGAATGCCTGCGGCCGAGGCCGATGCGTGAGGCTGCTCACGTTTTTGTATCCTATGCCCGGTCGAGCGAGGGGCAGGCGAACCGCGTCGCCGAGGCGCTGCGCGGGGTCGGCTACAGCGTTTGGCGCGACGACGAATTGCCCGCCCATCGCAGCTATGCCGAGGTCATCGAAGAGCGCCTGAAGAGCGCGAAAGCCGTCGTGGTCCTTTGGTCGGCGGAAGCCGCCAAATCGCAATGGGTTCGCGCCGAGGCCGACACGGCGCGCGGGACCGGTACCCTCGTGCAGGCTAGTGTCGATGGGACATTGCCCCCAATTCCGTTCAACCAGATCCAATGTGCCGACCTTAAAGGCTGGGACGGCGACACCGATTCACACGGCTGGCAAAAACTCGAGTCCAGCGTTGCCTCGCTCGTCGGAGGAGATGACGAGGAAGCGCCTTCCGCACCGCCGGCAGCGGCGCGGGCGCCGCTGGTGCGCGCGTCCATCTGCGTACTCCCCTTCATGAACATGAGCGGCGAGCCCGAGCAGGAATATTTCAGCGACGGCATCAGCGAGGACATTACAACGGACCTGTCCAAGATTTCCGCGCTCGAAGTGGTCGCCCGCAACACCGCGTTTAACTTCAAGGGCCAAAACCTGGACGTGAAGGAGGTCGCGGAGCAGCTCAGCGTCAGCCATGTGCTGGAAGGCAGCGTGCGCAAGGCGGGCAATCGTATCCGGATCAATGCCCAGCTGATCGACGGTTCGACCGGCAAGCATCTGTGGGCCGATCGCTTCGATCGGGACCTCACCGACATTTTCGAGATCCAGGACGAGATATCGAAGGCGATTGTCGATGCGCTGAAGGTGAAGCTGCTGCCCGCGGAAAGAAAGGCCATCGAGAAGCGCGGAACTTCAAACGTCGAAGCCTATAATCTGTACCTGATGGCGCGGCAGCAATGGATCGGCGGTGCGCTAGGCAAGTCTTCACGCGAGGAGGCCATTGTCCGGCTTTGCAAGCAGGCGACGCAGCTTGACCCGGATTATGCGCAGGCCTGGGCGCTAATGGCGCTAGCACAGCTTGAACTTCGCTATAGCCATGGGCGCGACGTGGACTCCGTTCCAGCAGCGGACCGGGCGCTCGAGATCAATCCCGGGCTGGCCGAGGGGCACTGCGTCAGGGCGCGATACCTGGAGGAAATGGGTCGTGCCGAGGATGCCGAGAAGCAAATCCGAATGGCGATCAAGCTCGACCCCGACTCCTGGGAGGTAAATCGCGAAGCAGCGCGAATGTCCTACCGCCACGGCGACATTCGCGAAGCGATTCCTTTTTTCGAAAAGGCGACGTCCTTGATGGATTTCGACTGGAATAGCTCAATGATGCTGGTGCCGTGCTATTCTGCCACTGGCGATGACGAAAAGATGCGCAAGTCGGCGCGCACGGCTGTCGAAAGAGCTGAACGAGCGATTGCGCAGGACCCAACGAACGGTACGGCTCTAGGAGGCGGCGCATATTGCCTTGCCATGGCTGGAGACGAAGACAGGGCGCGCGATTGGATCCGCCGGGCGCTGCTGCTCGATCCTGACAACGTCACCATGCGCTACAACGTCGCCTGTACGCTCGCCCTCAAACTCGGCGACGCCGACGAGGCCATCGACGCCTTGAGACCCTATTTCGAGTCAGCGACCGGCGCTTCGCAGATCGCGCATGCCGAGGCCGATCCCGATCTCAACACGGTGCGAGACAATCCGACCTTCAAGGAAATGCTTTCCGCGGCGAAGCAACGGATCGGGATGGCCTAGCCTAACCGTCGATCGACTTTTCCTGATAGCGCGACTGGATAAAGCGGCCCTGCGTTTCGAACGCGGCCATGTCGGCCTTGGCCAGCTTCTCGGAAATCTCGGTCAGCGCCTGCCGGCCGGCGGCCAGCGCTTCGACCAGTCGCTGGTCGACCGTCACATCTTCTCCATCAGCCTGGCCGCGGTAGGCGGCTGGGACGTGGACGTAGCGATCGATCAGATTGGGCAGATGCACCGACATCAGCCGCCGAGCGTCTTGCGCATTGGGGTCGAGGTCGGGGATTCGTTCAAGCGTCTCGCGCAGGGCCGGCAGCTGCGCCGAAAGCAGATCCAGCTCGGCCTGGGCCGGCGCCGGCAAGGCGCGACGAGCGCGGAACAGGTAGCTATCGAAACGGGCGACCATCTGCCCATTGGGAAGATCGGGCGTAACATTCGGAGCGGCGATTTCGCGACCGCCTGAAAAGACCAACAGCGCGCCGACGCCGACCGCCAAACCGACAGCGGCAAGGAAACCGAACATTCCGATCGGCATGATCAGGCCGATGACAATCGTCGCAATGCTGATCAGCAGGACCGCGATCCCGATCCGTCCCAACGTCCGCCCCAGTCCGGCATTCAGCCGCTGCCGTTCGCGCCGGGCCGCGTCGCGGGCAGCCCCGCCACGCTCATCCATCGACCGCATGACGCGGTCGGCGCGGGCAATTGCCAACTCAGTCTTCTCAGAAGTCATTTCTGCTCAATAGGCGTGAACGGCGAAGTGGCATTTTCAAGCTTGCCCTGGGCCACGCCCTCCGCCCGGGCGATATAGCCCTTCGACTTTTCGACCTCGTTGCCGAGCGTATCGACCGTCTGCTTCATATTGGCCAGCGCGGCCAGCTTGAACTGGTCGATCTGGTCCATCGTGTCATAGATGTTCTGGAAAGCGCGCTGAAGCGTCTCCAGAGGGATGGTCGACGAGGCCGCCTGCTCGTGGATCGCGCCG
>DATJKE010000082.1:0-2244 GCA_035491735.1 Sphingomicrobium sp.
TTGGCGATCACCGGCAGCTGCACATTGGAAAGCGGCATCTTGTCGATGAAGACTCGCCCGCGCGGCTCTACCCCGAACTTGCGGACCATGGACCAGTAAGCCTCGCGCTGACGAAGCGCTTCGCCGGAACCAATCTGAGCCAGCCGTTCCAGGCCGCCGTCGGAGGTCATATAGGTGGCTGACGCTGTGGCGAGGCAATCCTTTTCATCGAGGCTTACGACCTCGGGATGCGCGGCAAGCACGCTTTCTAGCAGGGTGGTTCCCGAGCGCGGAAAACCGACCAGGAATATGTGCGCCCTGGGGTCTGCGGCGCGCGGCCGGGCTGGCTCTGCCTGGCGCCACGGCTCCGGGGCGGCTGTCGCGAACCATTCGGCCAGCCGCCGGGCATGCCCTAGCGCCGTCTCCTTGCCCTGTGCCTCGAACTGGCCGGCGTACAAGGCCTTCATCTGAAGGTTGGAAGCCTCGTAGGCGGCGAAGGCCTCGGCCGGGCGGCCCTCGGCGTCCTGGAGATCGCCGATCAGGCCGAGCACGATCGATTTGTTGATCGGCGTGAGCGAGGGATCCTGGCTCAGTGCGGAAAGGCTTGCCGCCGCATCGGCAAGCTCACCTTGCTGAAGGTAGGCGGAAGCCAAGGCTATGCGAGCCAGCACGTTGGTGGGCGAAAGCAACAAAGCGCGTTCGCCATGCGCCCGCGCCGAGGCCCCATCGCCCGCTCGGGTGTCAAGCCAGGCGAGGCTCGCGAGGGGCTCTGCATAGTTCGGATTGAGCGCGGCGGCTCGCTCGTAGGCCGACCTCGAGCGCTTGATCTCATTGAGGGATTGTAGCAGGACGCCGCGATTGAAATGAACCGCCGCTATTCCGGGATCGATCCGAAGTGCAGCGTCATAGGCCTGAAGCGCGGCGTCGGTCTGCCCAAGTGCCATCAGGGACATGCCGAGGCTATTCAGGATATTTGGATCTTTGGCCGCTAACGCCCGAGCACGCCTGAGCAGCCGGACCGCCTCCTCGAAACGGCCCTCATCGTAACGCGCCAAACCGGCCAGGTTCAGGACTGCCGGATGCTCCACGCCCTCAGCCACTGCCTGCAACGCGAGTTGGCCAGCGGTATCGATGACGTAGCCGCGCTGAGCGGCGTCAATTTTAACCAGCCATTGCCGATGTTGCGCGGCACGCGCGGAGGAGGAAGTCTTTTTCATTGCGCCCAGCTGTTTGTGCAAGTCGATCCTACGTCAACTGCTCTCGCGGCACGATTGCTACCTCCCGACCCCCTGGCGACCCGCATGCCGCCGTCCAACCATTAGGCGAATGTCTGCTTTCGACCCATTGCGGTCAAAAGGGTGCTCGGGTCCTCCGCGAATGTAACCGAACCCATTCGCGAAGGATTCAAATGCCAAGCAGTTGCTTTCGTGCCTAATTGCCTGCAAATTCTACCGACGATGCAACCGTCGCGGAGGTGCTTATGCGCATGTCTCGCCGGCTTGGAATCCTGCTTTCCGCAACATGCATCCTGCCAGCCGCAGGGTGCGAAAGCGCTTCCAAAGAGCCCAGTCTCGAAGAAGTGAGATCGATTGCCGAGAAATATCGCGACGTGAATGTTGCCAAGGCGGAAGGCTATACCACTGACAACAAGTGCGTGACGGCCGCCATGCTCGGACAGCCCGCCGAGCTGGGGGCGATGGGTTTGCACTATGTCCGCCGGGACCTGCTAGGGCTTCCGCCCAAACCCGCTCCGCCAAGCAGCGGACGCGTTCACGGAACCGGCACGCACACCGATTTTCGCCAGCCGGCGATGCTGGTCTACGAGCCGCAGCCGGACGGTTCGCTGCAATTGGTCGCGGTCGAAAATTTGACCTTTGCAGCAGCCTGGCACTCAAACTCGAAGGCGCCGCCGACCTTCCACGGCCGAACCTATCCGCTGCTCAAGGACGATCCCGCGACCGAAGTGGACGAAGCGCATGGATGGGAGCCCCACTATGAGCAGCACCTCTGGGTCTTCCGGGATAATCCGAACGGCGCCTATTCGCCTTTCAATCCGAAGGTGACCTGCCAGCATCATCAAGGCCCCCTGCCGGCACCACACACGATGTAAGGTCCTACCGTCGCCGGGCGAAGTTCCGGCAAAGAGTTGAACGGCCGCTCCGTTAGGCGCAAGGTAGGCCATTCCAATGGGGGCATTGGATGGCATCGCTGTTCCTCAGTTATTCTCACGATGACATCAGCCGCGTCGGGCCACTCGCCGCTGCC
>DATJKE010000083.1:0-5172 GCA_035491735.1 Sphingomicrobium sp.
GCGTTGTTGTCCTTGCCGTGCCGGTCCTCGAACGGGGCGAGATTGATAAAGGACTGCCCGGCATTCTGGCCGGTCGCCCCTTGGCCGCCGCCGGCGACGATGAAATAGGCCCGGAAATTCTTCTTGTCGGGCCCTCTCGCCAGATAATCTTCAACCGCGAGCTGCATCTCCTTGGTGCGCTCCAGCGTCGCACCGGCGGGCAAGCGAAACTGGATCTGCATCGCGCCCTGGTCTTCGCTTGGGAGGAAGCCGGTGGGCAGGCGGAAGAACATGATCGCGAGGGCAACGCAGACCAGCGCATAGCCGCTGAGAAAGCGCCATTTGCGATCCGTCACATAGGTAATGATGCCGACATACCACTCGCGCAGACGATTGAAGCCATTGTTGAATCGGTCGCGGAATGTGGCGAGGAAGCTGGCAGCGCGCGGGAAGCGCTTGCCGAAACCGGTGTCGCGCGGGTCGACATGAGTCCGCCTGAGTACTCCAGCGGCGATTGCCGGACTGAGGACCATCGCCACGAACACCGACAGAACCATCGCAGAGACGATGGTCGCCGAGAACTGCCGATAGATGACACCGGTCGAACCGCCGAAAAACACCATCGGCAGGAACACGGCCGTCAGCACGAGCGCGATCGCCACCAGCGCAGTCTGGATCTGCCCCATCGACATGATGGTCGCTTCGCGCGGCGTCAGGTCCGGATTTTCCTCGAGGATCCGCTCGACATTCTCGACCACCACAATTGCGTCGTCGACCAGCAGCCCCACCGCCAACACCAGCCCGAACAGGGTCATGGTGTTGATCGAGAAATCAAGCGCGTACAGAACGGCGAACGTGCCGAGCAGCACGACCGGAATGGCGATGGCCGGTACCAGCGTTGCGCGCCAGCTTTGCAAGAAGACGAACATGACGATGATCACCAGGATCATCGCCTCGGCCAGCGTCTTCACTACCTCCTGGATCGACAGCTTGATGAAGTCGGTCGTGTCGTAGGCGTAGGCGTAGCGGTAGCCTGATGGAAAGCTGGCGGAGATTTGCTCGACCTTGGCCTTGACCGCATCGGCCGTTTCAAGCGCGTCCGCTCCGGGAGCCAGGAAGATTGCAATGCCGGCGCCGGGCTTGCCGTTGAGACGGCGATCCGAGTTGTAATTCTCGGCGCCCAACTCAACTCGGGCCACGTCGCTGAGCCTCACGCGCGCGCCGCTCGCGTCCGCCTTGACGATGATGTTGCGAAACTGCTCCGGCGTCTGGAAGCGGGACGATGCGGTGACAGTGGCGTTGAGCATCTGGCCCGGTAGGGCGGGGGTGCCGCCTACTTCGCCCGCAGCGACTTCGACGTTCTGCGCGCTGATTGCGCCGATCACGTCGCTCGGCATTAGCGAGAAGGAGCGAAGCCTTGCCGGATCGAGCCAGATTCGCATCGCATAGGGCGCGCCAAATACGTTGACGTCGCCAACGCCGGGGACGCGGGCGATCGTATCCTGCATGTTGCTCGACAGCCAATCGGACACATCCATGTCGGTGGTCCGCGCGCTGTCGTCATAGACGCCGATGATCAGCAGGAAGTCGTTGGACGATTTGGTGACCCGGATGCCCTGCTGCTGGACCTGCTGCGGCAGGCGCGACAAGGCCGCCTGCACGACATTCTGCACCTGCACCTGGGCGATGTCAGGATCTGTACCCTTTTCAAAGGTGACGGTGATCGTCGCCTGGCCGCGAGAGCTGGACGACGATTGGAAATAAATCATTCCGTCCAGGCCGGTGAGCTGTTGTTCCAGGACCTGAGTTACGCTGTCCTGCAACGTCTGGGCCGAGGCCCCTGGGTAGGTCGCGCGGATGTTGACCTGCGGGGGTGCGACGTCGGGATATTGGGCGATCGGCAGCTTCGTGATCGCGCCAATGCCCGACAGCATGATGATGATGGCGATGACCCAGGCGAAGATCGGCCGATCGATGAAAATACGCGACACGGAGTCTTATCGACCTGCCGGAGCCTGGCTGCCGGGCGCCCCAGCTCGCTGCGGAGCGCTCGCCACCACCGGCTTGATTTTGGCGCCCTCCTTCAGCCTGGCGATACCCTGCGTGATGACCTTTTCGCCTCCGGCGAGGCCCTGGGTCACGACCCAATTGGCGCCATCGGTGCGATCGGCGACCACCGTGCGCTGGACTGCGGTATTGCCCGGGCCGACGACCCAAAGGCTGGCATTGCCCTTGGGATCGCGGGAAATCGCACCCTGCGGCACAAGATAGGCGATGCTGTCGATCGCCTGCGCGAACCTCGCGGTCACGAACATTCCGGGCAGCAGCAGCGACTGAGGATTGGGAAAGCGCGCCCGGAGCGTGACCGATCCGGTGCCCGCATCGACCACCACCTCGGTGAACTGGACGGTACCGGTGTAACCATAGTCGCTGCCGTCGGGGAGCTTCAATCGCACCTGGGTAGTCAGCGGCACGGCGCCGCCTTGAGATAGCGATCGGCGCAAGGCCAGCAGGTCGGGCGCCGACTGCTGGATGTCGACATAGATCGGATCGAGCCGGGTGATGGTCGTCAGGGCGTCCGCCTGGTTGGCCGTGACTAGCGCGCCTTCGGTGAATTTCGAAAGGCCGATGCGGCCGCTGATCGGCGCCGGGACCCTGGTGTAGCGCAGGTTGATCTGGGCGGTGCGCAGCGCGGCATTGTTCTGGGCGATGGCGGCATTGGCCTGACGCGACTGGGCCAGCGCATCGCTATAATCCTGCTTGGAGACCGCTTCCATGGCGGCCAGCGGGCGATAGCGCTCGGCGCGCGCTCGGGCGGCTTCCGCGCTGGCCCTGGCGCTCTGGAGGTTGGCGGCGGCCTGCGACACCTGCGCCTGATATAGGCTCGGGTCGATTTGATAGAGGGTTTGGCCCTGGTGGACGATCGAGCCTTCGGCAAACAGCCGGCGCGTGATGACACCGGAAACCTGGGGGCGGACTTCGGAGATCTGGAAGGCGGCGACACGGCCGGGAAGCGACTGTTCGACCGGGGCGCTCGACGGCTGGATCACGACATAGCCGACCTGGATCGGTCCGTCTGGCCCGCCAGGCCCGCCCTTACCTTCGCCGGCCGAGCCGCTCCCGCAGGCTGCCGACAGCAGGAATAGCGTGGCCAATCCTCCGAGACGCACGAAAGACCGACCTGACACGCCAAAAGCCATTGCTGATCCTTGTTTACACGCCACGAATGCGGAAGGGCCTATTAACAGTTGCGGCAACCAGTCACATCCGGGTGAACCGCCCCTAGCGGTTCCAGTATGACCGTTCGTCGAAGTTTTTGTTACAAAAAGCCGCTTTAAGTTGCAGCGCAAGACTAAACCGCTGGCATCGGAGCCATGAAAAAGCTCTCGAATTGGGAACTTCTGGCTGGCGGAGAGGGTGGGATTCGAACCCACGGTACCGTTGCCGGCACGCCGCATTTCGAGTGCGGTGCTTTCGACCTCTCAGCCACCTCTCCGCAAGATCAGGATGACGCTGGCCGGCGAGCATGCCGGGGGGTCGCGGGCGGCCTCTAGCAGGCACTTTTCCGGATGCAAAGGGTTTACCGCTTGCCACCCCGACAGCGTCAATTACATTATAGGTATGTCCATGCTGCCCGTTTCTGCAAAAATTCCCACCGCTCGCTATGGCATAGGCGAAATGGTTCGGCATCGCCTGCTCGACTTCCGCGGCGTGATTTTCGACGTCGACCCGGAATTCGCCAACAGCGACGAATGGTATGAAGCCATTCCGGAGGCAATGCGCCCGGCCAAGGACCAGCCCTTCTATCACTTGCTCGCCGAGAATGCGGAGAGCAGCTACGTTGCTTATGTCAGCCAGCAGAATCTGGTCGCTGACGATGAGGGAGAACCGATCGACCATCCGGCCATTGGCACTCTTTTCGAAGGATTCGATGGCCAGCGCTACAAGCTGAAGCCTGAGCATCGCCACTAGCGAAATTCCGCCCGCGGCGGTTGACAGAATCATTACCACCCCATAGGCGGCACGCTTTCCCGCGCGGGGCACTGTCACGCGGTGCTTGTTTGCGCGGTCTATAAGTGACGGAAAGTGATGAGGCCCATGTTCGCTATCGTGCGCACGGGTGGCAAGCAGTATCGCGTTGCCCCCGGAGACAAGATCGTCGTCGAGAAGCTGGCCGGCAATGCCGGTGACAGCGTCGACCTCACCGATGTCCTCCTCGCAGGCGAGGGCTCGGACCTGAAGTCAACCGACGGTTTGATCGTCGGCGCCGAGATCATCGCCCAGGCGAAGTCGGACAAGGTCACGGTGTTCAAGAAGCGTCGCCGGCATAATTATCGCCGCAAGGCTGGTCACCGCCAACAGCTGACGATCCTCAAGATCGTCTCGATCGGCGGCAAGAAGGCCGAGAAGAAGGCCGCCGCTCCGAAGAGCGAGGAAAAGGCTGCTGCACCTGCGAAGACCGAGAAGCCCGCCCCCGAGAAGAAGGCTGCCGCTCCCAAGAAGGAAGCTGCTCCCAAGGCGTCGACAAAGGATGCTGCACCTGCTAAGAAACCCGCCAAGAAGGCCCCCGCGGCCAAGGCTAAGAAGTAAGAGTTACACGAGATGGCACATAAAAAAGCTGGCGGCTCTTCACGTAACGGCCGCGATTCGGAAGCAAAGCGCCTTGGCGTGAAAAAATTCGGCGGCGAAGCGGTTCGCGGCGGAAACATCATCGTGCGTCAACGCGGCACGCGCTGGTACCCGGGGACGAACGTCGGCCTGGGCAAAGATCATACGCTTTTTGCACTCACCGACGGTCGCGTGTGTTTCCGCGATGGCAAGCTTGGTCGCAAATACGTCCACGTCGAAGCCATTATGCCGGAGGCCGCGAAATAAGCGGGATCGGTCGATAAAGGGCCGCTCCCGGAGGGGGCAGCCCAGACGAGACCAAAAGGTTTCGAAAAGGGAGAAGAGGGAAGCCCCCTCCTCTCCCTTTTTTTGTTTTTCACGAAGGGGACCAAATCTTCTCCCGAAACTGAAACAGAGCGGGCCTAGCGGCTCGTTCGAGAGGAGAAGGAAGTTGGTCATGTTCGCCCGTACCGAGCGACTGTTGCTGAGACCAGGCTGGGCCGAGGACGCCCCCGCGCTAGCGCGCGCCATCGCCGACGAGCAGGTGGTGCGCAACCTGGCGACGGCTCCGTGGCCCTATGCGCT
>DATJKE010000084.1:0-3885 GCA_035491735.1 Sphingomicrobium sp.
TGCGGGTGTCGTCCGATCATTCAAAGCTCAGCCTTGCCGCCAAGTTCGGCGCCGAGCCCCACGAGGTGAAGGCGCTGCTGATGGCCGCCCGCCAGGCGTCGGATGCGCTTGGGCTCTGCTTCCACGTCGGCAGCCAGGCGATGAGCCCGGCAGCCTATGCCGAGGCGATGCAGCGCGTTCGCGATGCGATCGTCGAGGCGGCAGTCACGGTCGACATTGTCGACGTCGGCGGCGGTTTCCCGAGCTGGTATCCCGGCATGGAGCCCCCCGCCCTCGAAACCTATTTCGAAGTCATCCACCGCGCGTTCGAAGAGTTGCCGATCAGCTATTCGGCCGAACTGTGGTGCGAGCCGGGCCGTGCACTGTGCGCTGAATATGCCAGCGTGTTGGTCCGCGTCGAAAAGCGCCGCGGCAGCGAGCTGTACATCAACGACGGCGCCTATGGCGCGCTGTTCGATGCGGCGCACATCGGCTGGCGCTACCCGGTCAAACTGGTCCGCGACGAAGAATCCAACGCCAAGACGATGGCATTCAGCTTCTACGGCCCGACCTGCGACGACCTTGACCATATGGCAGGGCCATTTGAGCTACCTGCCGACGTTCAGGCCGGCGACTATATCGAGGTCGGCATGCTTGGCGCCTATGGCTGCGCGATGCGCACCGGCTTCAACGGCTTTGGGGTCGAGGATCATGTGATCGTCGACGACGAGCCGATGGCCTCGCTCTACACCGACGTTCCGGAACGCAAGCGCACATCGAACGTCATCACGCTGTAAGGCATTCCATTCACTCGTGAACCTCGCCTGGCGGCGGGGTTCACGCTTGCATTTCTGACTGTCGCGAGTAGCGGGGTCTCGCTCCGCGAATTGAAGGTATTGATCCCATGACCACCGAGACGCTGAACAAGGTCCAGGACACCGAAGGCCTGGTCAACGACACCCGCAAGGCGGAGCTGCTGAAGAGTGAGGTCGAGCATATCGACATCACCAGCTTCGACGCGCGTCCGATCGTCGAGGCGATGGGCAAGATGAGCTTCACGAGCCGCGACCTCGCTCGCGCCGCCGGAATCTACAACCAGATGCTGGCCGATCCGAATTGCTCGGTGTGGCTGGTGATTGCGGGCTCGACCTCTGCCGGCGGCTGTATGGACCTTTACGCGGAGCTGGTGCGCAACAACATGGTCGACGCGATCGTCGCCACCGGCGCGGCAATCGTCGACATGGATTTCTTCGAAGCGCTCGGTCACAAACATTACCAGGCGCTCGAAATCCCCGACGACGATACGCTGCGCTCGCTCTACATCGACCGTATCTACGACACCTATATCGACGAGGTGGCGCTGCAGGATTGCGATCATACGATCGGGCAGATCGCCGACAGCCTGGAGCCGCGGCCCTATTCGTCCCGCGCCTTCATCCGCGAGATGGGCAAGTGGCTCTCCGAAGGCAACGGCAAGAAGGACAATAGCCTGGTCAAGCTCGCCTTTGAGCATGACGTGCCGATCTTCTGCCCGGCCTTCACCGACAGCTCGGCCGGATTCGGCCTGGTCAAGCACCAGGTCGACGCGATGAAGCGCGGCGGTCACTGGATGACGCTCGACAGCATCGCCGATTTCCGCGAGCTGACCGACATCAAGATCGCGGCCGGGACGACCGGGCTGCTGATGATCGGCGGCGGCGTACCGAAGAATTTCGCGCAGGACACGGTCGTTTGCGCCGAGATCCTCGGCCACGACGATGTCGAGGTCCACAAATACGCCGTGCAGATCACCGTCGCCGACGTCCGCGACGGAGCCTGCAGCTCCTCGACGCTTCAGGAAGCGGCCAGCTGGGGCAAGGTTTCGACTGCGCTCGAGCAGATGGTCTACGCCGAAGCCACCTCGGTGCTGCCGCTACTCGCCAGCGACGCCTACCACCGCGGCCATTGGAAAAACCGCGAAAAGAGGCGCTTTTCCAGGATTTTCGACTGAATCTTCAGTCGCGCTCTCGACACCCCGATCTCCGGTCGCTCTAGCCACGGCTAGACGAAGCGATCGGAGGCGCTGTGACCTTTCTTCTTGCGATGCTTGGTGTCGCCGCTTCGGCAGATGCTGACCATCAAATGGAAAAAATGACAGCCCTATATGAGGAAGTCTGCCTGAAGGCTTTCCCGGATGACAGGGCAGTCGAAAGAGCAATGCGAGTTCGCCACGCTGTGGAGCTCACGCCGGAGCAGGTGAAAGTGACGTTCCGTGACGATCCGGGCCGCGCTTGGGAGCTAAAGGATAAGAGTGCTTCCGTGTGGCTGGAATTCCCTCCCTACCATGCCTGTTCCGTGCGGTGGAACGCGGCCGAAATCGGCGATCTCGGACTCTATAGCCTTGTTGCAAGCCTGTACGAGGCAGAGCGAGGCGGCTTTGCCCCGATGGAAGAGACTGATCAGGATTATGGCGATATCCACCTCCACGCCACCGGCGAGCAAAAGAGATCGCCGAATGGCAGCTGGGAATCGCTCTACGTCATCGACCAGCAAATCATTGATCCCGCGGCAGGAGAAACGGGCTTTGTGGTTCGCCTGGTCCACCAGTTTAAACCTGCTGGGTCGAAATGACCGCATCCTAGGGAGTCGGTTGCCAACCGAAACGAACTGACGCACCCTTCCCTTCCTTATGTGAGGGGGAGGGTTTTTCATGTCCTACAGTCCGATACTCGTGCCGGTGGTCGCGCTGGTCGCGTGGACGCTGGTCGTCATGCTGTGGATGCTGGTTTCGCGAATGCGCGAGTTTCGCCGGCTGGGGGTCAATTTCGGCAATATTCCGGACGGCTCGCGTGGGGTCGACCTGGAGGGCAAGGCCGATCCCAGGGCGCAGTGGAAATCGCACAATTACAATCATTTGATGGAACAACCTACGATCTTCTATGCGATCGCGATCACGCTCGCGCTGATGGATTTTGGGGGCGGCATCAACTATTGGCTGGCCTGGGGTTATGTCGGCTTTCGCGTCATCCACAGTCTCATCCAATGCACCGTCAACACCGTCCGCTACCGGCTGGCGATCTTCACGCTGGCATCGTTCTGCCTGTTGGGCCTGACCGTCCACGCCGGCGCGCGCATCCTGCACGATTGCCTCGGCTGGCACCTGATGCACTAACGGCTGAAGGCGGCGGCCAGCTCGACGTGGGTCGACCACCGGAACTGGCCAACCGGGCGCGCCCAGTCGAGCCGGTAGCCGCCTGAGGCCAATATCTCGGCGTCACGGGCGAAGGTCGCGGGATTGCAGCTGACGTAGGCAAGGCGCGGAACGGATGATGCCGCGAGTTCCCTAACCTGGTCCTGCGCACCGGCGCGTGGCGGATCGAGAACGACCGCGTCAAAGGCAGTCAATTCCTTGGCATCATAGGGGCGCCGATAGAGATCGCGATGCTCGACCTGGAGCGGCCGTCCAGCGCGGCCAGCGGCGGACTTGAGGGCCATCACCGCGTCGCGCGACGCTTCTGCCGCGGTAACCTCGCCATCCAGCGCCAGTCCGAAGGTGCCGAGCCCGGCAAACAGGTCGGCGATGCGGGCCGCGCCAGCAACCCCCTCGCGAACCGCTGCAATGAGGACCGCCTCCCCGTCTACGGTAGCTTGAAGGAAGGCGCCGACTGGTAGCGCGACTGGAACCCCACCAAGGGAAACGGTCACGGGCTGTGGCTCGTAGCGCGGCTCGGCCCCGAAGCCCTCGTCAATACTGAGCCGGGCGAGGCCGTTCTTTTCACAAAAGGCCGTCAGCGCTTCGATTGCATCGAGACCCTCGACCGCGACGCCCTTCAACAGCACATCGACGCCCTGGTCGGCCAGGGTGACTTGCACTTCTCCCGCCCGCTTGGGGGGCAGGATGGCCGCCAGCAACCGACGCAATGGATC
>DATJKE010000085.1:0-10188 GCA_035491735.1 Sphingomicrobium sp.
GTGTTCGACCGCGCCATCCCGCCCTTCATCGAGGCCGAGCTCGCCGGGGCGGTTGAGGGCATGCTGGGCTCCATGGGCAGCAACCGCGCGGACATCGACCGTTTCTGCTGCCATCCTGGAGGGGTCAAGGTGATCGATGCCATCGAAAGCGCCTTGCAACTGCCGGTCGGCACGCTCGACCTGGAGCGTTCCGTGCTCAACGACTGCGGCAATATGAGCGCGCCGACTGTGCTGTTCGTGCTCGATCGACTGATCGCTCGCGGCCTCCCGGAAAAAGTGTTGATGACTGCATTTGGACCCGGTTTCACCTGCGCCGGGATGCTGCTCGAGCGCGCATGATCTGGCCATCGATTGCCCTGCTCGCCTTCGTGACGCTGCAAAGGCTGGTCGAACTTCCGCTTGCCCATGCCAATACCAATCGTTTGCTCGCAGCAGGCGCCCATGAGGTTGGCGCCGCCCATTATCCCTGGATCGTCGCGCTGCACGGCGCCTGGCTCCTGACCCTGTGGTGGCTAGCGCCGGGACGCCCGGTCGACATCCCCTTCTTGCTCCTCTTCCTCCTGATTGAATCGGGCAGGGTTTGGGTCTTGCGGACCCTTGGCAATCGCTGGACCACGCGCATCATCGTCATGCCCGGCGAAGAATTGGTCGCGACCGGCCCCTATCGCTTCGTCCGGCACCCCAACTACCTGGTGGTGATCGGCGAAATCGCGGTGCTGCCTTTGGTGTTTGGCTTGTGGGACGTCTCGATCATCTTCTCGCTGCTCAACGCAGTGATTTTGACAGTCAGGATCAGGGCCGAAAACCGCGCTTTGGGTCTCTGACTCTTCCGCTTGCGACTCTTGGGCGGCGCGCCTATATGGCGACCACTCTCCTCGACATCGTAAAGGCGTTGAGGCTGGGCCCGGAGGGGCCCGGCGCCAAGAGGCTTTGCCGATTTGGAAGGGTTTGGAGTTTGGAGATCGCTTGACCGATACCATTGCCATCGCTCGCCTGATCGAGCCCGCCGTCACGGACCTGGGCTTCGATCTCGTGCGCGTGGCGATGATAGGCGGCACGTCGGACCCGACGCTGCAGGTAATGGCTGAACGGCCCGACACTCGCCAGCTGACAATTGACGACTGCGCCGACATTTCGCGTAAGCTCAGCGAGCTGCTCGATGCGGAGGAAGCGGCCGGGCGCGACCCGATTGAGGGCGGCTACCGGCTGGAGGTTTCCTCGCCCGGGATCGATCGCCCGCTGACCCGCCGGAAGGACTTTGCCGACTGGGCAGGTCATGAGGCGCGGATCAAATATTCGGAACCCGTGGACGGCGCCAAGCAGGTGTCCGGCATTATTGGGGGAATTTCCGGTGACACGATCAATGTCGCGACGCCCAAGGGCGAGCGGCAGGTCGAATTCACCAACATCGCATCGGCCAAGCTGCTCTTGACCGACAAGCTTATTAACGCCACCGCGCCGCTCAGCACCGAAGGCGCCGATTTGATCAAGACGGAAGGTTGAAGAACATGGCCACGACTGCAGCTTCCGGCGCGCCCGCCGCTGCCACTGCCAACAAGGCCGAACTGCTCGCCATCGCCGACGCAGTCGCGCGCGAAAAGCTGATCGACAAGGCCATCGTCATCGAGGCCATGGAAGATGCTATCCAGCGCGCCGCACGCGCACGCTACGGTGCCGAGAACGATATCCGCGCCAAGCTCGACCCCGTGACCGGCGACCTTCGCCTGTGGCGCGTGCTCGAGGTGGTCGAGGAAGTCGAAGATCACTTTAAACAGATCGATCCGAAGGGTGCGCAGAAGCTGCAGGCCGGTGCCGCCGTCGGCGACTTCATCGTCGATCCGCTGCCGCCGATCGAGTTCGGCCGCATCGCCGCCCAGGCTGCCAAGCAGGTCATCTTCCAGAAAGTCCGCGACGCCGAGCGCGAGCGGCAATTCGAGGAATTCAAGGATCGCGCCGGGGAGGTCATCACCGGCGTCGTCAAGCGGGTCGAATTTGGCCACGTCGTTGTCGATCTCGGCCGGGCCGAGGGCGTTATTCGCCGCGACCAGCAGATCCCGCGCGAAATGGTCCGCGTCGGCGACCGCATCCGCTCGCTGATCCTGCGCGTATCGGCCGAGACCCGCGGTCCGCAGATCTTCCTTTCCCGCGCTCACCCCGACTTCATGAAGAAGCTGTTCGCCCAGGAAGTGCCCGAGATTTACGACGGCATCATCGAAATCAAGGCGGCCGCCCGCGACCCCGGCAGCCGCGCCAAGATCGGTGTGATCAGCTACGACAGCTCGATCGATCCGGTCGGCGCATGCGTCGGCATGAAGGGCAGCCGCGTCCAGGCTGTCGTCCAGGAACTGCAGGGCGAGAAGATCGATATCATCCCGTGGAGCGAAGATACTGCGACCTTCGTCGTCAACGCGCTCCAGCCGGCAACCGTCAGCCGCGTCGTGATCGACGAGGAAGAGAGCCGGATCGAAGTAGTCGTGCCCGACGACCAGCTCAGCCTGGCGATCGGCCGCCGCGGGCAGAACGTCCGCCTGGCATCGCAGCTGACCAATTCGCAGATCGACATTCTGACCGAGGCCGACGCCAGCGAGAAGCGCCAGCGCGAGTTCGTCGAGCGCTCCGAAATGTTCCAGAGCGAGCTCGACGTCGACGAGACGCTGGCCCAGCTGCTGGTCGCCGAAGGCTTCACCAGCCTCGAGGAAGTAGCCTACGTCGAAGTCGACGAAATCGCCTCGATCGAGGGTCTCGACGACGAGATCGCGGGCGAATTGCAGAGCCGCGCTGCCGAGGCATTGGAGCGCCGTGAGGCGGCCGCCCGCGAAGAGCGCCGCAAGCTGGGCGTCGAGGATGCGCTAGCCGAGCTGCCTTATCTCACCGAACAGATGCTGGTGACGCTGGGCAAGGCCAACATCCGTACCCTCGACGATCTCGCTGACCTCGCCACCGACGAGCTGATCCAGAAGAAGCGGGTCGAGCCCCGCCGCCGCGCCGAAACCGCTCCCAAGCGGGCTGAGGACAAGGCCGGCGTGCTGGCCGACTTTGGCCTAACCGAAGAGCAGGGCAATGAGATCATCATGGCCGCCCGCGCTCATTGGTTCGAAGATGAGCCTGCAACTGAGGAGGCCGCCGATGCGGGATCCTCAGAATGATCCGCTAGACGTTCACGTACCCGAGCGCAGCTGCATCCTGACCCGGCGGACGGCGCCGCGCGAGGAACTGATCCGGCTCGCCCTCGGTCCCGACGGCCAGGTCGCGCCGGACGTGCGCGCCCGTGCCCCGGGCCGCGGCGCCTGGATCGGCGTCGGCCGCAAGGCGCTGGACGAGGCCAATGCCAAGGGCAAGCTCAAGGGCGCGCTCACCCGGGCGTTCAAGACCGGTGACATCGACGTCCCGGCCGACCTCGGCGAGCGGATCGAGGCGGCGTTGCGCCAACAGGCGCTGGACCGTCTCGGACTTGAGGCTCGCAGCGGCATGTTGATCAACGGCGCGGAGCGCGTCGAAACGGCGGCGCGCCAGGGCAAGGTGGCCCAACTAATCCATGCCGCCGATGCCGGCGAGGACGGCCGCAAGAAGCTCGACCAGGCCTGGCGGGTTGGCGGCGGCGACAGCCAGGGCTTGGTTTTTCCAGTGGAGCGCACCATCTTGTCGGTGGCGCTGGGCCGCGAGAATGTGGTACACATCGCCCTGACCGATGCCGCTGCCGCAAGGCGCGTCACTCACGCCATCGCCCGGTGGCAAGCTTTCATTGATCCCGATGCTGGGTTAGAGCGCGGCCACGCTGCGCGCCCGGGCTCGGCTAGTAATTTAGTGGACGAAGGAAACGCATGACCGACCAGACGGAAAAGCCCAAGCTGGGTACCCGGCCACCGCTGGGCCTGAAGCGCACGGTCGAGACCGGCAAGGTGAAGCAGAGCTTCAGCCATGGCCGCTCGAATACCGTCGTGGTTGAGGTCAAGAAGCGGCGTATCCTGGGTAAGCCCGGCGAGGCTCCTGCGCCCGAGCCGAAGGTCGAGGCCGCGCCCGCCCCTGCCCCGAAGCCTGCTGCGCCCGCTCCGAAGCCCGCCGCAAAGCGCCCGGTCGACGACATTACCGCCCGCAAGGAAATGCAGGAGCGGCTGCTGCGTGAGGCCGAAGAGGCCCGCATGACCTCGCTCGAAGAAGCGCGCCGCCGCGAAGATCGCTCCAAGCAGGAGCAATCCGAGGACGAGAAGCGCCGGGCCGAGGAAAATCGCAAAGCCGAGGAAGAGGCCGCTCGTCTCGCAGCCGAGCAGGCTGCCGAGGCCCAACGCCTCGCCGCCGAGGCGGCGACCCGCCCCGCTGCCGAACCGGCAGCCGAGCAGGTTGAAGAAGATCGCGAATTCCGCCGTTCCGCGGCGCCGGCTCATGCGCCGAAGCGTGCCGCACCGGCCCACCCCGGCGCCAATCGCGGCCGGGTCGACGAGCGCCGCCATGCCGGCAAGCTGACCGTCAGCCGCGCACTGTCCGGCGAGGACGACAGCCGCGCCCGCTCGCTCGCTGCGCTACGCCGCGCCCGCGAGAAGGAAAAGCGCCACCACCAGGAGATGGGGCCGGCGGTCAAGCAGGTGCGCGACGTGGTCGTCCCCGAATCCATCACCGTCCAGGAACTCGCCAACCGCATGGCCGAGCGTGGCGCCGACCTGGTCAAGTCGCTGTTCAAGATGGGCGTGGCGGTGACGCTCACCCAGACCATCGACCAGGACACCGCCGAGCTGCTGGTCACCGAGTTCGGCCATAACATCAAGCGCGTCAGCGAGGCCGACGTCGACATCGACACGACGGTCGACGTCGACTCCGAAGATTCCCTCCAAACGCGCCCGCCGGTGGTGACGATCATGGGCCATGTCGACCATGGCAAGACGTCGCTGTTGGACGCCATCCGTGGCGCCGATGTCGTATCCGGCGAGGCCGGCGGCATCACTCAGCATATCGGTGCCTATCAGGTCACGCTGAAGGACAAGTCGAAGGTCACCTTTCTCGACACGCCGGGCCACGAGGCATTCACCGAAATGCGCGCCCGCGGCGCCAACGTCACCGACATCGTCGTGCTGGTGGTCGCGGCCGATGACGGGCTGAAGCCCCAGACGATCGAGGCCATCAACCACACCAAGGCCGCCGGCGTGCCGATGATCGTGGCGATCAACAAGATCGATAAGCCGGGCGCCAACCCGCAGAAGGTCCGCGAGGAGTTGCTGCAGCACGAGATCATCGTCGAAGCGATGGGCGGCGACGTCCAGGACGTCGAGGTTTCGGCGCTGAAGAAGACCAATCTCGATGGCCTGCTCGAAGCGATAAACCTCCAGGCCGAAATCCTCGAACTGAAGGCCAATCCCGACCGCCCCGCCGAAGCGACCGTGGTCGAGGCGAAGCTCGACAAGGGCCGCGGCTCGTTGGCAACCGTGCTAGTTCAGCGCGGCACGCTCAGGGTCGGCGACGTGATCGTCGTCGGCGCCGCCTCGGGCAAGGTCCGGGCGATGATCGACGACCATGGCCGCCAGGTGAAGGAGGCTCCGCCTGCCTTCCCGGTCGAGGTGCTCGGCCTCGGCGCCGTACCTTCGGCCGGCGACCAGCTGACCGTGGTCGAAAATGAGGCTCGTGCCCGTGAGGTCGCCGCCTACCGCCAGTCGGTGCTCGACAAGCGCCGCACCACCACGGCGCCGGTAAGCCTCGAAAATATGTTCGCCAATCGAGCTTCGACGACGATCGAATTCCCGATGGTGGTCAAGGGCGACGTGCAGGGCTCGGTCGAGGCGATCGTCAACGCGGTCAACAAGATCTCGACCGACGAAATCCGCGTCCGGGTGCTCCATTCGGGCGTCGGTGCGATTACCGAGAGCGATGTGACCTTGGCCGCTTCGACCGGAGCGCCGATCATCGGCTTCAACGTCCGGCCCAACGCCAAGGCGCGGGAGACCGCCGAGCGCAACAAGGTCGAGCTGCGCTACTACGACGTCATCTACCACCTCACCGATTGGGTGAAGGGTGCGATGGCCGGCGAGCTTGGACCGGAGATCATCGAGACGGTGGTCGGCCGCGCCGAGGTCAAGGAAGTCTTCCCTGCCGGCAAGCGGGACAAGGCCGCCGGCCTGCTGGTGCTCGAAGGCGTCATCCGCAAGGGGCTCCACGCACGCCTCACCCGCGAAGACGTCATCGTTTCGAAGACGACCATCGCTTCGCTCCGTCGCTTCAAGGACGACGTCAAGGAGGTCAACGCGGGCATGGAGTGCGGCGTGCTGCTGGCTGACACCAACGACATCAAGCCGGGCGACAACCTCGAAGTGTTCGAGACCGAGGAAAGGGCTCGTACGCTCTAGCCGATGCGCACCAAGGAAACTGCCGAAGGCCGTTCAGTCCGACTGCTTCGTGTCGGCGAGCAGGTCCGCCATGTGCTGAGCGAGATCCTACAGCGCGGCGACGTGCATGACGATACGCTCGCCAGCCACCTCGTGTCAGTTACCGAAGTCCGCATGTCGCCCGATCTTCGCCACGCGACCGTGTTCGTGAAACCGCTGCTCGGCCAGGACGAGGAAGCAGTGCTCAAGGCACTCCGTACCCACACCGCCTACCTCCAGCGGGCGGTCGCGGGCCGCGTGCGAATGAAATATGCCGCCAAGCTGAAGTTCCTCGCCGACGAGAGCTTCGATGAGGGCAGCAAGATCGCAAGCCTGCTGCGCGCGCCAAAGGTGGCGCAGGATCTCGACGAAGGATGACCGCGCTCGACGCGCCCATGACGGGTGATGGGTGCAGCGCCGAGCTCTTCAACGAATCCTGGCACGGCGCGCTGAAGGCTGCCTGCGCAGAAGATCTGGAAATTTGGCAGATCTACGCCAATAATTTCGGCCCCGGCGGCTTCGACGACAGCATCGCCCTTTACCGCAGCACGCCCCGCAACCGCACCTTCGTACTGTTCCAAGGCGAGGAACTGGCCGGCATGTCGAGCTTCCTTGGCGTCGATGAAGGACGCGGCGTGCTGGAGATCGGCGGCACCTTTTACCGGCCCAAATTCCGTGGCACCGGCTTCAACCGGCGGGTCAAGGACATGATGCTGCGCCGCGCGTTCGGCTGCGGCTTTCGCCGGGTCGAGTTCCGCGTCGATGAGCGTAACAAACGCAGCCAGGCGGCGATGACTAAGCTTGGGGCGTCACGCGAAGGGGTGATGCGCGCCGACCGCATTACCTGGACTGGCCATGTCCGCGATACCGTGCTCTTCTCGATCCTCAGGGACGAGTGGGGGATGGAATAGCTTGACGAACAATCTGCTGTGGAATGTTGCCACCTGGCTCATCCCGCTGATCATCGCCATCGTCTTTCACGAGGTTTCGCATGGCCTGGTCGCCAATATGCTTGGCGATCCGACGGCAAAACAGCGCGGCAGGCTGACGTTCAATCCGATCAAACATGTCGATCCCTTTGGCACGGTTCTGTTGCCGATGATCCTGGCGGTGAGCGGCGCGCCCATTTTCGGCTGGGCGAAGCCGGTTCCGGTCGTAGCTCGCCGCTTGCGCAACCCGCGCTTTCACATGGTGCTGGTCGCGCTGGCCGGCCCGGGAATGAACCTGCTGCTGGCGCTCGTCGCGGCGCTATTTCTTGCCGCCTTGGTGGCCCTCGCCCCAGCGGGACTGCTTTGGGCGTTCATCGGCCAGAACTTACTGAATTTCCTGGCGATCAACGTCTTTCTCGCCGTCTTCAACTTGATCCCATTGCCCCCGTTCGACGGTGGCCATGTTGTTGAGGGACTATTGCCGCTCAAGCTGGCGAAACATTATGCCAAGTTGCAGCGCTATGGCCTCCTGCTCCTGATCATCTTGTTGCTCGTCATTCCCCAATTCTTCCCGAACGCGAATATTGTTCAGCGGCTGGTCGGCCCTCCGGCCGAATGGATTACGCGCGCGCTGCTGCCGGATTCGCTATCGTGATGTCAGGCTGGATTCAGGCTGCGCAGGCAATAGAGTAGCCGGATGGCCATTCGACTCCTTGGACTTGCCTTGTTGCTGGCTGCCGGCCCCGTCTCTGCCGGCACAGGCGGTCTGACCATCAAGACCGGCGAAACTTGGCAGTTCAGCCTGTTCCGTGGCCAGCCGATCAGGGCGCATAAGGCAAGTCCCGACTCCAAGCCCGCACCGGGCCAAATACAGGTGACGGTGCGAAGCCTGCTCGGCACGACCATGACCATCAGCAGCAACAACCCGACCTCATTCACCTACCGGGCGGAGCTGATCGGCGCCGACAGGCCGGTAGGGGCGCGCAGCTGTGCACTCCCGGCCGATGGCCGGCTGTCATTCGAATCCTGGCAACAAAAGGCCGATGCCGTCCGCCTCAGCGAATTCAAGGTCGCGCCCAAGGGCGGCGCGTGTCCCTAAGCTAGGACCCTGATGGCCAAACTCTATTTCTACTATGCCGCGATGAATGCGGGAAAATCGACCACGCTGCTGCAGGCCGACTTCAATTATCGCGAACGCGGCATGCAGACCATGCTGTGGACCGCCGACCTCGACGACCGTGCCGGCGCCGGCACCATCGGTTCTCGTATTGGATTGGAAGCAGGCGCGAACCGCTATTCCGATGACACCAACCTGTTCGACGCAGTGGTGCGGGAGCTGATCAGGCGCAAGCTGGATTGCATCCTGGTCGATGAGGCCCAGTTCCTGACCCGCGACCATGTGCTGCAGCTTTGCCGCATCACTGACGACCTCAAGATCCCGGTGCTCTGCTACGGCCTTCGGACCGATTTCCAGGCTAATCTCTTTCCGGGCTCAGCAGCACTTCTGGCCCTTGCCGACACGTTGATCGAATTGAAGGCTGTGTGCGAATGCGGCCGCAAGGCGACGATGAACCTGCGCGTCGATGCCGACGGCCATGCAGTTGTGGCCGGCGCCCAAACTGAAATAGGCGGCAACGACCGTTATGTTGCGCTGTGCCGCCGCCATTTCTTCGAACGGCTGAAGGAAAGCGAAGCGCGGCAACTCAGCCTGGCGATCCCGCGCTAGCCTGGCGCACAGCCAAGAAGGGGGCATCGCGGGCATCCCGCTCAATCACTCGTCGTCGTCGTCATCATCCTCGATAATCTCGGCGTCTCGCGACGGCAGGTACCGCCACAATAGCAGCACGTTAGCGCTGGCGGCGCTGATCTGGGCGAGGCCTGCAGCAGCGATCATCGCGGCCGGCTCGCCGCTGCGCAAAGCCAGGAAGACGGCGATGCCAAAGGTGACGAGACTGAACAGCAGGAAACTGCCGAAATGATGGGGAATGTAAGGCTCCAGCTTTTGGTGCACCTTGAGGCCCCTGCCGGTCCGTGCCGCTATGTTTCCGATCGGGCCGAACGGTGCGAGCAGCGACTTGGTCAGGCGGTAGGTCAACATCCTGCGCCCAACCACCGCGGTCGTCCGCGCGACCTCAGGAAAATGCAGCGGCTCGTTGACCGGGGTCCTGGGTAATTTCGGATCGCGCGGCCACCAGCGAAGGACGGCAAAGGCAACCCATTCCCGAGCGCCGAATGCCAGGCCCAGGGCCGCGGCATGCCAACCCGCCAGCCAGCCTACGGACACCAGTAGAAGCCCGCTCAAGGTCAGGGCCAGGCGATAATAGGGCGATGCCGTCCTGATATCGGCTAAGCGCAGGTATCGAGCCGGCATGCCGATGGCGACGTAGGGTATGAACGCCACCACCTTGTCCTGGCCAATCGAGTCCATCGCCCGGGCCAACAAGGCGACAATCGCGACGGTAATAACAAACGCCCCAGCCTGCAGCGAAAGCGCGACGCGCTTCGCTTGGCGGCGGATCGCCTTGGGAGCCACCAGCCGCCGCTTGAGAACCAGCGGCGTCGCCAATTTCGTCAGCATCTGCACGGCGCGTATCAGGGTGACTGCGGCGAGCAGGCGCGCAGTGTCGGCATGACCGATGGCGGCAACGATTACCGCCCACATGGCGATAGTCGCGCCCATCGGCAGATACTCGCGCCAGGCGAGCTGCGTCAGCTTGCGGCGGCGGCTCACTTGGGCAGGGTCCTCACAGCGGCGGCTTATGGTCAAAGCCCATGGGCTTGTCTATCGCGCCGGCCATGGCGCTCAATGGCTGGATCATCCTCGATAAGGCGGTCGGTATGGGTTCGACCCAAGCGGTTGGCGCGGTCAAGCGAGCACTCCGCGAGGCAGGCGAGCCCAAGACCAAGGTCGG
>DATJKE010000086.1:0-16549 GCA_035491735.1 Sphingomicrobium sp.
CTCATTGTCGGGGCTTCCAACCCTCTTGCCGAGATATTGGATACCGAGGTTGACCGATAAGTTTTCGTCCCACGGCAGCCGGTAGTCGAGGTAGAGGTTGGCCGATTTTTCCGGCTGTCCGACCGGCTTTTTGCCGATCAGCCCCTGGTCGACCGCCTCGCCCGACACCCGCGGCTTCATCAGGATGGTTCCGGCGACAACGTTGAGGCCCTTGATCGGCTCGCCGGCCAGCGAAATCTCGACTCCGCGATGGCGGACCGTTCCCAACTGGGTGAAGAAAAGGTCGGAATCCAGGTTGAAATAGGGCTTGCGGACGTCGAAGGCGCCGACCACCAGGCGCATTGGCCCAAAGGCATAGCGAATGCCGAAATCGCGCTGATTGGTCAGCAGCGCCGGCGGGGCCTCGCTGCGGTTGACCGCGATTTCCGGCGCGACTCCGCTGTCCTCCAGCCCCTTGGTGTAGCCGGCATAGGCAACCAGACCCTTGGCCAGGTTGATCGCCAGTGTCGTATTCCACAGCCATGGCTCGGCCCGGGTGATGATTGGCTCTTCATCCGGCGCATCGATGGTCTTGCGGTATTTAACCTTCTGAACGCCGACGCTGAACTCGCCCACGCCCTGCCAGCGGCCATGGTAGGCCAGCCCGACCCCGAACTGTTTTGCCTTGTCCGACGTTTCTTCGCCGAACTCGACATCCGGCTTGGGGAATTGCGGGATATCCTCCCCGATGACCATCGGACCGAGATCGACCACTTCTTCGCCGCCGAACTCGCCCGACCGCATGCCGCCGCGCAGCGACAGGTGAAACACATGGCGTCGGGGCCCCTCTTCAAAGGTGCGCGACAGCCGGACTTCACCGGCGTTGGCCTCCGTCAGTCGCGGCGGGTGAATATTGACCAGGAAATCCGAGCTGCCATCCGGCTGGGCGCCGACGAACAAGGTGTTGAAACTATGCCTGCTGTCGATCACCTGGCGAAACAGGCCGCCGCTCAGGCGCCAATCGCCGAAGGTCGTGTGACCGAACAGGCCCATGTTGGTGAAGCGGTTCTTCCATACCGCCCATTTCTGCGACTGAAACTCGTAAGGGATGTGTGGCGGCAGCTCGTTGCCGTCGACGAACACGAAGGGCGTGCTGGTGTCGTGCGGCGATATTTCCAGGCCAAAATAGGCACGAACCTCAGTGCCGTCCCGCGGACGCCAGACCGGTGAAATCCCGAAGCTGAAATAATCGCCGTGGTCGCCGTCCGGGAAATCGATGTAGCGATTGAACGCCGCGCCGCCGGTTAGGGTGAGCGTGCTGGAAAGCGGCACCTGGCCATCCAGGTCCATCCCCAACTGGCTTCCGCCGGCATAAAGCACGCCTGACAATGCCGGCTCCGTCCCCGCCGGGCGAAGCGACAGCTCG
This sequence comes from Sphingomicrobium sp., assembly GCA_035491735.1. GTDB lineage: Bacteria > Pseudomonadota > Alphaproteobacteria > Sphingomonadales > Sphingomonadaceae > Sphingomicrobium. The sequence goes on from DATJKE010000086.1 coordinate 1,406, forward strand.
ACAATTCCGGTTGGGGCCGGAAAGGGATAGCCTTGCGCCGACAGGCCAACGCGGATGTTGGACCCCGACTGGATGCGCTGGTTACCGATGACGATCCCGCCCATGTAAAGGCCATCGAGCCGGATATTGCCCGCCACGGCGGGGCTGAAACCGCGGACTTCGTCCGTGCTGTAGAGGCCGATCGTTTCGTTACCGACGCTGGTTCCGAACGCGTCTTCGGCGGAGGTAACCGCATTTTCGCCGGTTCGCTGGGCAAGCGCGGGCGTGCCAAAGCCGACGGTGGTTAGCAGTAGCAGGCTTAGCCGGGCGGGTCGCACGCGAAGCATCCGTTCCTCTGAATGGCCGCGCCAAATGAGAACGCCCACTCGCGCACGATCTTGTTGCCAGAATAAGAACGAATAGTGAACCGCGTCGCTGTTCGACTGTCGTCATTAATGAGCCGTTGGTAGAAAAATCTGCTGTTTGATCGCCCGCAGCGCGGCCTAGCCAGCCATGCGCTTCGCGCCGAGGCCCAGCACCATCTGGTTAGCGCGTTCGTAGCTCAGGGGCCGGCCGAACAGATAGCCCTGGATGGTGTCGCAGCCGAGGTCGCGCATCCGCTCGAAATCCTCGGCCGTCTCGACGCCCTCGGCGGTAACCGACATGCGGAAGCTCTTCGCCAGCTGCACGATCGACTGGATGATCGCGACATTTTCCTGCCTCGATCCGGCTTCGCGAACGAAGCTGCCGTCGATCTTGAGCTTGTGGAACACGGCCTTGTTCAAATAGCCGATCGAGGAATAGCCGGTGCCGAAATCGTCGAGAGCAATGCCGACGCCCAGCGCGCGAAGACGCTTCAGCACGTCAAGCGTCGCGCTTTCACCACCGAGGAATACACCTTCGGTGACTTCCAGCTCGAGCCGGTTGGCAGGCAGTTTGTAGCGGGCGAGCGCCTGGCTGACGACGTTGGGCAGCGAGGGCATGATGATCTGTTTCGGGCTGACGTTGAGAGCGACCGTAATCGGCTCGGGCCAGGTCGCGGCAGTCCGGACAGCTTCCTCGATGACCCATTCGCCGATCACCGGCATCAGTCCGCTTTCCTCCGCGACGGGGATGAAGACGTTGGGCGGGACGAAGCCTCGCTGCGGATGATTCCAGCGAATGAGCGCCTCGAACCCGACCAGTTTCTGGGTCTTGGCATTGACCAGCGGCTGATAGACGAGGTGGAACTGCTTGGCGGCAATGGCGCCGCGCAGGTCATTTTCCAGCCGGACCCGATCGTCCTGCTCGGTCTGCAGTTCCGACGAGAAATATTTGGCGACGCCGCGGCCCGCGCCCTTGGCTTCGTAAAGCGCGAGGTCGGCTTTCAGGATCAGGTCATCGACCGTCGCCCCGTCGATCGGGCCGAAGGCGCAGCCGATCGACACGCCGATGCGGATCTCGGTCTGGTCGATCATGTAGGGCTCTTTGATCGAAGCGATGATGCTGTCGGCCAGCTGCTCGATCTTCTTGCGGGATTGGGCGTCGGTGATGACAATTGCGAATTCGTCGCCGCCCATCCGGCCGACATGGCCGTCCGGCCCCAGCCGGTCGCACAGGCGCTTGGCAACCGCCTGCAGCACGGCGTCGCCCTTGGGATGGCCAAACGTATCATTGACCGGTTTGAACCCGTCGAGGTCGAGAAACATGATCGCGCAGGGCACATTGCCTGCCGTCGCCGCGCGTAGTGCTTCGCCGAGAAGCTGGCGGACGCGGCCGCGATTGGGCAGCCCGGACAGGACGTCCATGTTGGCGAGATGGGTCAGCCGTTCCTGCGTCTGGCGGATTTCGGTGATGTCGCTGCCGACGCCGCGGAATCCTTCGAAACGGCCGGCGGTATCGACGATCGGGTCGCCCGCGATCGAAATCCAGCGCGGTCCGCGGGCCGTCTGCAGCTCCATCTCGAGATTGCTGAACGGCTGCTTTTCGAGCAGCACCCGACCGAGCTCGGCGTGTCCTCCCAACAAGGCCGGAAGCGAATAGCCCAGAAGCGCACTGGCCGGCCTGCCGAGCAGCGCGGTCATGCGGGACGAGATATAGGTAACGCGGTTTTCGCCATCGACCTGCCACAGCCAGCCCACGCCGCGCTGCTCATATTCCTGGAGCAGCAGACTCGCGCTCTCCGATTGGGAGCCAAAATCGGCATTGGTCTTCAACTGTCCGAAGGCCCAGCGGGCAACGGTCAGCACGCCAACGATGGCGACTCCCAGCGTGAACAGGATCGCCATCAGATTGTCGAGCGGGACGGTGCTGCGCCCGACCAGCAGCGAATAGCTGAGGCCGGCGGTGAAGATCGCCATCCAGGCGGTGACGCAGGTCGGAACGACCACCAGGCCGAGGGCGGCAATGCCAAGGCCCGCGATAAGCGTTGCGGCCACCAGCTGGCTCTGCGGCGCCAGCGAGGAGAAGGACAGCACCGGAAGCGACAGCCACAGAAGGGCCCGCGTCAGGATGTCGCCGACCATGAACAGCCTCGGAAGCTTGCGCCCCGAGCGACCGACATGCGTAATCGCTTGAGTTCGGGAGAGCTGCATGGCGACAAGATTGATTCCGCCGACCGCAACCACCCAGCCGCCGAGATAGGATGCGGACACATGACCGAAGAGCAACATCGCCATCAGGACGGCGGCGATGCTGTTGGCGGCAGCGAAGAAGGGCGCGAACTGGCCGCGCGCGATCAGCTGCGCGTCGCGCAGCGGGCTGCTTCCGTCGTCGGGCTCGCGCGACGTAACGCCCAGCGATTCGCCGTCGGGAAGGCGCGCCGAAATCATACGCTTGTAACGGTCTGGTGCCTCGTACATCCGGTCATCCGAGTGGCTGGTGCCCCGGAGATAGCGTGAAGACCGTTACTTCGTGGTTAAAGGTTGGGTTATTTCTGCGCCGGGATAAGTCCCAATTTATCGAGGTCGCGGGTCGTTACCGCATGGTAGGAAGCCCTGGTCCTGGTATAGATCCGCACGGCGATCGGCCGTCCCCACTGCTGATCCTTGGCGAGGGCGGTAATCAGCGGCCTGACAAACTTTCGCCTTCCCTGAACCGTCAGGAATTCTTCGAGTGCGGGCACTGCCGGGTCGAACCGGTTCTGCACGGCCAGATCGAGGAAGGCGAAGCGAACCTCGCTGTTGCCCGAGCGCGAGAGGCCGAACGCCTGGTCGAGCGCGGCCAGGCGCTCGGCCGGCTGTTGCCTGTCGATGCGGGTCAGGAAGCGCAGCCGCTCGTCGGTGGACCAGCCGCTCCAGGTCGCGGCGTCCGGCTGCTTGCCTGCCTTGAACGCCGCAACCGCGGCATCGGCCGAGGCGAAGGCGGCTGCATCGGCGGGGGCGAGATTGTCCGGTACGCCCGGGTCGTTGACCCATTTGTCGAGCTGGAGCCTGGCCTCCAGGGCCTGGTCGCCCTTGATCAGGTTCTGGCGGATGTCGGCAAGGAACATGCTGGAGGTGACCGGCTGGAACTTGTGCCGCTCGAACCAGCCCTTCAGCCATTCGTCGAACCGGTCGCGGCCGACCGCCACCTCGATCGTGCGGAGGAACGCCGCGCCCTTCTCATAGGCAATGTCGGTCAGGCCCTCGTCCGGATGGCGGCCCTTCAAGTCGATATGAAGCCGAGTGTCGGGGCCGGCCGGCCCACCATGATCCGCGATCGCCTTGTTCATCGCGTCGAGGCCAAGCGACACCTGCTGGGCGGCGACCTTGGGACCGTAAACGGATTCGACGATCCGCCGCTCGGCATAGGTGGTCATGCCCTCGTTGAGCCAGAAATCGGCCCAGGTGGCATTGGTGGCGAGATTGCCCGACCAGCTATGCGCCAGTTCGTGGGCGATGAGGCTGGTCAGGCTCTTGTCGCCGGCGATGAAGGTCGGCGTGAGGAAGGTCAGCGTCGGATTTTCCATCCCGCCGAACGGGAAGCTGGGCGGAAGCACCAGCATGTCGTAGCGGCCCCATTGATAGGGGCCGTAGAGGGCCTCCGCTGCGTTCACCATTTTCTCGGTGTCGGCCAGCTCTGCCGCCGCTCTGTCCAGAGTTGCCGGCTCGGCCCAGACGCCGGTGCGCGGGCCAAGATCCTTGAAGGCGAGATCGCCGGCGGCAATCGCGATCAAATAGGGCGCCACGGGATGATCCATCCTGAAGCTGAAGACACGCTGGTTGCCCTTATCGGCCGGATCGGCTGCCCGGGGGGCCGACATCACCACCGTCAGCGGCTTGTCGACGCTGATCTTCGCTTCCCAGCTCTGGCGGATTCCGGGAGAATCCTGGGTCGGGATCCAGCTGCGATTGAGGATCGATTCCCCCTGGCTGAACAGGAAGGGATGCTTTTTGCCCGCGGTCTGCTCGGGGGTCAGCCATTGGAGGGCGTCGGCGGTGGCGGCGGACTTATAGCGGACCACGACCTTCTTCGTGTCGGGCCCGATCGCGATCGACAGGGGCGCGCCGAGATCCTGATCGATCGCCCCGACTTTCCACGGGAGCGGCTTGCCCGAGCCGTCCGCGACAGCCTCAATTTCCAGTCCCTTGTCGTCGAGGATGATCTCCTTCGCATCCGGCTTGGCCTGGATGTCGAGCGTCGCCGTTCCGCCGACCCGCTTGGTGGCAAAATCGACGGCCAGGTCGAGCGCGACGTGGGTGACCCGCGCCTCGAGCGGCTTGGCGTAGCTATGGATGTCGACCGCATCGCGCGTGTCGAGGACCGGGGCGATTTCACCGTTCTCGGCCGCGGCGGGCGGCTTTTGCTGGGCTTGGCAGGAAACAAGGACGAGGGCCGCGGCAGCGGCGGTCAGTGCGCGCAACAATCAGTTTCTCCGGGAATATTTACTCGGCCGCGGCCTCGCCGACGGCTTTGTACATGGTGTTGATCGGCCGTTCGAACAGCCTGCGGACCATTGGCTCGAAAAACTCAAGCGGGGCGCTGTCATAGTCGGGATCGAACGCGGTCTGGTCGTACAGTTCGCAGAAACGAGCGGTATCCTCGAAATGCTCATGACCGCGAAACGCCTCGCGCATGTCGCGGTTCATTCCGAGATAGTGGAAGAAATAATAGCCCTGGAACACGCCATGATGCTCGGCGATCCAATGGAGCTTGTCGTCCACGAATGGCTTCAGGATCGCGGCGGCGATTTCGGGATGATTGTAGGAACCGAGCGTGTCGCCGATGTCGTGGAGCAAGGCCATCACGACATAAGCCTCGCTTTCCCCGCCGCGATGGGCGCGGGTCGCGGTCTGGAGGCTGTGCTGCAGCCGGTCGATCGGGAATCCGCCATAATCGCCGTCTAGCAGCTTCAGATGGGTCAATACCCGCTCCGGCAGGGCCTGGGCGAAGGGGAAGAAATGCGAACCGATGATCGCCCAGTCGGCCTGGGTCCCCTGGTCCATCGACCGGAAGCTTGCGCGCTCGTTCATTGGCCTCTCCTTGGCTGGGACGTACCCTAGCCCGGCCGGATGGCCGACGCCAAGCCTAGGCGCGTCGCCGCTGTCCGCCTATATCGCCTCCATGGACCGGATTGCGTCGAACCAGGTGGAGATGGCCGGCGATAGCGTCAGGGCGCTGGCGGAGGCTGCTGCGCAGGATCATGCGATCCGGGTGCGCAGTAAAGGGCCAGCGCGCCCGTTCCTCGCCGGCGTAGGACTTGATCGGCCCTTTTTCGACGACAAGAATCGCGCTTTTTGGGTCCTTCAGTCCATCGGCTGGAGCGGCTATTTCATCCTCCGCTCCCTGTCGGGCCTGGCCAATTCCATGGGCGCGATGTTCGTCGTCCATACGTTGCTTTTGACCGCGACCGGCTATTCGCTGACCTTGCTGATGGCGTCGCTCTACCGCCGGCTGATCACGATGCGGGCGATCTGGACGGTGATCATCAGCCTGGCCACCGTGGCTCTCGCCTCGGCCGCCTTCTCGTTCATCGAAACCTGGAGCTATGCGACCTTCCTCAGGCCCGACGCCAAGCCCGCCGGCGTGGAATATCTGGGCGCGATCATCCTCGACTTCTCGATCCTCGCGGCCTGGTCCGCGCTCTATTATGGGATCAACTATTACCTGCTGCTCGAAGAAGAGATTGACCAGCGCGCGCAGCTGGAAAGCCAGGCCTCGAGTGCCCAGCTGGCGATGCTGCGCTACCAGCTGAACCCCCATTTCCTGTTCAACACGCTCAACAGCATTTCGACGCTGGTCCTGCTGAAGCAGACCGAACGAGCCAACGCCATGCTGTCGAGGCTGTCGTCGTTCCTCCGCTATACGCTGGTCAACGAGCCGACCGCCAAGGTTACGCTGGTCCAGGAAGTCGAAACGCTAAAGCTCTACCTCGAGATCGAGAAGATGCGCTTCGAGGATCGCCTGAGGCCGCATTTCAAGATCGATGGCGATACGATCGGCGCGCGCCTGCCGTCACTCCTGCTCCAGCCGCTGATCGAAAATGCGATCAAATATGCCGTAACCTCGTCCGAGCATGGGGCGGATATCTGGATCACCGCGCGGCGCGAAGGCCGGGCCGTAAGGATTGAAGTGGCGGACAGCGGCCCTGGGCCGGGGGGGCACTCGGTTGACGCCGAGGGCACCGGAGTCGGCCTGCCGAACATCCAGGACCGTCTGGCGCAGGCCTATGGTGCGGCACATGGCTTTTCCACGCGAACGAACGAACATGGGGGGTTCAGCGTTATCATCGAAATCCCGCTCGAAACCGACCAAAAGGAATATTCATGACCATTCGCACCATCCTCGTCGATGATGAGCCACTGGCGACGCAAGGCTTGCGCCTTCGGCTGGAGGCACATGACGATGTGGAAGTTGTCGCAACGGCCGCCAACGGTCGGGAAGCCATTCGCGCCATCAAGACGCATAAGCCCGACCTGGTATTTCTCGATATCCAGATGCCCGGGTTCGACGGATTCTCGGTGATATCGGGAATGATGGAGGTCGAGCCTCCGCTGTTCGTATTCGTCACCGCCTATAATGAGCATGCGCTGCGGGCCTTCGAGGCGCAGGCGGTCGACTATCTGATGAAGCCGGTCGAGGAAGACCGGCTGGCGGCGACCCTCGATCGGGTGCGGCAACGGTTGGCCGAAAAGCGCGGGGCGGAAGAGGCCGAGCGGCTGAAGGAAGCGCTGGCCGAACATGCTCCGGAAGCGGCCGAGGAACTGGCCGAGGCGATGCCCGAGGGGCCGGCTTCTTCGCGGTTCGAGAAGATGATCAATATCCGCGACCAGGGCCAGATCTTCCGGGTCGATGTCGATACGATCGAGCGCATCGACGCGGCCGGCGACTATATGTGCATCCAGACCGGCGACAACACGCTGATCCTGCGCGAGACGATGAAGGATCTGGAAAAGCGGCTCGACCCGCGCCGGTTCCAACGCGTCCATCGCTCCACCATCGTCAACCTGGACCTCGTCCGCCAGGTCAAGCCGCACACCAATGGCGAATGCTTCCTCGTGCTGGATTCGGGAGCGCAGGTGAAAGTGTCACGGAGCTATCGCGACGTGGTCGCAAGGTTCGTCCATTAAGCGCACTGTCAAAACGGGAGGGGCACATGGCTAAGATCACCGGCCTTGGCGGCATTTTCTACAAGGTGGCAGACCCTGAAAAAACCCGTGCCTGGTACCAGGAGACCCTCGGCATCGGCGGCGAATGGGGCGCCATGTTCCCGTTCAAGCAGGATGCCCCCGACGGTTTCAGCCTGTTCTCGCAGTTCAAGGCAGACACTGACTATTTCGGGCCGAGCGACAAGCCTTTCATGGTCAATTTACGCGTCGACGACCTCGACGGACTGGTTGCCGACCTCGAGGGCAAGGGGATCGAAATTCTCGGCCGCCAGGACGAGGATTATGGCCGTTTTGCCTGGATCCTCGATCCCGACGGAGTGAAAGTGGAACTTTGGCAGCAGCTTGGTCCTGCGCCGGAGTGAACCGGTCAGCCTAGCAGCGGGTAGGCGTCGACGGCCTCACGAAGTGCCTTGGCATCGTCTGGATTGAGACCATCGGGAACGTAGGCGACGTTCGCTACCCTATCGTTGGCAAGGTTGGCGTAGATAGCCAGCGCATAGAGGTAACTTCCGGCCATGGTTGGATGGTTGCCGTCCGACGTTAGGCGGATCGACGGATGGGAATGGCGCACCGACTCCCAAAGGCCTGCCAGATTGATCCGCGCCAGATTGGCCTCGCTCGCCAGACGAGCGTGAGCAGCCTTGATCCGCTCCAGATGCAGCTCGCGATATCCTTCGGCATCGCCTTGATATTCCGCAGGATCATATGCCCAATTGACCACCAGGCGGGGGCGGCCATTGTTCACCCTGGCGATGGCGGCGAGCTTTGCCCCATAGGTGAAGAAGTCGCCTTGAATTTCGTCGTTCCATTGCTCCGCGCTTGCGCCCTGCAGAATGATGTCGTCCCATCCAGCAGCGAGCAGGTGCCGGGTTCGGCCAAACGCCCAATGGTGTTTGAAATAATAGCCGGGCCTGGCGCTGGTCTCGATCTGGAACTTGGCCGGGCTTCCGGCTGAGTCCGCGATCTCGCGGATCATTGCAGGCATGTCGTTGTAATAGGTCCGGCTGTTGCCCACGATCAGGATCGATCGAGCCGGGCGGCTGTCGAGCAGATCGACCGTCCGCTGCGACAATGCCGCGGCACTTCCGTCCTGGGCGACCATGAACCAAAGCGGGGCTGCCAGGACCAGGGCCAGCAATAATATTCGACGCATCACACCTCCACCGAAGCGAACCGGGGATAGGCCGGCGATCTTTGCATTTGGTTACTTGCGGATCGCATCCGCGCACCTAGCTTGGTAGCCAAGCCAGAGCGGAGGTTTCCATGCCGGTTAGCCAATCTCAAAAATTCGAAGCTTTCGCCGCGCTCCATGTCCCCGGCGATCCGGTCATCCTCTATAATATCTGGGATGTCGGCAGCGCGGAGGCGGTGGTGAAGGCCGGCGCCAGGGCGCTTGCCACCGGCAGCCACCCGGTCGGCGACGCCAGCGGATTCGGCGATGCCCATCATGTCCCGCTCGATTATGTCTTCGCCAATGCAAAGCGGATCGTCGAGGCGGTCGACCCGCTGCCGCTCACTGTCGACTTCGAAGGAGCCTATTCGACCGATCCCGGCGAGGGCGGCCAGAATGCCGCGCGGCTCAAGGCGACAGGCGCGGTAGGTTGCAATTTCGAAGACCAGATTGTCGGCGGAGAGGGCTTGCACCCGCTCGACCTGCAGGTTCGCCGGATCGAGGCCATCCGCGGCGCGGTCGGCGACGACTTCTTCATCAACGCCCGCACCGATTTGTTCATCAAGGTCGAACAGCGCGACGATGCACTGGTCGACCAGGTGATCGAGCGCGGCAAGGCTTTCGCCGATGCGGGCGCGAGCGGCTTCTTCGTGCCGCGGCTGGCCGATCCCGGCCAGATCGAGCGGATCGTGCGCGAAGTGCCGCTGCCCCTTAACGTGATCGCTTTTCCGGGCGCCCCGCCCAAGGCAGAATGGGCCGCGGCCGGGGTCGCCCGCATCAGCCATGGTCCCTTTCCGCACCGGGCGCTGATGGCCCAGCTGACTGAGTTGGCGAGCGCAGCCATAAGCTGAGCTTGGGTGTTGAGCGCAAGATTTGAGAAGCCGAAGTCCGCGCGCTGAGGCAATGAACTTGTTCGACAAGGAGGCCCAGGCCGTCATGAGCAAGTTCAAGGATTTTGCCCGACTTCATGTAGCCGGCAACCCGCTGGTGCTGTTCAATATATGGGATGCCGGCAGCGCCCAGGCGGTGGCGAAAGCGGGGGCCAGCGCCATTGCCACCGGCAGCGCCTCCGTTGCCATGGCAAGTGGCTTGGGCGACGGCCAGGAACTGCCGATGGAGTTTGCGCTGTCCAATGCCGCGCGGATCGTCGGTGCGGTCGAACTTCCCGTGACGGTCGATTTCGAAGGCGCCTATTCGGACGATCCGCACGAAGGCGCCCGCAATATCGTCCGGCTGGCCGACACCGGCGCGGTCGGCTGCAATTTCGAGGACCAGATTGTCGGCGGGGAGGGCCTTCACCCGATCGCGCTCCAGGCCCAACGTATTGCCGCGGCGCGCGCCGCGGTTGGACCCGATTTCTTCATCAATGTCCGTACCGACCTGTTCCTCAAGGCGAAGCAGGAAACTCATGACGAGGCGATGTTGGGCGAAGCGATCGATCGCGTGCTGGCTTACGCTGAAGCCGGGGCGAGCGGCTTCTTCGTGCCGATGCTCGGCAATCTCGAATTCCTCCGACGGCTTTGTTCGAAGTCTCCGGTGCCCGTGAATTTCATGACTTACCCGGGATGCCCGTCCAATGCCGAGGTGGCGGCAACTGGAGTGGCGCGGATCAGTCACGGGCCATTCCCGTACATGGCGCTCATGGGTAAGCTTGAAGAATCTGCCAGGCTTGCGTTCGCCTAGGCGGGCCAGCGCTGCCAGAACCGGCGGCGGCTCTTGCCGGATTTCAACACGCTGCGGCGGAACACTGCGCCGGCTGTCCTCAGGATCACCGCGACCCAAAGCGCCTGCCAGCCAAGCGCAGCCAGGTGCGGCCAGATATCCGGCAATTCGGCCGCCCGGGCGATCATCGCGAACGGCGAGGATAATGGGAATATCGCGGCGGCGATCGCCTCGCTGCTGTTCGGGCGGCCGACTGCCAGCGACGCGAACCCGAACAGCACCAGCTGGGCCATGGTCACCGGCATCGACAAAATCTGGACTTCGCGCGCCGTCGAGGCATGGGCGCCGATGCCGAGGAATGTCGCCCCGATCAGCAAATAGCTCATCGAGAAATAGACGAGGATCAACGTGATGAACGCCGGCCAGCCGACCGCGGGCTGGGGAAGGCTGCCAACTCCCCCGGAAACAAGTCCGCCAATGGCGATGGCCCCGGCGATGGCCCACATTGCAATGCCGGTGAGCGAAGTAGCGAGCATCGCGAACAGCTTTCCGAGGAAGATAGCGTCGATCGGCACGGCTGCCGCCAGCACCTCGATCACCTTGCTCGATTTTTCCTCGATAAGCTGACTGAGCAGCATGCCGGCCAGGAGGATGGTCAGCACGAACAGCAGGGCCTGCCCGATCCTTCCGGTCATGCTTCGCGAAAAAGCCTTGAGGCCGGACGTGTCGGTCGTCGGAACCAGCTCTACCGGAAGGCTGAGCATCGGCGGTTGCACTGCCATCCGCCGAGCCTCGTCGACGATCAGATTGACTTCACGGGCCGTGCGGCCGCGGCTCGTGACCGCACCTGTCAGTTTCGGGTGGCCGAAACCGCCGTCGAGGACGGCGATGACCGGATTTCCGTCGTCGTCCAATAGTCGCGAGCGCTGTGACTCCAGATCGGTTTCCGGTTTGACATGACGAAGCTCGACAATTGGATCAGGCGCTGCGAGCGGGGCGAGCCGGTCTCGCGCCGCCTCGAGCCGCTGATAGTCCTGCACGGTCGAAATTACCGCCACCGGCGGTTCCTTGGCGTTTCGGTCGACCTGGGCGCCAATGCCGACCATCCCCATCCCCAGCGCAAGCGGGAACAGCGGGCCGATCAGGAACAGCAGAAACGTCTTGCTCAGCACCGTCGAGGTGTAGTCGCGCCGGGCAATGACGAAGGCCGCGCGGATCGTCTCGGGCAATTTCATGCCGCTTCCTCCGCTCGAGGCGCATGACCCATTTCACGCGCCACCGCCTCGCCGGCGATGGCGATGAAAGCATCGTGCAAGCCCGGCCGTTCGATACTCAGCGTCTCGATTCCAGCCCCGCCATCGATCAGCGCCTTGAGCAGCGGCTCGGGCCCGCTTGCGGGCAGTTCGAACCGCCATTGCTCGCCGATCTTCTTGGCGGCGGCCGGCAAGGCCGCGCGCCAGGGCCCATCTTCGGCGCGAGTGCGGACATGGACGATCGGCCTGAGGCGGCCGCGCGCCTCGTCGACGTCTCCCTCGAATGCCGACTTGCCCTCGGCGATGATGACGATCCGCTCGCATAGCCGCTCGGCATGAGCGATGACGTGCGTCGAGAAGATCACGGTGACGCCTGCCGCCGCCTGGTCGCGGATCAGCTGCTCCAGCTTCTCCTGGTTGATCGCATCGAGCCCGGCGAATGGTTCGTCGAGCACGATCAGCTTCGGGCGGTGGATGATGGTGCCGAGCAGCTGGACGGTCTGCGCCATGCCTTTGGACAGGGTGCGGATCGGGCGCTTGGCCCAATCGTCATGGCCGCCCTCATGGAGCAGCTCCAGGGCGCGCCGGCGGCTCTCCCTGATCGGCAGCCCGCGCAGCGCGCCCATGAAGGCAAGCGCCTCGACCGCCGGCATCGCCGGATAAAGACCGCGCTCTTCGGGCAGGTAACCGACCTGGTGGGCAATTTCGATTGGCCGGTCGTGACCAAGCAGCGAACGGGTCCCGGAGCTCGGGTCGATGATGCCCAGCATCATCCTGATGCAAGTGGTCTTGCCCGCGCCATTGGGGCCAAGGATCCCGGTTATGCTGCCTTCCGGAATGGTCAGGCTGACCCCGTCGACCGCGCGTTTCCCGTCAAACTCCTTGACGAGGTCGCTTGCTCTTGCGGCGATTGGTCTTTCCCCCATGGCATCAATGGGTAAAGGGTGGCCGCGCCATGACAAGCCTCAAGGCACGGATTTTCGACAAAGCGGCGGAGCTGGGCTTTTGCGCGTGGGGGATCGCGCGCGCCGACTCCGTGCCGGAAGCGGGCGATCGCCTCAGGGAATGGATCGCGGCAGGCCACCATGGGGAGATGGGCTGGATGGAGGCGCGAGCCGAGCAGCGAGCCAGTCCGCAGGGTCTGTGGCCCGAAGCAAAATCGGTGATTGCGCTGGCGATGAGCTATGCGCCTGCCTCCGACCCGCTCGCGATGGCGGATGCGAAGGATTGCGGGCGCATCTCGGTCTATGCTCAGGGGGCCGACTATCACAAGGTGGTCAAGAAGGCCTTGAAGGCGATGGGCCGCTGGCTGGCGGATGAGGCCGGGTGCCAGCTCAAGGTGTTCGTCGACACCGCGCCGGTGATGGAAAAGCCGCTGTCGGCCGCGGCCGGGATCGGTTGGCAAGGCAAGCACAGCAACTTGCTCAATCGCGATCATGGCAGTTGGCTGTTCCTCGGCGTTATCTACACCACCCTGGAGCTTGAACCGGACACGCCGGCCGAGCCGCACTGCGGCAGTTGCACGCGCTGTATCGACGCCTGTCCGACCGGGGCCATCATCGCGCCCAACCTGGTCGATGCGCGGAAATGCATTTCCTACCTCACCATCGAACATGCCGGGCCGATCCCGCACGAGTTTCGCGAGGCGATCGGCAACCGCATCTACGGGTGCGACGATTGCCTGGCGGTCTGTCCATGGAACCGCTTCGCCAGCGACGCGCAGGCCAACAAGGCATTCGCGGCCCGGCCGGAACTGGTGGCGCCCGCCCTGGCCGACCTGCTGGCGCTGGACGATGCTTCGTTCCGCGAGCTTTTTTCGGGCTCGCCGATCAAGCGGATCGGGGTCAATCGCATGATGCGTAATTGCCTGATCGCTGCCGGTAACAGCGGAGACCCCACGCTGCGGCCGGCAATCGAGCGGCACTTGGAGAGCGACGATCCGGTCGTGGCTGACGCGGCGAAGTGGGCGTCGGAGCGGCTCTAGCGTTGCTGGATCGTCGCGGCGCAACTCTGCGCGCTGACGTCGTTGCCTTGCGAATTGCGTGCTTCGATCAGGGTTGCGCGCGGCGTTCCTCCACCGGACGGCGGGTAGAGATAGACATCGAGCACGCAATTGGGCCCGGCGAATTGCAGCTTGGTGCCTTCCCCCTCGACAATCTGCAGCCGCGGCTTGCCAAAAAGCTGGACCAGCTCGTGAGCGGTCATGCCGTTGATGCTCCGATGTTCGCCCTGACCTGGCGCGGCGGGAGTGGCGACGGGTGCGGGGGCTGGCTCGGGCCGAGGGGCGCAGGCAGCTGCCGACAGGACGAGGAGGAGTGCAATACGACGCATGAGGCACTTGTGGCGGCGACGAGTCCGGCTGGCAAGCTTGCCCCGGCCGCTCGCCACCGCTAGGCGCGCGGCAACTCCATTCCCCGCAGGATCGACCGTTTCATGACCAAGCCCCGCTTCGACGTGCTTTGCATCGGCAATGCGATCGTCGACGTCATTGCCGACACGACCGACTCGTTCCTCTCTAACCAGGGGCTGCACAAGGGGTCGATGCGGTTGATCGACGAGGAAGAGGCGGTTCGCCTCTATGAGGCGATGGGTCCGGGCCGGGAAATCAGCGGCGGCTCCGCCGGCAACACCGCGGCGGGCCTTGCCGCGCTTGGCCTGGACGCGGCCTTCATCGGCCAGGTCGCCGACGACCAGCTGGGCCAGATCTACCGCCACGACATCGAGGCCCAGGGCATCGCCTTCCTGGTCGAGCCGCGCGGCGACGTCGGCGCGACCGCCCGCTCGCTGATCCTCGTTACGCCGGACGCCCAGCGGACGATGAACACGTTCCTGGGCGCCGCCCAAATGCTGGAAACCGGCTCGGTCGACCTGGCGGCCGTGGCCGACAGCGGCATTGTCTATCTCGAAGGCTATCTGTGGGACCCCGCGGCCCCGCGCGCGGCGATGGAGGCGGCAATCGAGGCCGCCCATGCCGCCGGACGCAAAGTCGCCTTCACGCTGTCCGATACTTTCTGCGTCGACCGGCATCGCGATTCGTTCTGGCAGCTGCTCCGCGACGGCAAGGTCGACATATTGTTCGCCAACGAGGCCGAAGCGGCGTCAATGGGGCAAGTCAACGATGTCGAGGAGGCCATTCCCGCGCTAGCCGCATATGTCCAGACTCTGGTCGTAACCCGCAGCGAGGCCGGGGCCACGGCTGTATCGGGCGGCAATCGCGCTGACGTCCAGGCTCAGGCAATCGATCGGCTGGTCGACACCACCGGTGCCGGCGACCTGTTCGCCGCCGGCTTCCTCGCCGGCGAGGCGCGCGGGCTGGGCCTCGAGGCCTCGCTCCGGCTGGGTGCGATCGCCGCCGCCGAGGTGATCCAGCATTACGGCGCCCGGCCGGAACAGGATTTGAAGGCGCTGGCCGAGGGCGTGCTGGCCTAAGCGGCGAGCGGGCCCTTGAGCTCGACCTGGTTGCCCGACGGATCGCGGATGTAGAAGGACATGCCGTCGCCATCGGCGCCGT
>DATJKE010000087.1:0-4005 GCA_035491735.1 Sphingomicrobium sp.
GGCGGCGGCTTCGGCCACTTCTACGTCTATGCGCCGGTCAAGATCGAATATGCGATCGACCGCTACGCGATGGAAACCAAGCGGCAATATGACGTGCTCGACCGCCACTTCGCCGAGCATCGTTTCGCGGCGGGCGACGAGTATAGCATTGCCGACATGGCAATCTGGCCCTGGTACGGCGCCGTCGCGCTGGGACAGGGCTATTCGGGCGCATCGGAGTTTCTTGCCTTGCGCGATTACAGGAATGTGATGCGCTGGACCGAAGAGGTCGGGGCGCGGCCGGCGGTCCAGCGCGGCCGGCGGGTCAACCGCAAGGTCGAGAACGACCCAAGCTTCATCCGCGAGCGGCATAGCGCCGCGGATCTCGACTAGGCCGCGGCGACCTCGAGGCCGGCCCGGGCGATCTCCGGGCGCCGGCGCTTCCTCGCCCTGCGGAACCAGAAAGACCATGTGGCGAAGGCGCCAAGGATGGTGAGGCCGAGGCCCGACAGGGTCATCACCAGCTTCCAGGCGAGGCCGCCGACCTTGGCGCTGTGGACCGGCAGCAATTTCTCGTTGATCGACGCGGCCCGGCTTCCCTTGGCCGGGTCGTCGACCTTCACCAGCTTGCCGGAGGCGTCGAACATCAGCCGGGTACGGCCGTTCATCGACCATTCGAACGGCTGACGCATGGAGACGGACCATGGCTGGTCGGGTTTCATCGGCGCTGAAAGCCGGCGAAGGGCAGCCTTGGGGAAGCGGGCCCTGGCCTCGGCCAGCATCGCCGCGACCGGCGCCGGGCCATTGACAGGGTCGACCACGGGCGGCCTGGCGCGCGCTTCCATCTTGCCGAACGGGCTCAAGACAGTGGCAGTGACGTCCTTGAACACCATGCCAGTGCCGGTGAGGAAGCTCAGCAGCAGCAGCGGCGCGACGAGGATGCCGAGATCGCGGTGATGGCTGACCATCGGCCCGGGCTGGAACTTCTTCGGCAGCAGGCGGGGGCGCCATTTGGCGCGGCCGCGCAGCCACAAGAGAATCCCGCTGATCACGAACAGCAGTCCGAACACGCCAGCCCAGCCCGCGATGAGCTCGCCGGTTTCGCCGTAGAAGAGATGATGGTGGAGATCGAAAATCCACAGCTCGGGCCGTTGCCACTGGCTCGACCAGGCCGCGACCAGATCGCCATGCTGGTTGAGGTAGGCGCCGGCCCCGCCCTCGAGCGAGACCTGATGCAGCCCCAGCTCGTCGCCGGCGAAGGTGATTCGAGTAGCGCCCGAGGCGATTTGGCGCTGGGCGATCTGGCCGAGGAGCTCGACATTTTCGGCGAGCGGATCGTGGGCGCCGGGAACCGATATCCAGCTGCCTTTCCACAACAGGATCGTGCCGCTGAGGCCGAGTAGGGCGAGCAGCAGGCCGATCAGGCCGCCCGACCAGCGGTGGAGGAAGGACAGATATTTCATGAGGCACTCGTTGGTGGATTAAGGCGGATGCCTAGCCATGCTGCGAATGATTATCAATAGCCACGATGGGCGATTTCCGGGACGCGGCGAGCCGAGCCCGTTCATCCCCAAGCAAGGCTAATGACCCATGGTCGCCACATTATCCGATTAATTGGCTTCCCATGAGTAAAGCGATTCTGATTGCCGCCGCCCTCGTAGGCCTGGCCGTTGCCGGACCTGCCGATGCCCGTAGCCCGCTTGAGGGCCGCTGGGATCGGAAGGACATGCAGATCGAAATCAAGCCGTGTGGCGTAAGCCTGTGCGGGACGGTCGTCAGCGCCTCGGCCAAGCAAAAGGCGCGAGCCCAGAACGGAAGCGACACCAATTTGGTCGGGGCGACCTTGATTCGC
Source organism: Sphingomicrobium sp. (assembly GCA_035491735.1). Lineage (GTDB taxonomy): Bacteria > Pseudomonadota > Alphaproteobacteria > Sphingomonadales > Sphingomonadaceae > Sphingomicrobium. The sequence goes on from DATJKE010000087.1 coordinate 1,832, forward strand.
CAGATCCAGCCGACCGGGCGCCAGACCTATCGCGCCCGCGTCTTCCTTCCCGACCGCAACATGAACGCGTCGGGCAGGATCACCCAGCTGACGCCCGATCGGTTGCGCGTGTCGGGCTGCGTGCTGGCAGTGATCTGCCGGACCACCCATTGGGACCGGGTGCACTAGTTCGCATAAAGCAGCGCTCGCGCTTTGCCTTAACTTGGGTTAAGGCCCATGCGCTGATCCCGCATTTGTAGCGTCGCGATGGGAGACCCAGCCGATTTGCCAACAGGCAAGCCGTAGCGGCGCGGGGGCGCCCATCAAGGGGCTATGATATGAAACTCGGGATAATTTTCGCGGCTGCGGCCGCGACCGCATGCGCATTGGCTACGCCGGCCATCGGCCAGGACGCGCCGGCGCATATCGTATCGCTGTATCGGGCTGCGCCAGGCCAGCAGGTGGCGCTGCTGAAATGGATGGCGCGCCAGGACCAGGCGGCCCAGGCCGCGGGATTGCCGGCATCGCAAATCTATGTCCACACGTCGGGCGACAGCTGGGACTATCTGGTGATCAACCCGGTGACGACGAAGGCTCAGGATGACGCGGTCGATGCGGCCGCCAAAAAGTTGGGAATTACATCGGGGCCGCGCGCCAGCATCGAATTTCGAACGATGATCGCCAGCCATACCGACACCACCAGCGACGGGCCGATGACCGCGGCGCAGATCCTGGCGCGGCTGGGCGAGAAATAGCCTCGGCTAGATGCTGAAGGGCGGCGCGACCTCGCCCTTCAGCACTGCCGACTGCAGCGCCGCCATTTCGTCGGCCCAATAACGGTCACGGTCGAGATGCGGGCTGATGACGCGCACCCTGGCGTGGAGCGCTCGCAGCTTCTCCGAGGTCTTCAGGGGCGCGTGATAATCGACGCCCTGGGCGGCGGCGATCAGCTCGACCGCGACGATGCCCGCGGCATTCCTGGCAATGGCCGCTGCCTTGCGTGCGGCGATCGGGGCCATCGAGACATGGTCCTCCTGTCCCGCCGAGGTCGGCACGCTATCGACGCTGGCCGGGAAAGCGAGGCTGCGGTTCTCGGCGACCAGCGCCGCCTGCGTCACTTGCGGGATCATCAGCCCTGAATTGACGCCCCCATCATCGGTCAGGAATGCCGGCAGGCCACTCATCTTGGGGTCGATCAGAACCGCGGTTCGGCGTTCGGAGATCGAGCCGACCTCGCACATCGCCATGGCAATGGTGTCCGCGGCGAAGGCGACCGGCTGGGCATGGAAATTGCCGCCGCTGATCGCGCTGTCCTCATCCTCGAACACGATCGGATTATCGGTCACCGCGCCCGCTTCGATGGTCAGGGTGCGCGCGGCGTTGGCGAGGAGATCGAGCGCGGCGCCCATCACCTGCGGCTGGCAGCGGAAGCTGTAGGGGTCCTGCACCCTGCCGCAGCGGCCATGGCTGGCGAGGATTTCTGAGCCGTCAAGCAGGCCTCGGATCTCGGCGGCGACACGAATCTGGCCGGGCTGGCCGCGAACTTCGCTGATGCGCGGGTCGAATGGCTTCACCGAGCCCTTGAGCGCATCGACCGACAGTGCGCCGGCGCCAAGCGCCGCGCCGAACACCCGCTCGGCGGTAAATAGCGCATCGAGCGCAATGGCGGTCGAGGCCTGGGTGCCGTTGATCAGGGCGAGCCCTTCCTTGGGGCCGAGCTCGAGCGGCTGCATGCCGAGTTTCTTCAGCGCGTCTTTCGCAGGGAGGATGTCGCCAGCGACATCGATCCGCCCCTCGCCGAGGAGCGCGGCGATGAGGTGCGCGAGCGGGGCGAGGTCGCCGCTGGCGCCGACGCTGCCCTGCGCCGGGATTAGCGGCATGGCGTCCTTGTCGAGGAGCGACTGGAGCGCATCGATTACCAGCGGGCGCACGCCCGAATAGCCGCGGCCCAGCCCGAGCAGTTTCAGCACGATCATCAAGCGGACGACATGGCGCGGCAGCGCGTCGCCAAGCCCGCAGGAATGAGACAGGATCAGGTTGCGCTGAAGCTCGGCCAGCCGCTCGGGCGGGATACGGGTGTTGGCGAGCAGGCCAAAGCCCGTGTTGATGCCGTAGACGGTCTCGCCGCCGGCAACGATCCGCTCGACGGAGGCGGCGGAGGCGCGGATCCGATCCAGGCTGGCCGCGTCGAGGTT
>DATJKE010000088.1:0-9912 GCA_035491735.1 Sphingomicrobium sp.
GGGTCGTGTCTCATTTGCAGGTCGCTCAGCGTGGGAACTGAAGCCATGAGGAGTTTCCTTTCGGTGGCGATGAACGACCGAAATCGTGCCCGGTTGCACGAAATCGTTTCCTAGAGTGCCCGCAGTCCCTCCGCGGGACGCACGTTAAGCGCCGGAATTGCCGCCATAAAGGCGGCGAAAACTGCCAGCAGGAGGGCCCCGACCGGGATCAGCGCGAGGCCTTCCCAATCCGGGCTGAATGGAAATTCGAAGACCTGGACGACTACCAGCCAGGACGCGATCGTCCCGGCGGCGAGCGCAATCAGGGCCACTGCTGCCGATAGCAGGGCGAATTCGGTCAACTGGCTTCGAGCCACTTCGCCGCGCGTCGCACCGACCAGGCGCAGCAGGACAATGTCCCTGGCTCGCTGGCGGCGGGTCGCCACGACCGATCCGGCGAGCACGATCATTCCCATCAGGATTGCAAAGCCAGTAGCGATCCGCACCGCGCCGTCGATCGATTCCAACAGTGTTTTTACCTGCGTGACGATGTCCGAAACCCGGATGGCGCTGACCATCGGCAGGTCGGCCGCCAGTTTGCGCTCGAATGCAACGGTCGATGTCTTGGAGGGTGGGGCGATCGTCGCCATCAGCGTATAGGGCGCGGCCTCCAATGTCCCCGGTGCGAATATGATCGCGAAATTGAAGCCCATGCTCCGCCAATCGATTTCGCGCAGCGATGCAATCCTTGCCTCGATCGGCCGGCCCAGCACGTTGACCGTCAGTGTGTCGCCAACCTTGAGCTTAAGCGCCGTCGCGGCATCCTGGTCGATGCTGACCAGCGGCGGGCCGCGATAATCTTTCGGCCACCATTGACCGGCGACGATCCTGTTAGCCGGCGGCAGGTCACGGGCAAAGGTCAAGCCACGGTCCCCACGCAGGATCCAGGCACCCTCGGGAACGTCCCGCATTTCGGTCACCCGGACACCTTTGACCGCGGTGACCGGTCCGCGCAGTGACGGCACGAGCCGCAGTTCGGCGTCCGGAAGTTCAGCCTGCGCCAAGGCAAGGAAGCGCTTCTCCTCGGCCCGAGGAATGTCGACCAGGAACAGGGCCGGCGCCTTCTTGGGAATGGTCGTGTCGATTTCGGCCAATATGCTCGATGCCGTCCCGGCGAGGGTTATGAGCAGGGTCAGTCCTAGCCCGAGGGAGACCGCCAGGCGACCGGTCGCCGCTCCGGGCCGATCCAGCGCGGCGATGCCGAGGCGGGTCACCGGGCCTCCCAAATGCTTGGCCGCACGGGCACTACGGCGGACGGCGAGGCCAAGCAGGGCAAACAGGCCGCAGAGCCCGGCAATCGCGGCCACGCCAGTAGCGGCAAACCAGGGGTCACTCGCACCGGCAACGGCAATCGCGGCTGCAATCGCGAGGGCGGCCACTGGCAGAATGAACGTGCGCCAGCGCATCGGATCCCCATTGCCAACGTCGCCTCTTAGCAGTCGCGCAGGTTTGGTTTCAGCAGCACTGCCGACCATTCGCCAGCTGGCGGCGAAGCTGATCAGCACGCCGAACAGCCCGGCCTTGGCCAACGCCACCCATTGCGGCGCCGTGTCCGGCGCAACCGGCAACATGGATTCGGTGAGCTTGCCGACCAGCGCGGGTGCCATTGCCCCCACGGCAAGGCCGGCAACAATGGCGAGGGCTGAAATCAGCCCGATTTCGGCCAGCAGCATCGTCGTGACCGTTTTCCTGGTGGCCCCGACCAATTTCAATATGGCGATGGTCGGGCGCCGCGAGGCGGCGAAGGCGGCGGCCGCGCTCGACATGCCAAGCCCGCCGATCGCCAGCGCCGACAAGGCGACCAGCAGTAGCATCTGGCCCAGCCGATCGATGAACCGCCTCGTCCCTGCTCCTGCTTCATCGCGCGTCGTGGCGCGCCATCCGCCATTCTGGAATTGGCGCTGGAATTGCTTGCCCGTCTCGTCCAGATCGACATTGGCAGGAAGCAAGAGTCGATAGCTGGTCGTGCTGATGCTGCCGGGCTGGATCAAGCCGCTGCTGGCGAGGCCGGCTTCGTCAACGATCGCGGGCGGGGCGAGGGCAAAGCCGCTCCCGCCTGGCGCCTTGTCGATGATCGATACGATCCGGAAGGCAGCATGGCCGAGCCGAACCTCCTGCTCGAGCCGGAGGTCGAGTCGTTCGGCGACCTCCCGTCCTACCGCAACCTCTGAACCTGTGGGACGCCGGCCGCGGGGACCCCAATCGACCTTGCCCGCCAGGCGCCAGTTTGCGTCGACGCCGGTCAACTCGACCAGTTGGGTCTGCCCATTTGGGGCCACCAGCATCGACCTGGTGGTGACGCTCTTGGACGCGCGGCCAAGCCGTTCAATCGCGGCCTTTTCATCAGCAGTCGCTTCCCGCTGCGCGACGGAAAACATCAGGTCGCCGCCCAACAGTTCGCGGCCATTGGATGCAATGGCGCTGTCGACCGAAGAGGCAAGGCTGGTGACGGAGGCCAGCCCGGCGATTGCCACGGCGAGACAGATCCACAGCAAGCCAAGGCCCTTGAGGCCGCCCCGCAAGTCACGAAGGGCAATGCGCAGCGTCTGGTTCACCCGGCCAATTGTCCGTCAGCCATGCGAACGATTCGGTCTGCCCGAGCGGCCACCGCCGCGTCATGGGTAATCACCAGCAAACCCGCGCCCGCCTTGCCAGCCCGTTCGAACAACAAATCGATAATCGCCGCGCCAGTCGCGCTATCAAGGTTACCAGTCGGCTCATCCGCCAAAAGCAGCCGCGGACGAGGTGCGGTCGCGCGGGCGATCGCCACCCGCTGCTGCTCGCCGCCGGACAGCTGCGCCGGATAATGGGACAATCGGTGGCTGAGGCCGACCGCTTCCAGTTCGAACGCCGCCCGTCCACGCGGGTCCGAAGCGCCGGCCAGCTCAAGCGGCACCGCGACATTTTCCAGGGCGGTCATCGTCGGCAGCAAATGGAAAGCCTGCAAAATTATTCCGACCGAACGGCCGCGCAGGCGCGCCAGGCGATCCTCGTCAAACGAGCCTATGTCCTGGCCGTCCAGCTGGACACGGCCGGCATCGGCGCGCTCCAACCCGGCGACTACCGCCATCAGCGAGCTTTTGCCCGATCCGGATGGTCCCAGCACGGCGACCTTTTCCCCGCGGAGCAATATCAGGCTCACGCCTCTTAGTATCTCGGTACGGACATCGCCCTCACCGAGGGTCAGCCGGACGCCGTCCAGCGCAATCAGGGGTTCGCTCATGGCCCGAGTAGCTAGGGAGCTTGCGGGCAGGTCACAATGGCCCCACCTTTCACGCCATGATCCGCCGGTCGATTGCCGCCGCCCTTTTGTCGATCACCCTGGTGAGCGCTGGCCCGCCAGTGCAGCGACCGCTCATCCTGGCCTTCGGAGACAGTCTTACCGCCGGCTACGGCCTTGATCAGGGACTCGGTTTTGCTCCGCAGCTGCAATCGACTCTCCGCCGCCGCGGAATTGCGGCGACGGTGGTCGACGGCGGTGTGTCAGGCGACACAAGCGCGGCCGGCAAGGCTCGGCTCGGCTGGACCATCGACGGTCTGGAGCGCAAGCCCGACCTGGTGATCGTCGAGCTGGGCGCGAACGACATGTTGCGGGGACTGGATCCAGGGCTGACGGAAAAGAACCTGGACGCGATCCTGGCAGAATTGGGGGGGAGGCGCATCAAGGTGCTGGTTGCCGGGATGCGCGGCGCGCCGAACCTCGATCCAGCCTATGTTTCACGATTCGAGGCAATATATCCAAAGCTGGCCCGCCAGCATGGCGCCGCCTTCTATCCCTTCTTCCTCGAAGGGGTCGCGGCGCAAAAGGGAATGCAACAGGCGGACGGCATGCATCCCACCTTCGCTGGAGTGAAAAGGATCGTTACGGGAATCTCGCCGGACGTCGAAAGGGCGCTGGGCGACTAAGCGTTCAATCCCTCGAGCGAAATCGGCTCGGCAAATTCGGCGCCGATGCGATTGCCGGCAATCCAGCGGACAAGGGCATTGGCACGTTCGCGGCCGGGCAGGATCAGCCAGATCCGGGTTCCGACCTCGAACTCCCCTTCGGCTTCCGCCATGAACCCGGTTTCGGAGATGTTGAACACCGTTGCTTCAAAGCCTTCGGCGCCGAGTTCGCGAACGCGCGCGCCAATTTCGACCGGGTGACGGGCAGACCTCCGGCGATCGCTCGCATCACGGGCCTCTTCGATCCGCGCCTTGATCATTCGAAAATTCATCTCCACGCCAACGCTAGTCCAGTGGATTGGCGAAATATACGCCCATTTGCCCTTCGCGCAGCCAACGCACCTGAGCACTTATGGTGCCCCGGTCAAGCAGTTGAACGGAAACGCTTTCCCCGATGTGGGCGTCGCCGGAATAGCGAAGCATCACCCCTGAGCGTGACAGGTTGAGAACCGTGACGATGTGATTTCGGCCGCGGATGGTCAGCACGGCGGTTTGGGACTCGGCCTCTAACCGATCTTCCGAGCGCTCGTCGAACATCCGCTTGACGGTGCGCGGAATCATGCCGCCATGAAGGTGGAATCGCGATGACATGCGGCTTTTCCTCTTCAAGCTCAAAATCCCGTAAAGATTATGCTTCCCAACTGTTTAAGGATTGGTTGGCGGGGGTCAAATGCCCGGCGAGGGGCGAAACCCGCCCCTAGTCCAGCTGGTTCATCCTGTGTATGTCTGATGTTGCTAGGATGGACGCGAATTTGGCGCCTGGGCGTCGGTTGTGTCGAGCGAGGGGTTACGGACTGTGACGAAGGCGCGTTGGAACCGTTTGGCGACGTTTACCGCTATGGCTGTAGTACCGGTGACAATGGCAGTCGCGCAGCCCGGCCAGGCGCCTGCGGCACCGGCTACGAAACCGGCCGTTCAGCCAAAGCCCGCCGATCCTATTGGCCCGCTGCCTGACGAATCAGCCCAGCCTGCACAGGCTGCGCCTGAACCCGTGCCGCCCCCACCGCCGCCGCCGCCGCCGCTGTGGACTTTGCAGCAGGCAAGCGCGTTGGTCGGCTATATCAACAATGTCGGGCATGAGGGACTTTCGCCAGCGGATTATGATCCTGCCGGTTTGATTGACGCGATGCGCTCAAATGATCCCCAGCTGCTGGCCCAGGCGGCAACCGATCGATTCAACAAGCTGTCGTCGGACCTCGCGCTCGGCCATGTCCGCGGCAATGCCAGGGGCGATTGGCACGTTGTCGACAAGGACCTCGACGAGGTCCGGCAGCGGCAGATGTTGGAAGCGGCGCTGATCACCAATCGAATTCCCGAGGTGCTCAACACGTTGCTTCCGACCCATCCCCAATATGGCTCGCTCAGGACGGCGCTGTCGGTAACGCCTGCGACTGACACCCAGAAGGTCAACAAGATCCGGCTGAACATGGACCGATGGCGCTGGCTGCCTCGCGAGCTTGGCTCGAAATACATCATCGTCAATGTGCCCAGCTATTATGCAACTTTGGTCGAGAATGGCGTGACCCGCTACAAGACCCGGGCGGTCGCCGGCGCGATCAAGACGCCGACCCCGCAGCTCAACGCCACCGCGGTCGGAGTCATTCTCAATCCGTGGTGGGAAGTTCCCACGTCCATCTCAAAGGAAGTCGCAGGCAAGGCAGGGTTCGTTTCGGTCAAGGGCAAAGACGGCAAGGTCCAGCGCTGGCGCCAGCCCCCGGGACCGACCAATGCTCTCGGGCAGCTGAAGTTCGTGATGTATAACGAACAGAATATCTACCTGCACGACACCAACGCCAAGAGCCGGTTCAACAGCGAGATTCGTGCCGCCAGCCATGGTTGCATTCGCACCAAGAACGTCCTCGATTTGGCGACGATGTTGCTGGGCGACGACAGTGGCGAATGGGTCCCGGAAAAAATCCAGGAGACGCTGACCGCCAAGAAGACGGTCCAGGCCAATTTCGTGAAGCCGCTGCCGGTCTACATCGTCTACTTCAGCGTCGCCGCCAATACCGACGGCTCGATCGTCAACTATGACGACGTCTATCGCCGCGACGCAAAGGTGATTGCCGCCCTGCTGGACGTCGACGGCAAGGCGCCGGCGCCGGCAAAGAGGCCCGCTGAAAAAGTAGCGACGAAGTAAACCCAATGAAAAAGGGCGGCTCCATCGGAACCGCCCTTTGGATTCGTTTGCCGCTCAGCTCAGGCGATCAGCTTTTCCGCAAAGATCATCCGGCCGCCGGCCAATTTGCTCATCACTTTCCACTGGTCCGCGCGGCTGAGCGCGAAACAGCCTTCCGAGCGTCCGAGCTTGCCGTGGATGTCGATCATTTCCGGCTCGGCATACCAGGCGTTGTGGATCACGATCGCGCGGGCCGCAGCATTGCTGTTGCTCCAATCCAGGCCGTCCACCTTCATCGAGAGGCCGTATTTGCCGTGATAATATTCGCCGGTAGTGTAGGTGCCGTTGGAAGTGGCTTCCGAACCGGGCTGGTTCGAGAAACGCTCTACGAAACCGCTATGATCGGGGTCGGAGCCGCGCCCATGCGCAACCCGGAAGCTTTCGACCGTGCCGCCGGCGAGGTCCACCAGGTGGAAGCGCGGATCGCGCGACGCCAGCGTAAAATCGACGATTCCAATCGAATCGCGGGGCGCGATGCGATGCGAATCAAGCGCAGCCCTGGCCTTCTGGAAAAGCGTCGGATCGACGCCAAGCGGAGTCACCGGAGCGGCAGCGACACGCGTTACCGGCTCGACTGGCGCCATCGGCTGGCTGAGAATGGACGGCACCAGCGTCTGTGAGCTGGCGGCGCTGGACAACAACAACCCCCCTGCACCGGCCGCACCAAGCCGCAACATTTCCCGACGATTCAACGAATTACTACCCACGCTCTGCATCCCCACCTTATAAAGATGAAAAGGTTAATCGCCGATAACCGTTATGGCGGCTTCAAGGCTTCCGTCCCGCCTGACCAACGGTTCGTCGTACTGGGCGGAACTTGCTCCTGCCTTGAAATCAATTGGCGCCGCTGCTAAGGGGCCGCCTCCGCACGCCCCACGGGCGCTTGTGGACCATATTCATTACCCAGCGAAATCGAGGCCGCAGATTCGGCTTTGGCGCCGGGTTCGCCCGATCGATTTCGGGCACGCTTTTGAAGGGAGTTGGACGGCTTTTTATGCAAATCATCGTTCGCGACAATAATGTCGACCAGGCGCTGCGCGCGCTCAAGAAGAAGCTGCAGCGTGAGGGCGTCTACCGCGAGATGAAGCTGCGCCGTCACTACGAGAAGCCGTCGGAAAAGCGCGCCCGTGAGCGGGCTGCCGCGATTCGCCGCGCGCGCAAGCTCGAGCGCAAGCGGATGGAGCGCGAAGGCGCCCGTTAAGCCCGTTACAAGGCTCCGCTCACCCTTCCTGCCCGGTCCATTTCGCGAGGGCTGACATGTCGGTTACCCAGGTTCCGCTCCGTCCCGTCGCCAAGGGCACTCTCCCCAAGCTGTGGCTGGCGATCGTCGCGCTGGTCGCGCTGGCCTATGGCATCGCCTACTTTGGCGCCGGCCAGTTCAAGAGTGTTGCGGTCGAAACGGTTGCGCCGGGCAAGGGCCCGTTCGTTGGCGAGATGGATGGCGTGATCATCGAATATACCGGCCGGACCGAGAACGGCACCGTGTTCGACAGCACGGAAGGCCGGGGACCTGCGCCGTTCCTGGTCATGCAGCTGTTCCCGGGCTTCAAGCAGGCGTTGGCCCAGATGCAGCAGGGCGGCCGTTACAAGATCGTCGTTCCGGGCCGCCTCGCCTATGGCAAGAATCCGCCGGCCGGAAGCCCGATCGGCCCCAACGAGGACCTGAGCTTCGACGTCTATGTGCAGCAGGTCGTCCCCAATGCCGCGCTAAGCGCGGGCGCGGCCCAGCCGCCCCAATAAGCCTACTTCCGCTTTTTCGAGGCCGCCTGCTCCGCCGGGCCCTTACTCACTTCTTGCAGGCCGACCTTAAGCATCGCCAGCAGCGGGTCGGCCAACAGCAGGCCAAGGATCCCGAACAGCGCGCTGAAAATCAGCTGCGCCGCCAGTACTAATGCGGGTGCCAGGTCGACGGTCTTTCGGGCAATGTAGGGTACGACCAGGTAGCCATCGACGTTCTGGACGAAGAAATAAACGAAGATCGCCCACAGGCCCGTACCGGTACCGGCGGAAAAGCCGACCAGCACCATCAGCGTGCCCGAAATGATTGCGCCGATGTTGGGGATGAAGGCCAATAGGCCGGTGATCAAGCCGAGCAACGCCGCCATCGGCACGCCGCCGATTGCCAGCATGACGAAGGTGAACACCCCTTCGAACAGCATGCCGATGATGCGGCCGAACAACAGGCGGCGGAGCGTGAATCCGACCTTCTCGCTGATCCTGTAAAAGCGTGCGCGGTTTTCGACCGGCAGCATCCAGGCGATGCCGCGATCGTAAAGGTGCGGCTCCATGGCAATAAAAATGCCGATCACGATGATCATCAGCCCGCTGGCGAGCGCGCCAAGGGCGGTGCCGACTGCGGTGGTCAATCTTCCAACCGAGCCCATCAGTTGAGGACCCAGGTTCGCCCTGCTGCTTTCGGTGACAAGGCCCATGTCGCGCGCCCAAAGCATGACGCGGTCGATCTGTACGTTGAGGACGATGCGCAGCGCTTCGAACTGCGCCGCGAACGTCGTGCCGGCGAACCAAAGTACCCAGCCGATGAACCCGAACCCGGCTAATACGACGATGCCAAGCCGCCAGCCGCGGCCGATGGGAAGGAACCGGCCCAGGAGCCGCGCACCACCATCGAGCACGACCGAAAAGACAAAGCCGGCAATGATCAAAAGGATAGGCTGGGCGAGCACGACGACGCCGACGATCGCCAGCGCCATTCCCAGCCATACCGCCGCCCTGCGGGCTTCGTCCCGGACCGGCCTGCTGGAAAGATCGGCCGGGCCGGGACTCTCGGGCGGACGATCGGGTTCCAGCTTGGCGGCCATCGTTGGTTAGTCCTTTGGCGGCCGAAGCGAGGTTCCGGCGCGGCCGTCGCGGAAGGCCGAGAACCAGGTGGCGGGGTTGGTCAACTCAGTCGTGCCGTCAAGGCTGAAGGTGATGAACTCCGCCCGTCCGCCGATGTTCTCGATCGGGACGGGACCGCCAAGGCCCTGCTCCTCCAGGCTGAAGCGGCTATCTGCACTATGATCGCGATTGTCGCCCATCAGGAACAAATGGCCGGGCGGAATCGCAATCGGACCGAAATCGTCACCCTGGCTGGTGCCGTCATCGATCGTGTCATAGCCGACTCCGTTCGGCAGGGTTTCGTGGACGATTGGCAAGCGGCAGAAAGTGCCGGTCGAAGTGTCGACCTTGCGGTCCCAGAACTGGTTGATGCCGCATGGAGAATTGGCGTCGACCGGGATCATCGCCGGCGGCCGAAGCGAGGCCGCCACCGGCTTGCCGTTGAGGATAAGGCGCCCATCGCGCACTTCGACCGTATCGCCGGGAAGGCCGATGACGCGCTTGATATAGTCCTGGTTGCCGCCCGGCGGAGTGACGATCACCACATCGCCGCGCTCCGGAGTTCCACCGAGAATGCGGCCTTTCATGAACGGCAAGGTGATGGTCCATGGCTCCGAATGACGCAGCAGCAGGTTCCTGAGGATCGCCGCCGGATTGGGGAGGGTCGGGGACACATAGGACCAGCCAAAGGGATATTTGGTCACCACCAGCCGGTCGCCAGTCAACAGGTTAGGCATCATCGATTCCGACGGGATGTAGAATGGCTTGGCGACGAAGCTGTGGAAGGCGAGAACCGCCAGCAGCACCCAGAACAGCCCCTTGATCTCCCGCCAGATCAGCTGGCCGCGAGTTTCCTTCCTGGATTCGGTTTCGTCAGCCGGCGCCAGGTCAGCGGCGGCGGGCTCGGTACG
>DATJKE010000089.1:0-31695 GCA_035491735.1 Sphingomicrobium sp.
AAAAGGGAAATGTCAGACCGTTATTCGCTCAATCGCCGTGACAAGAAGCTGGCCGGCGTTTGCTCGACCCTTGGCGATGTGTTCAACATCGACCCGACCTTCCTCCGGATCGGCTTCGCCGCGGTGGCGCTGCTGATCAGCTGGAAGCTGGCCCTGATCGCCTATGTAGGCGCCGGCATCTACCTGCATATCCAGAGGAAAAAAGCGCTGCGCGGGCAGGACCGGCCGTCCGAGTTTGAGCGGATGGGCGACATTGGCCGCCGCCGCACCTCGGTCCACCAGCTGCGCACCGAGCTCGACACCAACGACCGCCGGATGATGGCCATCGATCATCATCTCAACAGCCAGAATGACGAGCTGGCGCGCGAGATCGAAGCTTTGAGGGAGGAGAAATAATGGAACCGCTATCGATTGCCCTGATCGGCGCCAGCGTCCTTCTCGCGACCGCCCTGGCCTGCGTCGCCGGCCTCAAGGGATGGCAGTCGTGGCTCGACTATAAGCGGCTCGAGCTTGCCAGCCAGACCGGCGATCACGGGCTCCCGCCCGCCACGGGCCGGATCGAACTCGCCGACCTGAGGGAACGGGTCCGCAAGCTGGAACAGATCGCCAGCGGCATCGACCTTTAAGGAAACCGGGACGGGTGTGGTGCGCGGATGTCCCCCTAGGCAGTTCGCGCTCCACCAACCCCTGGATCAGTCCCGGCCATGGGCGGCCTGCGCAGATTCCCTGCAGGCCGCCCATATTTTGTGCAGGGCCTGCGGATAGTCCGGGTCGAAATCAATATTAGTTAAGAACAATTAACTGTCTGCTTCAAGTAATTGGACCGCCAAAACGGTCAAAAGATCGCCGAACGATACATTAAGCCCCTTAGTTTCCTCCCCAAATCATTCCAATTTAGACAATCACTTGTCGATTAATGATGAATCGATGAGGTGCATGACCGGCTACTATGGCCGATCATGCAGTTCCATTGGGCGCAGGCTCCACCGGCCTGTGCGGAGACATTACGTCTGAACAGGAGGGGATTGAAGGTGAACAAAGAAGCGAGAGTCATTTTGGCGAAGTCCTTCGCGGCAATCGGGGTGGCGGCATCGGCGCTGCTGGCATCGGCGCCGGCCCAGGCGGTTGCCGTGCCGATGCCTGTGGATGGCGACGCCGCCAGGGCGTTGCAGATCATTGTCGATCGCCCCCTCAAATTTGGCGGGTTCGTCCTTGGCTCAGGGGCCGGCTCGGTCACGGTAACCGCAGATCAATTTCCCGTGGTTACTTCAGTCAATGCCCAGATTCTGGATCAAGCGGGACCCAGGGGAGCTAACTCCGGCAAGATCCGTCTTGTCGGCGAGCCCGACTTTGATGTTCGCATAAGCGACCTACTTTCCAATATCCCAATGACCTGCACCTGCGGCGGCACGATGAACTACGCCCCGACGGACAGTGTGCCCGCCAACAGAATAGTCCGCCTGCCAATCACCGTCGGCGGCGCGGCGGCCGAATATACCTACTACATCGGTGGCACGGCCTCGTTCGCAGCAGGGGCGCCTTCAGGCCGCTACTCTGCGGTCGTGACTCTTGACGCCAATTATTACTAACTCGCGTTGGCCAGGCGGCCGTTGATCGCCGTCTGACCTCGGCCCGGCGGCGCCCCACTGCCGCCGGGCCATTCCTCCCAAAGGGGAGTCCAATGAAACGCTCGATCTGGCCAGGCTTGCGCCTCGGCCGTGTGCTTCTTGTTGTGCTTGCTGCGGCCGGATCCCTGAGCGCCTGGCAGCCGGCGCGAGCAGGCAGTTTCCAAATGTTTCCCGGCCGGCTGGTGTTCGACGGACGAGGCGGGGTTCAGACGGTCACCGTCATTAACAGCGAGCGGGAGCCGGTGACCGTCACCACCGCTCTCGCAGATTATACCATGACGCCTGACGGCGGGCTGGCCAACCTCGACGCGATCGGCCAGCGGGCGGATTTGCGCGAGATTGCGGCGCGGGTACGCTCCGCCAGGCAGGCATTGACGGTGGCACCACAGCGGACTGCTGTCGCAGCGCAGGGATTCCATGTCATTCGCGTCCGCGCGGACACGAGCGCACTTCCGCCAGGCGAATATCGATCGCACCTCAGAATCACATCCTTGCCCGTAATGGACGACGGCGTCGGATCGTCAGACGAGGTCGCCGAAAACCAGCCGGTCACCGACCTGAAAATCGCTTTGACCATGACCATGCCGGTAATTGTCCGGATCGGTCCGCGCGACGCCCGCGCCGATCTGATCCGCCCGCGGCTGACGTTCGTCGATGCTTCTTCCGCTGCTGGCGGCGCGGTCGAGAAGGCGCCGGCCCTCGAAATCGATCTGGTCCGGCGCGGTTCAAGCTCCGTCTACGGGACGGTTGAGGTCCGCTCGGCGAGCGCTGGCAAGAAGGATCCGCCGCTCGGCCAGATCAGGGGAACGGCAGTTTATCCGGAGGTTGAAAGCCGCTCTGTCACCGTAAACCTCAAGCGCGCGCCTCAATCCGGCGAACGACTGCTGATCAGCTTTTGGGATCAGGAGAAAGTCGCCAAGAAACCTCTGGCGCAAGTCGAGTTTCAGGTGCCGTAATGCGACGCCGAAGTTCGCTGATGGTGGGCATGCTCCTCATCGGCGCGGCATCAATCCCGCAAGCCGCGTTCGCGCAGTCCGCCGGGCTGCCAGCTGACGCGAACCAGCCGCTCCTCCTCGCGATTTTCGCAAATGACCATAATCTCACCGATGGGGCAAATGCGATCCAGTCCCCTGATGGCAAGGTCTATTTGCCGGCCGGTGAATTGGGCCGTCTCCTCGGCCTTGATATTTCGATCGATGATGCCGCGGGGTCCCTGAGGGCTTCAACAGGCTCCAAAACCCTTGCCTCGAGCGATTTTCTGAGAGCGGCCGGGGAAACCTATGTCCGGACGGATGTACTCGAGGAGCTGCTGGCGATTACCATCAAGCTTGATCTGCCGGCGCTTTACGTAACCATCACGCGCAAAAATCCATTTCCGTTCGAATTGGCGCTCGAAAGAGCTGAACAGCGCAACCGGCTTAATGGTGGCGCCGATCGGGCAGTCGATCCAGGGCCGATCCGCGAAGCCGGCTACGAAGCGATCACTCTACCCGCAATCGACCTGATCTTGGAAGGCGACGCGACGAATGATGGCCAACAGGGAAGAACCGAGCTTCGCGCTGCCGGCGATCTGCTGTTCGCCGGTTATCAGCTGTATCTTAGTACCGATTATGATCTTCATCCCAGCAATCTGCGCTTCACGTTGGACCGGCGCGATTTTCAGGGCGGGCCGCTTGACCTGACGCGCATCGCGGCAGGCGATGTTTTTACTCCCGGCCTATCACTCGGACCCCGGACGACCCCGGGCAGAGGCTTCTTCCTGTCCAACGAGCCGCTCCAGACCGTCAACATCTTCGATCGGCTCGACCTGCGCGGCGAATTGCCGGCCGGCTGGGACGTGGAGCTGTACGTCAACGAGGTGCTTAGCGGGTCGCAGGCCGGCTCTGGCAATGGTTTGTATGAATTCCACGAAATTCCGCTGATTTACGGCAAAAATGTCATCAGACTGCGTTTCTATGGCCCTCATGGCGAGCAGCGCGAAGAAGTGCGCCAATATTTGGTGGCCGGCGGGCAGCTCCCCACAGGCAAGTTTATCTATAATCTCGGGATCCTGGCCGATGGCCGTCCCCTGATCCACCTCGCACGCGATCAGTCCCCCAGGGTCGATGGAACAGACGGTGTCCAATATTCAGCGAACATCGGATATGGGGTTTCGCCCTGGCTAACGCTCACTGGCGGAATGGGGACTTACCAGCCAGCAGACAAAAAACTGTTTGTCGCGAATATCGGGGCGCGCACCACTTTGGGCCCCTACAGCCTGCAACTGGACGGCGCATTGGACGAGCGGCAAGGACGGGCGGTTTCGGCAGCGATCGCCGGACCATTTCTTGGCGGCTCGGTCGTTGCGCGTCACGCCGAATATGGCGACGGTTTCATCGATCAGACCGCCATAGGCGGCGGCCGCGCCCTGCGGCGAAGCACGGAAGTGCGCATCAGTCAGCTCATCCGCATGGGCAAACTGTCGATGCCCATCAGCCTGCTGCTCGACCAAGACATACTGAGCGACGGGACGCCGCTGCTTTCGGCCCACCTGCAGACGACGATGGGCTGGGGCGGCGCGCGTGCGTCAATCGGTATCGGCTATTATCGATACGGCGACAGCGCCTCGCAATTGGATGCCGCGACCGATCTCTACCTGTTCGATTTGGAGGGTTGGCGCCTACACGCGACAGCCCTCACACGCATGGTTCCGGAAACCATACTGGACACACTTCAGCTCTCTGCGGAACGGTCAATCGGATTGAATAAACTGCTGCGTTTTGGCCTTTCACGACATTTCGGCCAATCCGCTTCAACAGTTGCCAACGCCTCCTTGTGGGCCCGAGGCAAGGTCTTCGATCTGTCGCTGGACGCCAATTATGATTTTGGACCAAACAGCTTTCGGATTGGCGGGCGGCTCGCCTTCGGCCTGATCTACGACCCCTTCCAGGGCCGCTACGTCATGACCAAGCCTGGGGCGGCCACCAGCGGATCGTTGGCGGTAAATGCTTTTCAGGATTCCAATGGTGATGGGATCAGGCAGGCTGGGGAGCCCGGTGTCCGCGGTGTCTCCATCAAATCCGGATCCTATTTTGCGGCCGAAACGGACGAGAACGGATTTGCGCTGGCGCGCGGGATGGGGACTGGCCTGGTCCCCGTAACGGTGACCGCCGACACCAGTGATGACCTGTTGTACATCCCTCCTGACTTCAGGTTTCGCGCTGGCTCGCGTCCAGGCAAGGTCTTGTTGATCAATTACCCAATCGCTCTTCCAAGTGAAATCATGATCCACGCCGTCTACGCGGCGCCCGCTGACGCCGCCGGCCAGGCTGGAATAGCGGACATTCGACTGACTCTCATTTCGCAAACGGGGCGGCGCTTCACCCAAACCACGGGCGCCGATGGCGGCGCCTATTTTACCGATCTGCCGCCCGGAAATTACGCGCTCGAGCTTGATCAGGATCAGGCGCGGGAGTTGGGGGCAACGCTCAACTCACCAGTGTCGATCTTGGCTCCGGCAGAGGGCGGGCAACTGCTGCCGGCGGACGCAGTGGTCAATTTCGAGAATGATCAATCCAATGCTTCGAAAGGCTAGGCATGATGAAACGCCCTGGAATTTTTCAAAAGGACAAACGGGCAGAAAGCAGATCAAGAGTTTTGTTCACGGCTATTCTCAGCTCGCCCGCCGGCCTGCAGTCGGTGCGGGTTCGCAACATGTCGGGTCGAGGAGCAATGCTCGGTGGCGTGACGTTTCCGCCACCTGGCACGCGCGTGACCTTGCGCCGGGGCGAGCTGCAAATGCCTGGATCGATCATTTGGCGGCGCGAAAAATGGGCGGGGATCGCGTTCGACGAAGCTGTGGATGTGCAGGCCTGGGTGCAACATAATCGGCGCCTCGCGGCAGGACAGATTGCAGAAGATCAGGGCGAAGAGCTGCTCGCCGAACATCTCGTTGCGCTTCAGCGCGAAACCGATCGCGTGACATTCGCCTGGGTCAGCAATCGATTGGCCGAGATTTCGGACCGTCTTGCGAATTCAGCCCCCATGCGAGTCGAATTGGCTGAAGTGTTGATCGAGATCGATTCATTGGCAGGATTTTTGCGGTCCGGCGGCAATCCCTATCCGATGCACGACCCTTTGGTAAGCAGAGCTGCCAAGTCGTAGCGGACGCCGATTAAGGATAATCGATGGGGAGCTTGGTCAGCCGCTTCGCGCCGAATACCGCCGCCAGCGCCTCGTAGCGCGCAGCCAGTTCGGCATGGGCTGCGGCGACCCGCCAATCGACCGCCTCGCGGCTGAGCGCTTGCTCATCCTGCTCGCGATTGGCGAAATATTGTCCGTCGATCGGCATTGTCATCTTGTCCGGCGAAACGCGGCATCTTCGCAGCGGTTCCAAGCGCCTTGATCGTTCCTTCGTCGACACGAGGTGCCGTTCATCTACTTTTGCGTGGCAAGCTCCGGTTCACCAGGTCTAGCGTAACGCGGGCGACACAATTGGGGAGGAGGCGGTTTGAATACGCCTCGTAGCAAAATGATCCTGGCGATCGGGCTGGCGCTGTCGGCCCTGGCGGGCGACGCATCAGTCGCCGCCCAAACCCCCAAAATCGCCAAGCCGGTCCTCGTTCCACCGAAGGAGATGCCTCCCTTACCTCCAGCCGTAATCGACAATCAGCTGCTGATCGGCGGGGAGGACATCAACGCCAAGAAGGACAATACGCGGATGACCGTCGAAGTGCGGGTCAATGGCCGTGGTCCTTACCAGTTCCTGGTCGACAGCGGCGCCGACACGTCCGTGGTCGGCCTGCGCATCGCTGCCGACCTGCAATTGCCGCTGGGCACGCCGACCGTGCTTCACGGCACAACCGCCAGCGCCGTCGTTGGGCGGGTGCTGGTCGACGAACTGCAGCTTGGCAGCAGCAAGATCCGCAATCTTGAAGTGCCCGCGCTGAAGGAGGCCGACCTCGGCGGCGCCGGCATGATCGGCATCGACGCGCTGGTCGAACAGCGTCTGATGATGGATTTCGAAAAACGCATCATCAAGGCCGAGGACGCTCGCCAGCCGGCAAGGATGATGGATGGCGAAATTGTGGTCGTGGCCCGGCGCCGGCGCGGCCAGCTGATCCTGACCCAAGTCAACGCCGCCGGCTATCCGGTCGAAGCGGTGATCGATACCGGCTCGGAGATCACGATCGGCAACCTCGCGCTGCGCGACAAGCTGATCAAACACAATCGGCGCAGCTTCGTGAAGGTGACCGTGGTTGGGGTCACCGGCGTTCCCCTCGACCTGCAGCTGGCTCGCGTAGGCGAACTTCAGGTCGGGTCGGTGACGCTCCGCGACGTGCTGATCGCGTTCGCCGACGTTCCACCCTTCACCGTGTTCGGCCTTCAGAATCAACCCGCGCTGCTGCTCGGCACCGACCTGCTCGACACATTCCGGCGAGTGTCGCTCGACTTTCGCTCGCGCAAGGTCCGTTTCCAGCTGAGGCGGTGCGGGACCAGCGGGATCCTGATCAGCACCGGCGATACGCCTTCGTTCGGCCGCATCATTTCGGGCGACGACGGCTCGGTCTGTCGGCGATAAGACCAAAAGCAAGGCCGCCTCGCTGTCGCGGGCGGCCTGCTAGTCCTGTCCTTTGCAATGGGGGCTTAAGCGTCTTCGGTCATCGCTTCCGGCAATCCCGCGTCGGGATCGACCGGCTCGGCCTGGCCCGCCGCTACCTCGCGATCGCGCTTGTCGAAAAATGCGGCTCGCTGCAGCCGTTTCTTCAGCGACAGCGAGGGGTTGTCAGGGGTCGGGCCGCGCATCGCGCGGTCGACATGGGACTCCACGGAGCCCGTCTCGGCAATGTTGGTGTGCATGTTCATCATGCAGCATCAACGGCCGACTCAGCGACCCGGGTGCATGTTTTCGCCAGCTTGTGAGTCGCCAGCGATCAACCGTTCTGGGGCGCAAACGATGGCCTCACGGCCGCCGACGCGGAACCTGGCCGGGCGGCTAGGGGCGCGGGGAGGGTTGGGGATCTTGCCCGGGCCGTTCGAAGATTTGATGCGGCTTTTCCTGGACAAAGAAATGTGGACTGCCTTCGCCCGCGAATGTGATCTTTGAGCCGAGCCCAAACTGATCGACCTGGATTGCGGCGACGAGATCGATGTTGATCCAAACCGGCTCGCCCCCGCCCTTGTTGGCTTGAAGTGTGCAGCAGAGAAATCGCGCCATATCGCCTCCATGCTTTGCAGTTTGCATAACGGAGTCGGCGGGCGAAAGCGAAGGGCCAAACCGACGCGTCAGCTCATTACGCGATCGCCTGGCTTATCGCCCCTCCGTCCTTCCAATGAATTGCGCGACATTGTCATGGATCGCCTTCAGCGACGGCAGGTGGGCGTAGACCATGTGGCCCGACTCATAATAGCGATACTCGATATTGCTCTTCAGCCTGTCCGGGATCGGCAAATGCCGCATCTCGAACCGTCCGGCGAAATAGGGTGTCGACACGTCGTAATAGCCGCCGTTGACCATCACCTTCAGGTCGGGGTTCTGCTTCATCGCCACGGCGAGGTCCGGCAGCACGTTAGGCAATGCGATCAGCGCCCGGTCGCCGCCGGGCGGCTTATGCTTGTAATCCCAGCTGTCGTAGATCGAGATCCCCGACTTGAACTCGATGCCGGGCTCATAGCGCAATGAAGCGCGCACATAATCGTTGTACGCGGCGACATAGGCGGAGCTGATCGCGCTGCTTTGCGGGTCGTTGCTCGCGACCTTGGCGATCGGGTCGAGCGTGGCGCCGATGAACCGGGTGTCGAGCGTCCCGACCGTTTCCTCCCGGTCGGCCAGCAACTCCTTCTGGAACGCGCCGTACTGGATGCGGAGGTCGGTCTTCAGCAGATAGGGGACGGTGAGGCCGGTATAGGCCGACAGCTGCCGCGCTATCCGCTGCCGCTCCTCGTCGCCCAGCTCATTGCCCTTGATCAGCGCCTGCAAATAGTCGGTCGTCGCGAAATTCTCGACCCGGGCGAGGAAGCTCTGCAGGTCGCCGTCTGGCCGGGCGATGCGATTATGATACCAGGCCGTCGCCGCATAGGTCGGCAGGGTCATTACATAGGGGAAATCGTTGCCCGGGTTCACCTGCGGATCGTCGGGCAACAGGTCCCAGGCGAGGATGTCGCTGAGCAGGATGACGCCGTTCAAATCGACGTCCTTGTTCTGCAGCGCTAGCGCCAGCCCCGCGGCGCGCATTGTCCCATAGCTTTCGCCGAAAATATATTTGGGCGAATTCCACCGGCCGTATTTCGACAGGAACTGGGTGATGAACTGGGTGAAGGCGTCGATGTCCTGGTCGACCCCGTAGAAGGCCTTGTCCTTGTCCTTGCCGCCGATCCGGCTGAAACCCGTGCCGGGCGCGTCGACGAACACCAGGTCGGACGCGTCGAGCAGGCTCTGGTCGTTGTTGACCACGGGATAGGGCGCGGCGGGCGTATGTCGCGTATCGACCGTCTGCACCCGGACTGGCCCGAACGCGCCCATGTGCAGCCACACGGTCGAGGATCCCGGCCCGCCATTGAACAGGAAGGTGATCGGCCGCCCCGCCGCCAGCGCGCCGTCCTTGAAATAGGCGGCGTAGAACATCGACGCCTCGGGCGCCGGCTCGTCCCCATCGTCGTCCTTGCCCTTGTCCTTTTTGGGCGGGCTCGCGGCCTCCTCAAGCGGCTTGGTATCGTCCCAGTCCTTGCCGTGGATCACCAGCGTCCCGGCCACCGCCTGGTAGGCGATCTTCTTGCCGCCGATCGTCACCGACCCACGCGATCTGGTTTCGCTCGGAGTGAAGATCGGCTTGGCCGGAGCAGGCGCTTCGGCGGCGGCTTCAGCCGGCTTGGCCGCGGCTTCCGCGGCCGGCGCGGGGACTTGCGACATCAGCGCCGCAATGAGCAGGGTCAGGGTCATGGGCGCGGGTGATTGCAAGCGCCGCGTCCTCGCGCAAGTCCGGGCTAGAAACCGACCCGGGCCGTCAGCCGAATGTCGCGGCCCGCCAGTGGCGCGAAATCCTTGAGCAACGACGTGCTCCGCCGCGCCTCGACATCGAACAGATTGTTCCCCGCCAGCGATAGCGTCAGCTCGGGCTTCGCCGCGAACGGGTGCCAGTCGATCGAGGCATTGACCATCGTATAGCCCGACGTGTCGGTCTCGTTTGGCGCGGTGCGGTCATGGTCGAAGGCGTGCTCAACCTCGATCCGTCCGTCGAACTGCCCCTTCTCGCCGGTCAGCGCGCCCATCAGCCGCATCGGCGGGATCAGCGGCGCCGGGCCGAAGTCCTTGACGGTTGCGTGCACCGCGTCGCCCTGCAATTCGCCGCCCCAATCGATACCCAGCGCATTGCCGAACGTCATCTCCGCCTGCGCTTCGAACCCGTAATAGGTCGCCTTGCCCTGGCGATATTCGAGCACCGGGAGATCGTCCTCGGTCTCGCCGGTCGGCGCCTGGAAGATGAAATTGGAGAAGCGGCTGTAGAACAGGTTGGCGGTGAGGTGCAGCGCCCCCTTGCTGTGGTGCACGCCGAGCTCGATCGAATTGCTCTTCTCAGGGTCGAGGTTCGGGTTGCCGACCTCGAACGACTGGCTGCCGCCGTGCGGTCCGTTGGCGAACAGCTCGTCGATCGCCGGCGCCCGCTCGCTGTGCGACAGCGACAGGCCGGCGCGCCAGCCGGGCACAAATTCATATTGCCCGCCGAGCGAGCCGGACAAGGTGGTGAAGTCGAGCGACCGCGCCGGCGTCCCAAGCTGGTCATCCTCATCGGCATTCAATTTACTGAACTCTACCCGCGCGCCGCCTTCGATCCGGATCGGCCCGTCGACATAGGTTTGCAGCGTGAACAGGCCGGTCTGCTTCTGCCGGCTGTCGGGCAGGAACTTCTCCTCGCCGCGGATCTTCGCGTTGCGCTGGAGGTACTGGACGCCGCTGGTTCCGCCCCAACCGCTATGGTCGGCCTGGATCAGCTCCAGTCGCCCTTCGCCGCCCTTGCTGAAGAAGCTGGAGCCGATTGCGCCATCCGCTTCCAGCTCGTCGTGATGATAGTTGGCGTAGCCGCCCCGTGCATGGACCTGGCTGAAGAAACCGCCGAGCGGGATCTCGGCCCGCGCGTCATAGCGGGTCTGCTCGACGTCGATGGTCGGCGCTTCCGGCTCGACCAGCGGATCGAGCGAATAGCGGATCGGCACTTCATAT
This sequence comes from Sphingomicrobium sp., assembly GCA_035491735.1. GTDB lineage: Bacteria > Pseudomonadota > Alphaproteobacteria > Sphingomonadales > Sphingomonadaceae > Sphingomicrobium. The sequence goes on from DATJKE010000089.1 coordinate 10,825, forward strand.
TTCGACAAGTGCCGCGTCACCGAGACGCCGACGTTGAGCTCGCCATCGACATAGCCAAGCCCCAGCGCACCTTCCTTGGATGTCGCCGCCGAATTGGGCAGCTCGCCCTTCAGGTCGGCCAGTTCCTGTATCGCTGGGTCGGGGCTGGCCAGCGCCTGCTCGCGCAAATCCTTCGACAATATATGTCCGCCGGTCTCGAGATCGTCGCTCTTCGACCAGTTGCCGTCGGCGTGGACGATGAAATGGCCGGCAATCGGCACGTCGATCGCGCCATTGACCGACCGCTCGTTGGCCGCGCTGCCATAACTCAGCAGGGCGTCGGCCTCGGCCGGCCCGTCCGGCTCGTGGCGCGGGATGCGCGTGTCGATGACGTTGACCACGCCGCCGATCGCCGACGATCCGAACAGCAGCGCCGATGGCCCGCGCAACACTTCGATCCGTTCGGCGGTGATCGGATTGATCGCGATCGCATGGTCCGGGCCGGACGACGACAGGTCGAGCGTGCCGATTCCGTCGGTCAGCACCCGCACCCGGTCGCCGCTTAGCCCGCGCAGCACCGGCGCCGAGGCCGTCGGGCCGAAGCTGGTGGCGCTGACGCCCGGCTGCTTGGCCAGCGTCTCGCCGATGCTCGGCCGCACCTGGCGGGTGAGGTCGGCGGCATCGAGCACGGACACGCCGCCGAGCACGTCATTCTCCTTGCGGCGGACCCCAGTGACGACGATGTCCTGCTCAGGCTCTGGGTGAGCGTCGGCCGCGCTTCCCGGGGTCGGTTCCGCGGCCGCCGAGCTCGTTTCGCTCGATCCAGCCGCCTCACTCGACGAGTCGGTGACCGCCACCTGCGCCAGGAGCGGGGATGGCAGCAGGGCCATGGAAAGGGCAAGCAGCGAGGTAGCGCGGGTCATCATGTTCCTGTTGTTCAGGCCAAACTGTCTGGGAGCACCGCGTCCTTAGCGCAGGATGATACAACGTCGCAAATGGTATATCATACCTTCGTCGCGCTCTGACGCCCGTTCGTCGAACCGCTACCCTTGCGTGCCCGCGTCAGCACGCTACGCACCACTCATGTTCATGACCCATCTCGAATGCTCGCTGACCGGCGAACGCTACGATTCCGACAAGCTCCAGAACCTGTCCAAGGCGGGAAAGCCGCTGCTGGCGCGTTATGACCTGGAGGCAGTCGCCGAGCGGTTGAGCAAGGAGGCGCTGGCCTCGCGCCCATCCGGCATGTGGAAATGGCGCGAGCTTCTGCCACTGCCCGAAGGCGCCGAACCGGTCAGCCTCGGCGAGCCTGAAACCCCGTTGATCCCGCTCGATCATGTCGCGCGAAAGCAGGGCACACGCGCCCCAATCGTCAAGGACGAAGGCCGGCTCCCGACCGGCTCGTTCAAGGCGCGCGGGATGGCGGCAGCGGTCAGCATGGCCAAGCATTTCGGCGTGACCCGCATCGCCCTTCCCACCAACGGCAATGCCGGCGCCGCGCTCGCCGCCTATGCCGCCCGGGCCGGGATGCAATCCTTGGTCATCTGCCCGGCCGAAACTCCTGACATCAACATCCGGGAAACCGCTGCCTACGGCGCAGAGGTGATCGTCGCCGACGGCCAGATCGACGAATGCGGCCGGATCGTCGGCGAGGGCGCGGCGCAAGGCCGCTGGTTCGACTGCTCGACCCTCAAGGAACCCTACCGGCTCGAAGGCAAGAAGGTGATGGGGCTCGAGCTCGCGGAGCAATTCGGCTGGGAGCTGCCGGACGCGATCTTCTACCCGACCGGCGGCGGCACCGGGCTGATCGGCATGTGGAAGGGATTCGACGAGCTGGAGCAGATCGGCCTGATCGGGCCGAAGCGCCCGCGAATGATCGCGGTGCAGGCGGCCGGCTGCGCGCCGATGGTGCGAGCCTTCGAAAATGGCGATGAATATGCCGAGCGCTGGGAAGGGGCGGCGACCATGGCCACTGGTATCCGCGTGCCAAAAGCGGTCGGCGATTTCCTGATCCTTCGGGCGGTGCGTGAGAGCGGGGGCGCTGCCATCGCTGTCCAGGAGGAAGCGATCATGGAGGCGGTTGACGACGCTGCCCGGCTCGACGGCATGCTGCTTTGCCCGGAGGGCGGCGCGGTGCTCGCCGCATGGCGCGAGGCGCTGGATCGCGGACTGGTGGGCGCGGACGAACGGGTCGTCCTGTTCAACTGCGCCAACGGCAACAAATATCCGCTTGCCGACCGGTCGCGGCGGATGCAACTCGCCGACATGGACGCAGCTAGCCTTTAGTCAGCTGATCAGGCCAAGATAGCCCTGCACGACGTCCAGAAGGGCTGACGACCAGGTAAAGGCCGCTGCTGCGGCGGCAGCTGCCGCGCCCAGCCGAGTTCGCTTTCGCCGGTCGCTCGCGAGCTTGGACAGGGCTTCGGCATAACCCTCCACCTGGTGCGGCGGCACCAGCAGGCCATTGTCGTTGTTGGAAATGAGCGCCAGCGCGCTCGGCATGTCGGCGCTGACGACCGCCAGGCCGGCGGCCATGGCCTCCAGATTGACGTTGCCGAAAGCCTCGGTCGTGCTCGGGTTGATCAGCACGTCCGCGCTGGCGATGGCCGTGGACAGGTCATGGCCCGACAAATGGCCCAGGAAGCGCGTTCCCTCCGGCAATTGACGGGCAAGTTCCGCTTTTGCTGGTCCGTCGCCGACGATCATCGGACGCAGCTTAAGGCCGCTCTCGATCGCCTTTGATATGGCAGCGGAAAATTCCGAGATGCCTTTTTCCCGGACCAGTCTGCCGAAGAACAACGGAATGACGTCCGCGTCATCCCAGCCCTCGGACCGCCGCCACTCCATGCTTCGAAAGGCTGGATGGAATTTCTGCCGATCGACACCGCGCGACCAGACCGCGATTCTATTCCCCATGTTCCAGGTCTTGAGTTCCTCGGCGATCTGGACATTGGGAACCAGCACCAGGTCCGATCGGGAATAGAAGTTGCGTAGGTATCGCTCCGCCCAAGGCCGGAAAGCGCGCAATCCATAATATTCGAAATAGGTCTCGAACCGGGTGTGGAGGCTGGTCACCAGCGGGCAACCCAGCTCCCGCGCCAGGCCCTGCGCCTGATAGCCCTGCGGATCCGGCGCGGAGACATGGATATGGGTCGGCGCGAAGCGGCGGACGTCCGCCCTGGTATGCTCGTCGAGCCCCAGCGTCAGCCGATATTCGCTTCGCCCCGGGATCGCCACCGACCGGACCGATACCAGGTCCCCGGTAGGCTCGAATGCTGGGTTGGCGACGGTCGGGGAGTAGACCCGGACCTGCGCGCCTTGCTGCAATAGGTAAGAGACGAGATGATTGAGCGCGTTGTTCGCCCCGTCGCGCACACAATTATAGTTGGCGCAGAACAAGGCGATCCGCAGATCCCTTGTGCTTCCTTTGGTCATCGGCCGCGACCCTCTAGACGCAGTAAACCCCGGAGACCGAAGTCTCCGGGGTTCCATGGTTCGCATCCGAAGATTTGAACCACGTGAATAAAACGGCCTTCCCGCATCCGAGTTCCACGACGCGCAAAAATAATTTCAGAAAAGTGTCATTGAGCGCCCCTCCGCCTTCTGCTTCGATGCGGCCGTGTCCTTGATCTGGAACTTCGCGATCGATCGCGGCGGGACTTTCACCGACCTGGTCGCCACTGCGTCCGATGGCCGGCAACGCGTCGAAAAACTGCTTTCGGAAAATCCGGGTCAATATGAAGATGCCGCGCTGCAGGGCATTCGCCGGGTGCTGCAGGTCGAAGGGGGAACGCTCGGCGATATCCGCATGGGCACCACGGTTGCCACCAATGCGCTGCTCGAGCGCAAGGGCGAACGGACCGCACTGGCGATCACCGCCGGCTTCGGCGACGCGCTCCGCATCGGCTACCAGGCAAGGCCGGAAATTTTCGCACGCCACATTGTCCTGCCCGCCATGCTCTATGAAACGGTAGTTGAAATCGAGGAGCGCGCCGGGGCGGATGGCGCCATCATTCGGCCGCTTGAGGAGGATCGCGCACGCGCCGACCTCAATATCCTGCGCGCAAAGGGCTTCGACGCGCTGGCGATCGTGCTGATGCATGGCTGGCGCTTCACCGATCATGAAGAGCGGCTGGCGGCGATAGCCCGCGAGCTCGGCTTTACCCAGGTTTCCGTCAGCCATGAGGTCGCGCCGCTGATCAAGCTGATCGGGCGCGGCGATACGACCGTGGTCGACGCCTATCTGTCCCCAATTCTCCGCCGCTATGTCGACAAGGTCGCGGCCGGGCTCGGCGAGGGCCCGCGCCTGCAGTTCATGCAGTCGAATGGCGGCCTCACCGAAGCCCGCGCCTTCCGCGGCAAGGATGCGATCCTGTCCGGCCCGGCCGGCGGCGTGGTCGGCATGGTCGCCGCCAGCGCGCCGCATGGTTCCGGCCATCTCATTGGCTTCGACATGGGCGGTACCTCAACCGACGTGTCGCATTATGCGGGCCGCTACGAACTGGGCGACGAGAATTTGATCGCCGGGGTGCGTATCCGCGCGCCGATGATGCAGATCCACACCATTGCCGCGGGCGGTGGCTCGATATGCCGGTTTGATGGGATGCGCTTCCGGGTCGGCCCGGAATCGGCGGGCGCCAGGCCGGGGCCCGCCTGCTACCGGGCCGGCGGGCCGCTCACGGTGACCGACTGCAACCTGTTCCTGGGCCGGATCGAGCCCTCCAACTTCCCAGCGGTATTCGGACCTGACGGGAACTTGCCGCTGGATCCGGATGCATCCCGCCAGCGCCTGCAGGAGGTGGCCGACGCGCTGGGCGGCACCAAGAGTCTGGAGCAGATCGCCGAAGGCTTCCTACACATCGCCGTCGACAATATGGCGGCCGCGATCCGCAAAATCTCGATCGCCCGCGGTCATGACGTGACCCGCTACACGCTCGCCTGCTTCGGCGGAGCAGGGGGACAGCACGCCTGCCGCGTGGCGGACGCATTAGGCATGGTACGGATCCTGGTGCATCCGCTGGCTGGCGTGCTCTCCGCCTACGGCATCGGCCTCGCCGAGGTGAAGGCGGTGCGGGAGGCGAGCTGGCTGAGGCCGCTCGGCGAGGACTTCGCTTCCGGTGTCGAGGCTCTCGAAACGGCAGCGCTAGGCGACCTGATCGACCAGGGATTCGAAGCCGGGCAGGTCCGTTTCGAACGCCGCGCGCGCCTCCGCACCCCCGGCAGCGACACGACTATCGTCATCGACCTAGGCACCGCCCAGGAGATGCGCGCCGCCTTCGAAGCGCAACATCGCAAGCGCTTCGGATACATCGATGAGGCCGAACCTGTCCTCGACACGCTGACGGTCGAGGCGATAGCCGGCTCCTCCCCGCCGCGCAGCGGCGGGGATGGGGATCATGCGCAGCAAGGTGTAGGGGCCAGCCAACCAATTGACGGCCCCGCCCTGATCTTCGACGCCTCGTCGACCATCGTCGTCGAGCCGGGATGGCGCGCGAAACGGGCAGGGGACGGCACGCTGGTCATGACCCGCGCCGTTCCGCTGGAGCGCGCCCACGCCGTCGGAACCGACGTCGATCCGGTCCGGCTCGAGATTTTCAACAATCTGTTCATGGCCATTGCCGAGGAAATGGGCGTTGCGCTGCAGTCGACCGCCACTTCCGTCAACATCAAGGAACGTCTCGATTTCAGCTGCGCCATCTTCGATGCGTCGGGCGCGCTGATCGCCAACGCCCCGCACATTCCGGTGCACCTCGGCTCGATGGGCGAGAGCATCCGCACGATCATCGACACCCGCGGTGAGGGCAGGGACGGACGCGGCATCCGCCGCGGTGACGCCTATGTGTTGAATGACCCCTATCGCGGCGGCACCCATCTTCCCGACATCACCGTCATCGTGCCGGTCTTCTATTCCTCCCCGGAACGGGGAGGGGGACCACGAAGTGGTGGAGGGGCCGGTGAGACCCCGGATGCCTTCGTCGCGGCCCGCGGCCACCACGCCGACATCGGCGGGATCGCGCCCGGATCGATGCCGCCCGACAGCAAGTCGATCGACGACGAAGGGGTGCTGATCGACAATGTGCTGCTGGTCGATGAAGGCCGTTTTCGCGAAGCGGAGTTGCGGGCGCTGCTCGCCAGCGGCCCACATCCGGCCCGCAATCCCGACCGCAACATCTGCGATCTTCGTGCCCAGCTGGCCGCCTGCGTCCGCGGTGCCGAATCGCTGGTCCAGACGGCTAGCGATTATGGCGCCCAGGTCGTCGCAGCCTACATGGACCATGTCCTTGCCAATGCCGAAGAGTCAGTGCGACGGCTGCTCGACCGGCTCGACGATGGCGAATTTATTTATGAAATGGACAATGGCGCGCGCGTTGCCGTCAAGATCGGCATCGATAGGAAGGCCCGCGCCGCAACATTCGACTTCACCGGCACCAGCGCGCAGCTTCCGGATAATTTCAACGCGCCTTACTCGATCGTCCGCGCCGCTTCGCTTTATGTAGTCCGCACGTTGATCGACGATGCCATCCCGATGAACGACGGCTGCCTGAGGCCGATCAATTTGGTCGTGCCCGACGGCTCCATGCTCAATCCGCACCATCCTGCCGCGGTGGTCGCCGGCAATGTCGAAACCAGCCAGGTCGTAACCGACACTCTGCTCGCCGCGACCGGTAGGCTGGCGCCAAGCCAGGGGACGATGAACAATTTCACCTTCGGCAACGAGCGGCACCAATATTATGAGACGATTGCCGGCGGCTCGGGGGCAGGGCCGGATCATGACGGGACCAGCGCCGTTCAGACCCACATGACCAACAGCCGCCTGACCGATCCCGAGATTTTGGAATCGCGGTTGCCGGTGCGGCTCGATGAATTTTCTATTCGCCAAGGCTCGGGTGGGGAGGGCGCGCATCAGGGCGGCGACGGCGTCGTGCGTAAGGTCACATTTTTGGAGCCGATGCGCGCCAATATCCTCGCCAATCGCCGCAAAGTTGCTCCGCGCGGCCTCAACGGTGGCGGCGACGCACTTCCCGGCCGCAACTGGGTAGAGCGGACCGATGGCTCGGTCGAGGAATTGACCGCGACCGACTGGGCCGAGGTGAGCGTCGGCGACCGGTTCGTCATCGAGACGCCCGGCGGTGGCGGCTTCGGCAGGGGAGAGGGATGATCAACTACTGGCCGCTGATCGGGATCGCGTTGGTCGTCATCGGCTTCGCGTTGAAGATGAACCCTATGCTGGTCGTGACCGCGTCGGCGATCGTGACCGGCCTGATCGCCGGCATGGACCTGCACGAGGTCATCTCCACCTTCGGCAAGGCGTTCAACGACAACCGCATCATTGCCATCGTCTGGATCGTGCTGCCGGTGATCGGCCTGCTCGAACGGTTTGGACTGCAGCAGCGCGCGGCGGCGGTGATCCGTAACCTGAAATCCGCCACCACCGGTAGGCTGCTGATCCTTTATCTGGTCTACCGGCAGATCACCGCCGCGATCGGCCTGCATTCGACCGCAGGCCACCCGCAGACCGTCCGTCCGCTGGTTGCACCAATGGCCCTGGCGGCGGCGGAGAAGCAGCATGGCGAGCTGACCGAGGACGAAGCGGAAAAGGTCAAGGCTTACGCCGCCGCGACCGACAATGTCGGCCTGTTCTTCGGCGAGGACATTTTTTTCGCGATCGGGTCGATCGTGCTGATCCAGCAGATATTGGCAGGCTACGGCTACAATCTTGCCCCGCTTGAGCTGGCGCTTTGGGCCATCCCGAGCGCGATCTGCGCTTTCCTCATCCACTCCACCCGCCTCCTCCTCATCGACCGCAAGCTGGGGAGGCGGGGTCAATGATCACCCTCCACTGGCTCTATGCGCTCGCCGGGGCGATGTTCGCCGCCTTCGCCTTGCTGTCGGCGCTCGACCGGGCGCACGGGAAACGCTTCGGCAATGCCGCCTTCTGGGGGCTGATGGCGCTGAGCTTGTTGGGCGGCGATCAAATCGGCGATTTCGGCAACGGCCTGTTGGTGCTCGGCCTCGCGGGTCTCGCCGGCTTCGGCTTCATCGGCCGCAGCCATCCGCCAACCACCAGCGACGCCGAGCGCGAAGGCTGGTCGCAACAGCTCCGCAACAAGCTGTTCCTGCCCGCCCTGATCATCCCGGCCACCGCGCTGATCGGCACTCTCGCCTATAATTACACCGCGCTCGGCTCCACCGGCTGGATCGAGCCCAAGCGCGAAACCTATGTCTTCCTCGGCCTCGGCGTGCTGTTTGCGCTAGCCGCCATTTTCGCCTGGCTGCGGCCCCCTGCCGTGGCTCCGCTCCAGGAGGGCCGCCGCCTGATCGACGCGATCGGCTGGGCCGCGGTACTACCGCAGATGCTGGCCTCGCTCGGTGTCCTGTTCGCCGCCGCCGGTGTAGGAGATTCGATAGGATTTCTGACCCGCTCGGTCATCCCGGAAGGCAGTGTCTTTGAAACCGTTGCTGTGTTCGGTTTGGGCATGGCGATCTTCACCATGGTCATGGGCAACGCCTTCGCCGCTTTCCCGGTGATGGCCGCGGCGATCGGCGTTCCGCTTCTGATCCAGGGCTATGGCGGCGACCCGGCGGTAGTCGGGGCGATCGGCATGCTGGCCGGCTTCTGCGGGACGCTGATGACCCCCATGGCCGCCAACTTCAACTTGGTCCCGGCGGCATTGCTGGAGCTCGAGGACCAATATGGCGTGATCCGCGCCCAGGTCGCTACCGCGCTGCCGCTGCTCCTCATCAACATCCTGTTGATCTACTGGCTGGCGTTCCGATGAAGCTCGACGCCGACCTCGCCGCCCGGTTCGCCCGGATCGCACTGGGCCATGTCACCCGCGAATATCCGCACAAGCTGGACCATGTGCTGCTGGGTGATGAAGATGCACTGACACCCAGCACCCTTCACCCGATGTTCCACGGAAGCTTTGACTGGCACAGCTGTGTCCATGGCTGGTGGACGCTGCTGACGCTGCGGCGGCTGTTCCCCGAGATTGAGGAAACGGCGGCAATCGCCGAACTCGCCGACCAGACCTTCACTGCGGATAAGGTGGCGGCAGAGCTGGCCTATCTCGACCGGCCCCTGTCGGCGGGGTTCGAGCGGCCCTACGGCTGGGGCTGGCTGCTCTATCTTCACCTCGAAGCATCGCGGCATGCCGATCGCGACTGGGCAAGCCGCCTGGAGCCGCTGGCCATTGCCTTCGCAAAGCGGTTCAAGACCTACCTTGCAAAGCTGACCTATCCGATCCGCGTCGGCACCCATTTCAACACGCCGTTCGCGCTGATCCTTGCGCTCGAGTGGGCGGAGGTTTTCGACGACATGCTGGCCGACGCCATCTGCGAATGGGCAATCGACCGCTTCGGCCAGGATCGCGCCTGCCAGGCGTGGGAGCCGGGTGGGGACGAGTTCCTGTCGCCGGCGTTGATCGAGGCACTGTGCATGGCGCGGGTATTGCCAACCGCTGACTTCGCGAACTGGTTTGCGGACTTCTTGCCGCGGCTTGCAGAGCGCGAGCCCGCCACCCTGTTGAGGCCCGCTTTCGTCAGCGACCGCAGCGACGGCAAGATCGCCCATCTCGACGGGCTCAATCTCAGCCGTTCCTGGTGCTGGCGGTCGATCGCGCCGTTGCTGCCGGCAAAGGAAGAGGCGATCGCGGCGGCCGCCTCAACGGATCATCTTGCCACGGCTCTGCCTCATATGGCGGGCGACTATATGGGCGAACATTGGCTGGCGAGCTTCGCTCTGCTCGCCCTGCTTGAGCCCCGGCATCGGCAATCCCCCGGACTGCCTGCTGACGGGGCTGGTGCCGGCTGAGGGATTTGAACCCCCGACCTTCGGTTTACAAAACCGCTGCACTACCACTGTGCTAAGCCGGCATACTCGCGATCGGCTCCCTTTGCGTCAGACGATGCCGAAGGTCCAGCCCTCGGTTTGCGACAGCTCGAGAGTAAGGCCCGGCGGCGAGAAGGCTTGCGGATCGGTGAGAAGTGCCCGCATTCCCGCTGCGGTAACCAATGCATCGGTCTGATGATCATTGGGCTCGAATTTCAGCCGGACAGACTCGCTGCCCAAGCCTGAAAGCGCCCGATTGAGTTCGACACGGGTGCGCAGTTTCTTTCCGCTCATTCCTGAGTTGCGGAGATAGATGCGGGTGTAGATCTCGACCACCACGCTGCCCCCGTCGGGTAGCGGGTCCATCGGCCAGATCGCGACCCTGCCGTCCAGCCGGTGGAGCAGCCTCATTCCCGAAAAGCTCGCCTTGGCGACCTGCGCCGCGCCGATGGCGTCATAGGCGCTGGCGGTCTTGCGTCCGCCCTGGGCATTCAAATGCGCATCGCAGATTCGGAAGCGAACGAAGTCGGCCTTCACGCCGTCGGCAACGCCAAAGTAGAAATGGCGCCGATGCACTTCCTCCAGGAATGAAGCCGCGCCCAGGTCTTCGTCGTGACTGAGGGCATCGACATAGGCCCAGAATTCGCGCGCGCTATCCGGCACTCCGGTTTCGCCTGGCAGATAGGCGCCCCGTCCCACGAAAGGCGGAGCGAAGCTGAAGTCGAAGCCGAACAGGGTCGGCTCCTTTGCTGCCCGCCTGAGCAGCCAGCCGAGCACTTCTGCCCGCGACCAGACATGGCCAGGGCGGACGAGGCGCGGGGCGTCGCCGCCGCGCGCCTCGGCGATCGCGATCCCCTTGTGCCGCTTGCCCTTTGCGCCGGACCAGTCGATCGCAACGCAGCTTGCAAAGCGGCTCACACCAACGGCGGCTGGGTGTCGTCCGCTGGTTGCGCCTTCTTCAGCCGTGGCGGCGGTGCGCGCCGGATCGGCGGCGGGGCATTGCTCTCATGCCATTCCTCGAGCAGGCGCGCGGCATAATCGCGGCCGCCCAGGCCAAAGGCGATCGCCGTCGCGACCGCGGCCGAACCGAGGATCAGGCCGAATGCGATCAGCACGATCTGGTCGGCCAGGCCCATGAAGGTAAGGCCGATCGCCGTAAACAGGGCGATGATCGCATATTTGACGATGGTCTGGGCATAGCCGGCCTCGCCGGTCGAGCTTCCGACCAAATTCGAGAGAATACGGGCCAGGAACATGCCCACGACGATGATGACAGTGCCAAAGATCACCTTTCCGCCAAGCTCGGTAATCTGGAACAGCAACGCGGCCACGCTGTCGCCGCCGATTGCGCGCGCTGCCTCGATCGCGGCTGCGAGCAAAATGGCAGTCATGGCGATGGCGCCGATCACGCGCGAAGGCACTGTTGTGGCAGGCATCACTCCAAGCGCCCGCACAGCATTATCAAAGCCGAGGCCAGGCAGGACGGTTTCAAGGAGCGACTTGACCCACTTTGCGACAATGAAGGCCAACGCCAGCCAGATGAGCGCGTTCAACACCTTGGGAATGGCGAGCGCGATGGTGTTCAGCATATTTGTCGCCGGCTCGGCGATCGCCGAGATCTGGAGAATTTGCAGCGCGCCAATGGCGGCGAAGATGATGATCACGGCGGAAACTGTCATCCCGACCGCGCGGGCAATGGTGCTCCGGGCGGGCGCAGCGCCCTCGCTTGCGACACCATCGGCATCGACGGCCACGGGCGCATCGCCGAGCTTCAACCCGGCACGCCCCGCCAGCCGTTCGAGGTTGAGCGCACCAAGCGCCGCTTCGATGACATGGCGAACGATCCGCGCGAGGATCAGCCCTGCGAAGAAGAACAGGCCGGCACCGAGCAACCGGGGAAGGAAAGCGAAGACCTCGTTGGTCAGCGCCGTAACCGGGGTTAGCACGCCTGACAGGCCAAGCGGCTGGAGTGCCGCGATCAGGCCGACCAGCCAGACCAGCCAATATGCCAGCCGCCCAAGCTCCGTTCCGACGCTGTCGCCGCCGACGCCAGGATGGCGCTTCAAGACCGGCACCCGGTCGATCATTTTCGCCACGCCCCATTGCACCGCCTTGGCGACGAAATGGGTGATGATCAGGATCAGCAGGGCGAGCAGGACCTTGGGACCCCACAGGATCAGCTGGTCTTGCCAGTAACGGGCAGGCTCGGTGTTCTGGTACATAAGACTCCCCTTGTCTTAGCTCTTCGTGCGCCTTTCTCGGCGCATTTCTTCCCAATAGGCAAGCCGCTCGGCGACCTTGGCCTCAAAGCCGCGTCCGGTGGGCTTGTAGAATTCTTGCGGGCTCATCTCCTCCGGCCAGTAATCGGCGCCGGAGAAGCCCTCCTCGACGTCATGATCATAGGCATAGTCTTTGCCATAGCCGATGTCCTTCATCAGCCGGGTCGGGGCGTTGAGGATGTTCCTCGGCGGCATCAGCGAACCGGTTTCCTGGGCTGAACGCCGGGCCGCACCCTGGGCTTTGTAGACGGCGTTCGATTTGGGCGCGGTGGCGAGGTAAAGGCAGGCCTGCACGATCGCCAGCTCGCCTTCCGGGCTGCCGAGGAAATCATAGGCGTCCTTGGCCGCGACGCACTGCACCAGCGCATTGGGATCGGCCATGCCGATATCCTCGACCGCGGCGCGGATCAGGCGGCGCAGCACGAACAATGGCTCTTCTCCGGCGACCAGCATCCGTGCGAGATAATAGAGCGAGGCCTGCGGATCGGAGCCGCGTATCGACTTATGCAGCGCCGAAATGAGATTGTAATGACCTTCCCGGTCCTTGTCGTAGACCGCGACGCGGCGCTGCAGGAAGCTTGCAAGGCCGGCCGGATCGAGCGGCTTCTCCAGCCCGACGTCGAACAGGGTCTCGGCCTGATTGAGAAGGAACCGGCCGTCGCCGTCGGCACTTGCGACCAGCGCATCGCGGGCGTCCGCCGTCAGCGGCAGCGGCTTTTCCTCGAGCTCCTCAGCCCGTTCCAGTAGCCTGCACAACGCATCGCTATCGAGACGGTGGAGAATCAGCACCTGGCAGCGTGACATCAAGGCGGCGTTGAGCTCGAAACTGGGGTTCTCGGTGGTCGCACCCACCAGCGTGATCGTCCCATCCTCGACATAGGGCAGGAAGCCATCCTGCTGGGATCGGTTGAAACGGTGGATCTCGTCCACGAACAGCAACGTCCGCTGGCCGGCTCTCATCGCCACCCTTGCTTCCGCAAACACCTTCTTGAGGTCGGCCACGCCGGAGAAGACCGCGGAGAGCGCGACGAAGCGAAGCCCGACCGCATCGGCCAACAACCGGGCAATGCTGGTCTTGCCGGTACCGGGCGGCCCCCACAGGATCATGGACGACAGCTTCCCGGCCGCGACCATCCTGCCGATCGCGCCGTCCGCTCCGGTCAGATGCTCCTGTCCGACCACCTCATCGAGCGATCGCGGACGCAGGCGATCGGCCAGCGGCGCATGCGGCGATACCGCCTCGGGGGCAGCACTTGGTGGCAGCTCGTCGGCAAACAAATCGGCCATCGGTCGATGCAATAAGCCCGTCCGCCGAAAGTTGCATCCATCTTGCACGCGATGCATCTAAGATATATCTTAGAGCTATCGTAAGGAGGAATAAAATGCATCATCTCTATGAGTGCGGTGAAGATGGCCGTCACCAGCATCATGCAGGCGGTCGCCGCCGCTCCTATCGTTTCGGACCGTTCGAATTCGACGTGGACTTCGATATTGGCAACGGCCGCGGCTGGGGCGGTTGGGGCGGCGGACGGCGGGGCAGGGATCGCAAGCGGATGTTCTCCGGCGGCGAACTTCGTTTGGTGCTGCTTAAACTGATCGCCGACCAGCCGCGCCATGGCTATGAGCTGATCAAGGCGATTGAGGACATGACCGGCGGCGAATATGCGCCGAGTCCCGGCGTAGTTTATCCGACCTTGACCATGCTCGAGGATATGGGCCTGATCGCCGAGAAAAAGTCCAAGGACAGCAAGAAGGTGTTTGAAGCGACCGACGAGGGCCGCGCTCATCTCGATGAGAATCCCGAGGAGGTCGACGAACTGATCGAGCGGCTTGAGGGGCATGGCCACCAACGGCGCCGCGGCCAGCGGCCGGAGATCGGCCGAGCGATCGGCAATTTGATGACCGCTCTGCGCAACCGCATCGCCCATGAGGGCTGGAATGACGAGCTGCTTGAGGAAGTGGTCGATATCCTGGACGAAGCCGCCCAGCGGATCGAGCGCGTCAGGGAAGCGAAGGGAAAAGACGATTGATCCGCTGCCGCCGTTCTGCAACCCGTTCGTAGACGTGCATCACGGCGGCGTTGATCTCGTCCCAATCCATCGTCTTGGCAAATTCCAGCCCCGCCGCCCCATGCCTAGCGCGCAGGGCTGGATCGTGCTGATAGTCAGCCAACTCCATGGCCATGGCGTCGATATCGCCAGGCTCTGCCAGTCGGCCCGTGACATCGTCCTGCACCAGGCTGGTAGTGCCCGACGCGGCGGCCGCCATGACCGGCAGGCCCGATGCCATGGCTTCCAGAGTGACGTTGCCGAATGTTTCGGTGACCGATGGATTTAGGAAGACGTCAGTTGATGCCAGGGCGATTGCCAGCTCATCGCCGGTCAGCTGCCCGGTAAAGATCGCATCTGGAAGGCGCTTTTGGAAATATTCCCGCGCCGGACCTTCGCCGATCGCGACCACCCGCAGCGGAATGTCCATCGCCCGCGCGGCATCGATTGCGTCGGCGAACACGTCGAGGCCCTTTTCCAATACGAGCCGTCCGAGGAACGAAACGACCATATCGTCGTCGTTGATTCCATGCGCCCGGCGCCACTCCAGGCTCCGTCGCGCGGGGTTGAACTGGCTCCGGTCGACGCCACGCCCCCAAATGGAAATGAATTTGTTCATCCGCTGCGCCCGCATGATTGCGGCGGTTGATTCAGCCGGCACGACGATCGCGTCGCAGCGGCGATAGAAGCGGCGCATGATCGCTCGGGTGAGCGGCTCGAGCCACTGCAGGTTATAATATTGAAGATAGGTGTCGAACCGCGTGTGAACTGAAGCAACCGCGGGAATTCCATGCTTTCGCGCCCAGGTCACGGCCCGGTGACCGACAATATCTGGCACGGACACATGAACAACGTTCGGATTGAAGTTCAACAGGTCGCGACGAACGATGCCCGGCACGCCAAGGCCTAGCCTATATTCGGGCCGTCCGGGAATGGCGGCGGAGGGCACGCTGACCAAATCGCCTGTCGGATGGAAGGCGGGCGTATCGATGGTCGGGGCATAAACCCTGACATTAGCACCTTGGCGCAGCAAATAACCGACCAGCCGATTCAGCGCCTGGTTGGCGCCGTCGCGGACATAATTATAATTGCCCGAGAACAGGGCGATACGGAGCTCTTCGGGCTTCATTGCCGCCCGCCCTTAGCGGCTGGGAAGCGCTCGCTGCAACAGTTGGAGGCATCGATTCCTGTAAAGCGTTCCATGCCGCCGGTCGGCTCGAGCAATGCCCGCCTGCTCATTCTCGGCAGCCTGCCGGGGGAGGCTTCGCTTCGGGAGCAGCGATATTATGCCCATCCGCAGAACCAGTTTTGGCAATTGCTGGGATCGGCAATCGGGGAAAATCTCGCCGCCAGGGCCTACGACGATCGGCTGGTGCGATTGGCGGCTCGTGGCATTGCATTGTGGGATGTGGTCAGCGAGGCACACCGGCAGGGCAGCCTCGATGGCGGGATCCGCGGAGCCACGCCCAACCGGCTCGCCGACTATGTCGCGACCCATCCGCGGCTTCGCGCGGTCGCGTTCAACGGCAAAACGGCGGCAAGGCTGGGACGAAAAGCATTGGCCGAACTTGGCAGCACAATCAGGCTGATTGAGCTGCCGTCATCAAGCCCGGCATACACGATCGCATTCCACGTCAAGCGTGAGAAATGGGCGGTGATAGGTTCGCTTGCATGCTCGACGGAAAGTGCCACATTGGGTGAATGAGCGACGAAACCATTGAGGACGATGAAGACCAGTCGTTGACCATGGTCGACGAAGCGCTGGTTGCGGGCAACATCGCCAACACCAACGGCCTGCTGGTGATCCTTGCAAGGCTCGTCGCCAAAGGCGTGTTCGACGCCGAGGACTTGCATGCCTTTTCGGACAGTTACTCCAAGCCGCTCGACCATGAGCATATGCGGGAGAATGAGCTGATCAGCCAGATGCAGGACCAGATGGAGGCCACTCTGGCACAGCTGATGCACTATCTCTCGGATAAGGGTTCAACCTGAGCCGACGGCAATTGGTGATGGCTCCGGCAAGGATGTGCGGTCCTTAGGGGTTTCCCCTGATGGCTTAGGCACAGCCAAGGTCGGAAAGCTGCCTTTCCTTGAAGGAGGCAGAAATGGCCATTCCCGCCTGGTCGCGGCTTCTCCTGCTCGCCACCGCTTTGCAACTTGGAATTTCCGGCTGTTCGACGCCGGATCGGCTGCCCGCCGTACCGCAATCGGCCTCCGCGCAGGTCGAACCATCTCCGGAACCGATCCGCTACTTGGTCGCGAGAGAAACCGATAGTTTCGCCGCCGAGGCCCAGCGAGCACTTGCCAAGGAGCAAGCCTGGCTAGCAAGTCAGGGCCATAGCGGTCCCCTTCCGCCGGCCTATTTCCTCGCCATTTCGGGCGGTGGCGATAATGGCGCTTATGGCGCTGGATTCCTCAACGGATGGACCGCATCGGGCAAGCGGCCAGAGTTCAAGGTTGTCACCGGCGTCAGCACTGGCGCGTTGATTGCGCCCTTCGCCTTCCTGGGCCCGAAATATGATTATGTGCTGGAAAAGGTCTACACCCAGACCTCGCAAAAGGACATTTTCAAAAAGCGCGGGATGATCAAGGGCGCCTTGTTCGGCGACGCAATGGCCGATACGCGGCCGCTCGCCAATGTTATCGCTTCTTATGTGAACCAGCAGCTTCTGGACGAGATCGCGGCCGAATATGCCAAGGGCCGCGTGCTGCTGGTTGGGACCGCCAATCTGGATTCATTGGACCCCGTGATTTGGAACATGACCGCCATCGCGGCCAGCAAGGATGCGCGCGCTATGCAGCTATTCCGCAGCGTCTTGCTCGCTTCCGCGTCAATCCCTGGAGCTTTCCCTCCGGTTATGATCGATGTCGATGTCGGCGGCGTCCGTCATCAGGAAATGCACGTCGACGGTGGAACGATGGCGCAGGTCTTCTTCTATCCGCCGTCACTCAACATCGCTCGCTCGGGAATACAGCGCCAGCGTACGCTCTACATCATCCGTAACGCCCGTCTCGATGCGGATTGGGCGAGCGTCGAGCGCCGCACCATGTCGATCGCGGCGCGCGCCATTGGTTCGCTGACACGTACGCAAGGCATAGGGGATCTCTATCGGATATACGCGACGACCGCGCGCGACGGGATCGACTTCAACCTGACGTACATTCCCCCAACGTTCAACACGCCGCACCTCGAGGAATTCGACACCAATTATATGAAGCAATTGTACGACGTCGGGCTGGAGAGGGCGAAAGCGGGATATCAGTGGGAAAAATACCCGCCCGGCTTCGAGGGTGTAACTGTGGCGGCGAAGGCCAATCAGTGATTTGGTGACCCCTACGGGACTCGAACCCGTGTTTTCGCCGTGAGAGGGCGACGTCCTAGACCGCTAGACGAAGGGGCCACGGCCATGGCGGCAAGGGCGCGCATATGGTGGCGTTTGACGTGCTAGTCAATCACGCGGTTCGGCTTTCCGCCGCGGCCTCCCGGCCCTCAAGGAATGCCAGGCAATTGCGAGCGATGCGCGGCGCGGCGCGGCCGTCGCCGAACGGCAGGCAGGGACGTCCCATTGCTCGTAACGCGGCTCGATCGCGCCGCAGCCGCAGGACGGCATCGACGATCCGGTCGGGCGCGGTGCCGACCAATTCCATCGAACCTGTCGCCAGCCCCTCCGGCCGCTCGGTCTTGTCACGCAACACCAGCAAGGGAACGCCAAGCGCGGGCGCTTCTTCCTGGATGCCGCCGCTGTCGCTCAGCACCAGGTCGACCCGGCGCATCGCATCGATCACCGCGACATGGGAAAGTGGTGGAACAAGCCGGACCCGCTCCCGTTCGCCGAGCAGGGACGTCAGCCGTTCAGCGACCGTGGGATTGGGCGGCAGTATAACCTCGCTGCTGACCTTCCGCCTGGCAAGCTCGTGGATCGCCCCGGATAGTTGATCCAGTCCGGCCCCCCAATTCTCCCGGCGATGGCAAGTTACGAGGAGCGTGAAGCGCCGATCGGGCCACCATCGTCTCCTCGGTTTCAGCGGCAGCGGCCCGACCAGGCCGGCCAGGCCGTCGATCCCGCTGTTGCCGGTGACCCGTATCTCGCCGATGACCTTTTCGCGGCGCAGATTGACGGCATTGCCCGAGGTTGGTGCGAACAGCAGGTCGGCCAACCGGTCGATGGTGGTTCGGTTCTTTTCCTCCGGCCATGGCATATTGGGGTCGTAGGTCCTGAGGCCCGCCTCCACATGAGCAAGGGGAATGCCCGTTTCCCTCGCTGCCAGCGCCCCGCCAAGCGCGCTTGATGTGTCCCCCTGGACGACCAGCAAGTCGGGCGGATCGAGCGGCAGCAGTCGTCGCAAGGCCGTCCGCACCAGCTCTGCATGGAGCATTGGATCAGGCTGCCCTGGACAGTCGAGCGGCACCGTTGCGAAGCCATCAAGGCGGTGGTCGCTCAGTTCGAGCCCGGGGTGTTGGCCGGTGACGAGCAAATGCGGCGGCTCGCCAAGAGCGGCGAGCGCGTGAGCGACAGGGCTCAACTTGATGGCTTCAGGGCGCGTTCCGACGACGAGCGCGATACGATACTGGCGCAGCTTTCCCCCTGGCTTCGGCGGGATATTTGTCGCCGAAACGAATGTAGCTGGCAAGCCGGCTCGTAACCTGCATTAGGAAAGGGCTGGACAAGGCCGCGGCCCCTTGCTCCTATCTCCGCAAGTCACGGGGGGACGGATTGGCCAAGAAAACTTCGTTCGACGGCGTCCTGGTGGCGCAGGTGACGGACCTGCACATCGGCTTCGACCGCGACAACCCGCACGAAATGAATGTGCGCCGACTTAACATGGTGATCGACCAGCTCAACGCCATGAAGCAGAAGCCGACGCTGCTGCTGGTGACCGGCGACCTGGTCGAGAACGAAGATGACATCGACGCCTACCGGCACATGAAGGCCTTGATTGCCCGTTGGGAAGGTCCGGTAATCTGGGCCCTCGGCAACCATGACGGCCGCGACCAGTTTCGGCAGGTCTTCCCGGACGTACCGGCCGACGACCATGGCTTCGTCCAATATGAGATCGACCACGGCGGGCTCAGGTGGATCGTGCTCGATACGCTGGATCCGGGCCGCCATGGCGGGATGATCTGCGAGGATCGCGCGGCCTGGCTGAAAAAACGACTTCGCGAACGCAAGGACGTTCCGACGGTCATCGTCCTTCACCATCCTCCGGTGGACACCGGCATCGACTGGATGAGCGCGCTCGGTTGCGAGCTTTGGGTCCAGCGGCTGGAGGCTATCATCAAGCCCGCGAAGCAGGTGGTTGGGATGATCGCCGGTCATGTCCACCGGCCCATCGCCACCAGCTTTGCCGGTAAGCAGCTTAGCGTATGCCCGTCGACCGCGCCGTGGGTCGCTCTGGATCTCGAAGACATCGACCCCAAGCGGCCCGACGGCCGGCCGCTGATCCTGGCCGACCCGCCGGCCTTCGCGCTGCATTACTGGAATGGGGAGCGGCTGTTGAGCCACTTCGACGTCGCCGGGCCGCGAAACGTGCTGGCCAGCTACGACAACAATGCGATGCCGATGATCCGGGACTTCTTGAAGGAAAGAGGTACGGGCTGAGCCCTAGCGGAAATTGTCGGCGTAAGCCTGGAGCTTGAGGCTGGTCGGAGCCGCCGGGACAAGGTGCACCGTCAGCCCCTTGCGTGCCGCATAGGCCAGCGCCTCCTCCTTGGTGTCGAAGCGGATGCGGATCTGGGTGTTGGTGTCGCCCGAGCCGTTCCACCCGGTCAGCGGGTCCGGGCGCTGCGCCTGCTGCCGCTCGAACTCCAGGGTCCAGCGGCCGGCCTGGGCCTTGCCCGACTGGGTGGTCTTGCGCTGTTCCTGGGTGATGCGGGCTACGATCATGGCCCGCGAATTGGCGTAGCTTGGGGCAGGAATCAAGTGGTAGCGCGCTTTGTCCGAAGCGTCGGCGGTGCGGCGGACGGGTCGTCCGGCCAGGGATGCTTCGGGTAACGGCCGCGCATTTCCTTGGCGACGTCGCGCCAGCTTCCGGCCCAGAAGGCGGGCAGGTCCCTGGTGGTCTGGATCGGCCGGTGGGCCGGCGAGGTGATTGCCAAGATCACCGGCACGCGCCCGCCCGCCACCGTTGGGTGCTGTTTGAGGCCGAACAGCGCCTGGGCCCGCACTTCGACCGTCGGCCCGCCCGGCGCTGCATAGTCGATCGGGTGCGACGAGCCGGCCGGCGTTTCGAAATGGGTTGGCGCCAGCCGGTCGATCGCCTTGCCGGCTTCATAGTCGAGCAGGCCGTCCAGGGCACCTCGGAGCATTCCGGAAGAAAGGGAATCCAATCGGCGTTTTCCGTGCAACAGCGGCGCCAGCCACTCATCAAGCCGGTCGAGCAATGCCTGGTCCGACAGGTCGGCTATTCCTTCACCGTGCTGGGCGGCAAATGCGGCGCGCTGGCGAAGCGCCAGTGCCGCGTCATTCCACGGCAGGATAGCAAGCCCGCTGCGGCGGACCGCATCCAGCAGCCCCGCCTCGATCGCGGCCTGGTCGGGCCGCGGATCGGGTGCGGACGAGAGCTTGATCGAGCCCAGCCTGCGGCCCTTGGTCGCGCTGATGGCTGCGGTCGCGGGATCGAAGCGGACCTCGGTGTAGGCGTCGATGTCGGCGGCAAACAGCTGCTCGATGTCGCTGAGCTCAATTGCCGCCGCGGACAGGATCCGGGCGCCTGCGGCAGCCCCGGCAACCTC
>DATJKE010000090.1:0-36094 GCA_035491735.1 Sphingomicrobium sp.
GCTGCAGGACGCCGGTGAAACGGGCAGCCGGCATCGGGTTGAGGGCTAAGCCTTCACCATCGTCACCTGAATGACGTCGACCCCGCTGCCACGAAAACCTCCCTCGCAGTACATCAAATAATAGCGCCAGAGGTTGTGGAACCGCTCGCCGAAACCGGGCAGCCTGCCACCGCGAACGGCCGCGTCATAGCGTTCGCGCCACTGCTTGAGCGTCTCTGCATAGTCGAGGCGAAAGCTTTCGCGATCCTGCCAGCTCAGTCCCCGCTCGCGTGTGAGCCGCTCGAACCGGGGCTCGTCGATCAGCATTCCGCCCGGGAAGATATAGGCCTGGATGAAGTCCGGGTTGCGCGAATAGCCGTCGAAAATGCGGGCATCGATCGAGATCAGCTGGATCGCCGCCCGTCCGCCCGGCTTCAGGTTGCGGGCGATGGAATCGAGATAAGCCGGCCACCATCGCTGACCAACCGCTTCAACCATTTCGACCGACGCGACCGCGTCGAATTGCTCGCAAATCTCCCGATAATCTTGCAGGCGAATCTCAATTCGATCCGATAATTTCGCTTCGGCAATTTTTGCATCGGCCCAACTTTTCTGCTCAGCAGATAAGGTCAGTCCGACAACCTTCGCTCCCCGCTGTGCGGCTTCGATCGCCAGGGTGCCCCACCCGCAACCGATCTCGAGCAACCGGTCGCCGGGTTTCAAGTCCAGGCGATCGAGCAACGTAGCGATCTTTCGGTGCTGCGCCGCTTCAAGGTCATCGCCGGGCGCAAAGCGCGCCGACGAATAGGTCATGCTCGGATCCAGCCAGGCCGCGTAGAAATCATTCCCGAGATCGTAATGCGCGGCGATGTTGCGCCGGGCGGTGCGACGATCATTGTCGCGACGTCGATGCATCAGCTGGTTGTACCAGCGTGCCGAGCCCTTGGCCCGACCGATCTCGCCAAGCGACGCGCCGTTGCGCATGAACAGGTCGAACAGCGGCACCGGATCGGGCGACGACCATTCGCCTTTCTCCCAGGCGCGGTACCAGCCGACCGATCCCGAAGTCGCCAGCCTGACCAGCGACAGCCAGCTATTGAGATGGACGATTGCTACCGGCCCCGGCCGGTGAAAGCCGATCCGCCGCCGCGATCCGTCAGGAAGCGTGGCCTCGATTCCGCCCTGTTCGAGCCGCTTGTGAAGATGGTCGAGCAGCCTCGCGAAAGCTGGGCCGGCCAGCCGCCCCAACACGCCGCTGCCATTGGCGAACCGCAGGCCGGATTGAACCAGATGCTGACCACGCGAAGCCATGGCAGCCGACCTATCCTCGCACGACGCCCCAAGGCAAGCGCGCTGCAATGCGGCTTGCGTAAAGCTTCGGCATACCGAGAAGGGTTTTCCGGCGCCTTGAGCCCAACGGTTCGTCGTTAACAGCGGCCAGCAGGGTTAATAGCGCTTGGCAGCAGCAAAAAGGTCAACGAAACAAGATGCAAATGCGGACGTTTTGGCGGCTGCAATCCGAAAACAGGGAGTTTTCATGCGTAACATGGTGTTGGCGATCGCTGCCGCTGCGGTGACCATGCCAGCCTTTCCCAGCGCCGCGCTCGCGCGCGACGGCTCTTATCATGGCAAGGTGTGGCGGGATTCCAATGGCCGGCTTCGCTGCAAGCGTTCCAACGGCACGACCGGCCTAATCGTTGGCGGCGCCGGCGGTGCGCTGCTCGGGCGGGCGATCGACACTCATGGCGAGCGCGCAACCGGCACAATCCTGGGCGCAGCCGCAGGCGCCCTGGTCGGCCGCTCGATCGATAGCAACCGTTATCACTGCCACTAGATTCACAGCTCGGCCGGCGCCACCCCCACCCCCTGATCGGCGCCGGCCACCCCTCTTGAGGGCGAAATCTGCGTCGCCGTCTCCTGCTATGCTGTATTGACACAATAATACACCTGTGCAACGTAGGACGCATCAGGGAGGATATTGTCGCATGTATAGCCAGAACGATCTCGACGAGGCCGTTGCGGCCGGCGCACTAAGCGCCGAAGCCGCCACCTCGCTTCGCGCCTTCGTCGATGGCCAGCGGTCTTCGCCCGCGGTCGACGAGGAGAATTTTCGGCTGATTACCGGCTTCAACGACATTTTCGTATCGATCGCCGCCGCGATCCTGCTGTTCGCAGTCGGCTGGATTGGTCAATCGATCGGCCAGTCCGTGGGGCTGATCATCGACCATGACGGTCCATCGCCGCTGGCGCCGCTGTTCGTCGCCGCGACTGCTTGGGGGCTCGCCTTGTTCTTCACCGCCAGGCGCCGAATGGCGCTGCCTTCGATCCTGCTTCTGCTCGCCTTCGTCGGTGGCGTGTTTGCGACCGTTGGATTCGCCATTGTGTTGGGTGTCGGCGAGCCGCCAAATGAACGGGAAGCACTGATTGCGGGAATCGTCGCGTCGGTGTCCGGCGCAGCCGCTGCCGCCGCCGCCTGGCTGCACTGGAAGCGGTTCCGCGTGCCGATCACCGTTGCAGCCGGGGCCGCTGCGGTTGCCGCAATTGCGGTGGGACTGTTGATCGCCGTGCTAGGCGATCCCGGGAATTTCCAAAACACTCTTTGGAGCTTCGTCCTGATGCTCGGCATCGGCGTGTTCCTGTTCGCGATGAGGTGGGATTCTTCGGACCCGTCGCGCGTCACGCGGCGTAGCGACGTCGCCTTCTGGCTTCATCTGCTGGCAGCCCCAATGATCGTGCATCCGGTGTTCACGCTGCTCGGTCTCAATGACGGCACGGCTACGATTGGCGAAGGCCTGGTGGTAATCGCGCTCTACGTCGCGCTCGGCATCACTGCCTTGGCGATCGACCGGCGCGCGCTGCTGGTTTCGGCGCTTGCCTATGTGCTCTACGCGCTCAGCGAATTGTTCAAGCAGGTCGGGGCGGTGGAGCTCAACATTGCCCTGACGGCGCTGGTCATCGGCTCGGCCCTGCTGCTGCTGTCAGCCTTCTGGCATCAGGCACGGTCGCTGGTGGTTCGTAGCCTGCCCGAAGCGTTGCAGTCGAAGCTGCCACTACTCGACCGGTTGGCTAGTCCCGCACCAGCCGCATAAGCCGGCGTTCGAGCGGGGCCAGGACTCCATGAAGTTCATGGCCCCGCTTGAGCACCGCTCCATGTTCTGAAACCAGTGCGAACGCCCCCTGCTTCAAATGAAGTTGGGGGCGTTTCTCGATCCTCACTTCGGGATTCTCCGTTGCGCGCCGAAAGGCGGCGAACACGGCCACTTCGGGATCGAACCACAGGCCATAGTCGCGCCAATGGCCCGCAGCGACCATCCGCCCGTACAGATCCAGGATCCGCTGGAGTTCGGCGCGGTCGAATGCCGTAATCGGACGCCGGTCCCGCGGGTGCGGAAACGGCGTCACCACGCTCAAGCGCTCTTGACCTTTGGTTCGGGCTGCCGCCGGGCACGAAGGCTGGCGACCTCGCGGCGAAGCTCGTCTATCTGTTCCTCAAGCTCGACGAGCCGAGCCTTGCCAGGATCGCTATCCTCGCCGCACGGCGTGCCATAGGGAACGAAGCCCGGACTGTAATGCACCGCGTCCACCGGCACCGGCCTGGCTGGGATGCCGACCATCGTCGCGCCAGCATCGACGTCCCTGGTGACGACGGAGTTGGCTCCGATCTTGGCGCCCTCGCCGATTTCGACCGGACCAAGTATTTGCGCGCCCGACCCGACGACAACCCCGGACCGGATCGTCGGATGGCGCTTGCCGCCGACTCCGGTCGATGGGTTGGTGCCGCCCAGGGTGACGTTCTGGTAAATGGTGACTCCGTCTCCGATCTCGGCGGTTTCGCCGATCACGGTGAAGCCATGATCGATAAAGAAGTGCTCGCCGATCTTGGCGCCTGGGTGGATATCGATCGCCGTCACCATTCGCGCGAAATGGTTGACGAAGCGCGCCAGGAAGAACAGGCCGCCGCCATACAGCCAATGCGCGACACGGTGGAATCCCAGCGCCCAGACGCCCGGATACAGCAATATCTCCCACCGCGACCGCGCCGCGGGATCGCGGGCTTTGACGGAGTCCAGATACTCAATCAGCGTCGACGCCAAGCAACAGATCCTTCTGCAATCGGACAGCCAATTTAAGGTGTCAGCGGCGTAATGAAAAGCCGGAAGGCCTTTTTTGCGCGCCATAATGCATTGCCGCGGCGCAACATCTGCGGCAGTTAGGCCCCGTAGACAGGGTGGAGATCTGACATTCTCACGGAATTCTTTGTCGATCCGGCCGTCCTGATCCCCTTCATCATGATCGGTTTCGCCGCGCAGATGGTCGATGGCGCGCTCGGCATGGCATTTGGCCAAATTTCGTCGACCCTGCTGATTGCCATGGGAGTCCCTCCGGCTGCCGCCTCGGCAGGCGTCCATACCGCCGAAACCTTCACCACCGCAGTTTCGGGAATTAGTCACGTCGCCCATCGAAATGTCGACTGGCGGCTGTTTTTCCGGCTGGTTGTGCCCGGGGTCATCGGCGGGGTCCTGGGCGCCTATGTTCTGACCTCGGTGGACGCTAGCGTGGCCAAGCCGTTCGTGCTGGCCTACCTCACCGGTCTTGGGCTTTACCTTTTCTACCGCGGTGTAATGCACCGCCACACCGAAAAGACGCCTCGGGTCGTCTCACCCCTGGGCCTGATTGGCGGCTTCCTCGATGCTGCCGGGGGCGGCGGCTGGGGCGGCATTGTCACTTCCAACCTGTTGGTTCAGGGCAGCAACCCGCGTAAGACGATCGGCACGGTCAACACCGCCGAATTCTTTCTTACCGTGACCATTTCGGCGACCTTCATCGCCACGCTTGGTTGGCAGGCGTTTACGACCGCCACCCTCGGCCTGCTGATCGGCGGCGTCTGCGCCGCCCCGTTCGGAGCCTGGATCGCCAAGCGCGTCAATGCGGACACGCTGCTGACCTTTGTCGGCGCGCTGCTGACCATCGTCAGCGTCTACGGCCTTTACCGCGCGTTGGCCTGATCGATTTTCCGGAAAATGAGGTGACGGCGGGGGATCTTTAGGGGAGAACGCCCCCGCCGCCGCTGCTGCCCCCGCGTTGCGAAAAACAGCAGTTTTCCATGCTCTCAAGCTTAATGGCTGGCTTCAATCGTTCAAACTGATTATATCAATCGGATTGATTGGATTTTTCGATGACGTCCTATCTCCCGACAGTCAAACAGCTTCATTATCTGGTCGCGCTGCGCCAGCATGGCCACTTCGGCAAGGCGGCAGAGGCCTGTTTCGTCACCCAGTCGACGCTGTCTGCGGGGCTTCGCGAGTTGGAGACGCTGCTCGGCGTAACCCTCGTCGAACGGACGCGTCGCGTGGTCCGCTTTACTCCCTTGGGCCAAAAAGTGGCGGACAAGGCAGTTCGGGTAATTCGGGAGTGCGAAGAGCTGGCTGATCTCGCCCGAGTGGAAGGTCAACCGCTTCACGGCGAACTCAGGATGGGCGTGATCCCGACCATCGCCCCATTCCTGCTCCCGGCCATGCTGCCGCGCCTTCGCAGCCAATGGCCGCAGCTCAAGCTCTATCTACGCGAAGAAACCAGCCAGGCCGCCTGCGATGCGCTGCATCGGGGGCTTCTCGATTGCGTGCTACTGGCGATGCCCTTTGCCTGCGGCGACGTCGACAAGGCAATATTGTTCGATGATCGGCTGTTTGTCGCCTACCCGCATGGCGAGGCGCCTGAGGGGCCTTCGGTGGACGCTGACGCGATCGACGAGGATCGAATGCTGCTGCTGGAGGATGGGCACTGCCTGAAGGATCACGCCCTCTCCGCCTGCAACCGGCCAGAGCTTCGCGCCGAGGCGGCAATGATGGGCACATCGCTCCATACGCTGGTGCAGATGGTCGATAACGGATTGGGGCTGACCTTCGTCCCGGCGATGGCGATCGACGCCGGAATTTTAGACGGAACGGGTGTCGATGCGCGACCCTTGCGCTCGGTTCATGGGTTCCGCCGAATTGCATTGGCGTGGCGGCCATCGAGCCCGCGCGAAAAGGAATTCCAGATTTTGGCAGACGCCTTGCGGCAGATTGCGGCCACTTTCATTCCGGGCTTGGCCGCCGCGCAAGCCATGTCGCTTGATTCCGAAATGATGCCACTGACCAGTTAAGCAAGACTTTCGTCGGACCACCGCGGCGCTCGGGGAGGGGTAAAGAGCGCCGCGGCTACCGGAGAACCGGCTACTTGGCCATCGCCGGCTCACGTTCCGCAGCCTGGGACCTTGAACCCCCGCCCGCCACGTCGAAGCGATCGGCGTTCATCACCTTGGTCCAGGCGGAAATGAAGTCGCGGACAAACTTCTCCTCGCTGCCTTTCTCGGCATACACCTCGGCAACTGCCCGCAGCTGGCTGTTCGAACCGAAGATCAGGTCGGTCCGCGTCGCCCGCCACTTTTCCTGGCGGCCGCCACGGTCATAGCCAACGAACTCTTCGTCACCGCTCTCGTCGACCACCTTCCAGAAGGTGTCATTGTCGAGCAGGTTGACGAAGAAATCGTTGGTCAACTGACCTTTGCGGTTGGTGAAGACGCCCAGCGGAGCGTCCTTGTAATTCGCCCCTAGCACTCGCAGGCCGCCGAGCAGCACCGTCATCTCCGGAGCCGACAGCCCAAGTAGCTGCGCACGATCGATCAGCAGCTCCTCGGTCTTCACCGAATGCTTGGTCTTCAGATAGTTGCGGAAGCCGTCGGCCGCCGGCTCCATCACGTCAAAGCTCTCGACGTCGGTCCATCGCTGGGTGGCATCGCCGCGGCCGCCGACAAACGGAACGGTGACATTGTAGCCGGCGTCCCTGGCTGCCTTTTCGACGGCAGCCGTTCCGGCAAGGACGATAGCATCCGCCATCGACAGGCCGCCCCGCACCTCGTCAATCCTGGCAATCACCTTGCCCAGTTCGTCCGGCTCATTGACAGACCAATCCTTCTGCGGAGCAAGCCGGACGCGCGCGCCATTCGCCCCGCCCCGGAAGTCGGATTTGCGGAACGTCGAGCCACTTGCCCAGGCCGTCTTGACCAGCTGACCGACACTGAAGCCCGCGTCCAGGATCCTGGATTTGAACGCCGAGACGTCAGCGTCCGATGGTTTGGTCCCCTGAGGCACCGGATCCTGCCAGATCAAATCCTCGGCCGGGACTTCCGGGCCGAGGTAGCGGACCTTCGGTCCCATGTCGCGGTGCGTCAGTTTGAACCAGGCCCGCGCGAAGGCGTCCTTGAACGCCTCATGGTCGTTCCGGAACTTCTCCGAAATCACGCGGAACTCGGGGTCCATCTTCAGCGCCATGTCGGCAGTGGTCATCATCGTCGGCACGCGCTTCGACGGGTCATGTGCGGCCGGTGCCTTGTCCTCTTCGCGCTGATTGATCGGCTGCCACTGCTGGGCGCCGGCCGGCGATTTCACCAGTTCATATTCATAGTCGAGCAGGAGGCGGAAATAATTCTCCGACCATTGCGTCGGCGTGTTCACCCACGCCCCCTCGATGCCGCTGGTAATGGTGTGCTCGCCAATTCCGCTTTCGTAGGCGCTCGCCCAGCCAAGGCCTTGCAGCGAAAGATCCCCGCCTTCCGGCGCAGCACCGACCAGGCTGGCATCGCCCGCGCCATGAGCCTTGCCGAAGGTGTGGCCACCCGCAGTGAGCGCCACCGTCTCCTCATGGTTCATCGCCATGCGCTCGAAGGTGATCTTGATGTCGCGTGCGGACTGCAGCGGGTCGGGATTGCCTCCGGGGCCCTCTGGATTGACGTAAATCAGGCCCATCTGGATCGCCGCGAGCGGATGCTCCAGCTCCATTTCGCGGTCGGGCTGAATGCGCGTTTCGGCGCCCTCGCTGACCCATTTTTCCTCGGCGCCCCAGTAAACGTCACGCTCGGGCTCGAACACGTCCGGACGCCCGCCGCCAAAGCCGAAGATCGGACCGCCCATCGATTCAATCGCGACATTGCCAGCGAGGATGAACAGGTCGGCCCAGCTGATGTTCTTTCCATATTTCCGCTTGATCGGCCAAAGCAGCCGCCGCGCCTTGTCGAGATTGCCGTTGTCCGGCCAGCTGTTGAGCGGTGCAAATCGCTGCTGGCCGCTGTTCGCGCCGCCGCGGCCATCGGCGGTCCGATAGGTACCTGCGGCATGCCATGCCATGCGGATCATGAAGGGGCCGTAATGCCCATAATCGGCCGGCCACCATGGCTGGCTGTCAGTCATCAGCGCGGTCAGGTCGCGCTTGAGCGCCTGGTAGTCGAGCGCCTTGAATGCTTCGGCGTAGTCGAAGTCGTCCCCCATCGGGTCGGGAGAAGCTCCGCCCTGGTGGAGGATGTCGATCGGCAATGCTTCGGGCCACCAGTCTCGATTGGTGCGGCCGAGCAGCGAGCGTCCCTTGTTTCCGCTAACCGGACAACTTCCGCTCATTTCGCCGGTCTTCGCATCCATGACCATTCTCCTGTTCAAATTTACGGCGACGCTAGGCCTCCGGGTGAACAGGCGGAAACAAGATAAGTTCGTCAGTGAGAGTTGGAAAATCGATCAATGCGCCGGCATTAATCCATATGCCGAAGTCCAATGCGTAAATAGTCGTAACCAGTCACCAGGGTGAGTGCCGCCGCGGCCCAGAGGCTGGCAAGCCCGACCATGTGCATCCAGGGTTCGCCCGGAAAGGCGCCGCTCAGGATCAGCGCACCAAGCGCGACCAGCTGGAATGTGGTCTTCCACTTTGCAAGCTGGCTAACCGGCATCGAGACGTTGAGTGGCGCAAGGAACTCGCGAAGACCCGAGACGATGATTTCGCGCAGCAGGATCACCAACGCCGGGATAACGCTCCAATTCTCGACAATTGGCGGGTCGCCATCGGCTTTGCGGCTGGCCATCAGCATGACCAGCACCGCAGCCACCATGATCTTGTCAGCGATCGGGTCGAGAAACTGGCCGAGCCTCGAGATTTTGGCTTGGGCACGTGCGAGATAGCCGTCGAAATAATCGGTGATGCCAACCACGCAGTAGAGGACGAATGTGATCAGATAATCGTAAGGCGCGGGCTTCCACAGCAGGAAGAGCAGCAGCGGCACTGCCAGGATCCGGGACAAGGTCAGCAGGTTAGGCAGCGTCAACATTGATCGAGCTCGTTATAGGGTTTGGTTGCCCGCGCAAAGCTGGCTATGCAACCGCGCAGAACCGCGAGAGTGCCGCCCCCTTGATGCAGAACGTCAGACATTTGCTTCGTGCGCGCCGGTTCGCGCCCTTGTTTGCGACCCAGTTTCTTGGCGCCTTCAATGACAGCCTGTTTAAGCAAGGCGTCGTCCTGTTCGTCACCTATCAGCTCTTTTCCGACGCCGCGCGCGAGGCGCAGTTCAGCGCCATCGCACAAGGACTGTTCATCCTTCCCTTCTTCCTTTTCTCGGCACTTGCCGGCCAACTGGCCGACGATCACGACAAGGCGCGGCTGATCCGCATCATCAAGATGGCCGAAATCCTGATCATGATCATCGGCGGTGCGGGCTTGTTGCTGGAAAACATTCCGCTGATGCTCTTGGCCGTTCTCGGTATGGGCATCCATTCGACCTTCTTTGGACCAATCAAATACGCGATCCTTCCTCAGCATTTGCAGAAGGACGAGGTGCTGGGCGGAACCGGCCTGGTCGAAGCAGGGACCTATATCGCCATTCTCGGCGGGACCATTCTTGCTGGCGTGCTGGCGGACGACGCTTTGATGGCCGTCGTCGCGACCATCGGCATTGCGGGCCTTGGCCTGATGGCAGGGCGCCAGGTGCCGCCGGCCCCTCCGGCCGCCGAGCGCATCAGGCCCGACTGGCATATCGTCCGTGCCTCGGTCCGGCTGGTCAGCGAAACCATGCACGTGCCGAGGCTCTTCCTGGCCATCCTGGCGATCAGCTTCTTCTGGACGATCGGGGCCGTACTGATCATCATTTTCCCGCCCCTGGTGAAGAATGTCCTCGGCGCGAATGAGCAGGTCGCGAGTTTATTCATAGCTATCTTTTCGATCGGCATCGCAATTGGCTCGGTAGCCATCAATCGTCTGCTGAAGAGTGAGGTCTCCGCCCGTTTTGCATCTCCGTCGGTAATCTTGATGGCGCTGTTCGTGGTCCTCCTATACCTCGTCGCACTGAACTGGGGCGACCATGGGTCGGAACTCACCACTCTCGGCAATTTCATTTTCCATCCGAGCGCGACCTTCATGATCGCGGCGCTGCTCGGCGTTGCCGTCTTCGGTGGCATGTTCGTGGTGCCGCTTTATGCCTTCCTGACCACTACGGTCGACAAGTCTCAGACCGCGCGCACGGTGGCCGCCAACAACATCGTCAATTCGGGGGCAATGGTCGCCGGATCCGTTCTCGCCTTCACCCTGAGCAGCTTTGGGGTCGGCCCTGTCGGACAGCTACTGTTGGTCGCGGCAATGTGCATTGTCGCCGCATGGCTCGGCTGGAAGCTCCACCTGGCGTGCGACTAAGCGAGGTACAGGCTTGTAAAGAGGAAACCGGCGGCGAAGGTCATGGCGAACAGCTTGAGATCGTCGACGAGCGTAGAGCGGGGCACGGCTGCCATGGCTACCGCCATGCCTTTCCGTCCAAAATGACGAGACTGAAGCTCGCCGGAGATGCTTTCCTCGATCCGCATGTCAAATACTTAATGTAATTTTTACCAAGGCTTCAATGCCTGGATATGCCGAATTGCTCCGCCCGTCCCATGTCGGGACGGAAGCTAATTTGAGGAGATTTGCTTAGCCTGCCTGGCGAGCAGAGGTCTGGCCTGGGGCAGAGGTCTGGATTGGAGCAGAGGCCTCACGGGACCGAAGCAATGCGGTGGCATGGTCGCCGCTCATGGGCTTTCCGAAATACCAGCCCTGACCGATCGCGCAGCCGAAGCCGGCAACCGCCGCGTGGGTTGCAGCATCTTCGATGCCTTCCACTGTCACCGGGACGCGCAACGCTTCCGCCAGCGTCGTCACGGCGCGCACGATTGCCGCGCTTTCCGGATCGTTGGTCAGTGTCGAAACGAAGCTGCGGTCGATCTTGATGACGTCGAACGGCAAGGATCGAAGGTGAGCCAGTGAGGAGAAACCGGTGCCAAAATCGTCGAGCGCCAATTTGACACCCTGATTCTTCAGGCTGGTAACGATGGCACGCGCGAGGTCGAGATCGGCAAATAGCGAGCTTTCGGTTATTTCCACGACCAATCGTTCGGCCGGAAACCCCGCCTCGGCAAGCAACCGCACGATCCGCTGCGCCAGCCAGCTATCTGTAAGCTGGGTTGGCGAGATGTTGACCGACAGCTTGATCGAGGGGTCCCAGCTTGCTGCCTGGGTCAAAGCTGCCAGCATGACTTGCTCCGAAAGCCGTCCGATCAGCCCATGCTCTTCTGCGACCGGGATGAAACGGTCCGGCTCGATCAAGCCGCTCAGCGGATGGTCCCAGCGGGCCAGCACTTCAAAGCCGATCAGCTCGCCGGTGAGCAATTCGACCTGAGGCTCAAAATAGGGGATGAATTGGCCGTGTTCGAGGCCGTAGCGAATACCCTGCTCAATCTCGCCATGGACCATCAACGCACGTTCCATACTCTCGTCGAACCATACCGGCCGGGCGGAACAGCTTGATTTGGCGCGATCGAGCGCGATGTCGGCTCGCCGCAGCAAGTCCGGAATCTGCCCGTCGCATGGATTGGACGCGGCAATGCCGATGTATGCGCCGACCTGCACCAGGCGGCCCTCCGCTTCCATCGGCCGGGTCACCGCATGCAACAACCGTTCAGCCAGTTGCTCGGCCTCCGGCACCCGATCGCGTGGCGACGAAATGGCGATTGCGAACTCATCTCCGGCCAGGCGCGCAACGAGGCCACCAATTTCCGAGAGCTGCTCAAGCGATGCCGCGATCATCCGCAGCATCGCATCGCCTACGTCGTAACCGTGGCGGTCGTTGATCGCCTTGAAGCGATTGAGCTGCAGTGAAAAGATGACGAGTTGATGGTCCCTTTCAACCGCGGCTTGCCGAAGCTCTTCTCCGCTGTCGGCAAATCCCTTTCGGTTGAGCAGGCCGGTCATTCCGTCGGTCGAGGCAATCAATGCCGCCCTGGCCTCACCTTCCTTGCGCGCTTCCGCTTCGTGCACCAAGTCAACGTATCGGCGCCAGCCGAACAGGATCAGCGCAACATTCAGGGTGAGCGCGATCAGGGCGATCTTCAGATCCGCCCGCATTCCGTCCCGGGCGAAACTCAATTTCTGGAAGAATTCACTGCCGTTCCAGATCAGGAGGACAACGGCGGCGATAAGGATGCCAAGCACCAGCACGTCCCGCCTGGCGTTGGCGAGCGATTTGCCCCAGTCCCGCGACGCGGACTTTCGTGAAGTAATACTGCCCACGCCCAACGAATTAACGTGGATTGCTTAATTTTTTCTCCACGATGGCGAATTAGCTGGGAGTTTCTTGCCTAACGGATCGAGCATGAAAATCGGCATGCCTCCGGCACGCCTGGATTTTCATGCTGGTGCGGACGGCGGGACTTGAACCCGCACGCCCAATGGGCAGAAGATTTTAAGTCTCCAGCGTCTACCATTCCGCCACGTCCGCTTGAGGCTTCCTGCCGATGGAGCGGCGGGAGCGCAACTATTCGGCGACGGCCTCGCCATTTAAGTTCAGCCGCTCGCGCATTTCCTTGCCCGGCTTGAAGTAGGGCACGCGCTTGGCGTCAACCTCGACTGCTTCGCCGGTGCGAGGGTTGCGCCCGGTGCGGGCGTCACGTTGACGGGTTGAAAATGCGCCGAACCCGCGAAGCTCGACGCGCCCGCCCTTGGCCAACTGGTCAGTGATCGAATCAAATATCGCGCTGACCACGTTTTCGACCTCGCGCTGAGAGAGGTCAGGAAAATCGCTGCACAGTTTCTGCACCAGCTCCGAACGGATCATTGAGGTCCCCGCCTTGAAAAACAATGGTTTCTGACGCCGCCCCCCGGCGCGTTGCGCATTGCCTATCAGCCTGATGGCGAAAGGAAAAGGGCGCAGATGCATCTCTGCATCCGCGCCCTTCCAACATCGTTCCGCAGTGAGACAATCGTGGCGCGCAGCCATGCTGTGGGCATGGCGACCAACGCGATCATCACGGCAGTGATTTATTACTCCTCGCCGGCGCCGCTCGCTTCAACCTCGGCCTCAGCCTCGCCGGGCTCAGCTTCGGGCTCAGCTTCGGGCTTTGCTTCGGGCTCAGCCTTGGCGGCCTTGGCCTTCTTCGGCTTGGCTTCGGCCTTCGCCTTGGCTTCCGCCTTCGGCTTGGCTTCGGCCGGAGCCGCTTCCGCGCCGCCCTTCGTCGTCCCAGCTGCCTGGCGCTCCTTCAGCGCCGCGCCGAGGATGTCACCGAGCGAAGCGCCGCTGTCGGACGAGCCATACTGGGCGACTGCCTGTTTCTCTTCGGCAATCTGCAGGGCCTTGACCGAGAAGTTGGGCTTCTTCGAGCGATCGAAGCCGATCACCATCGCATCGAACTTCTGACCGACCTGGAAGCGTTCCGGACGTTGCTCGTCGCGGTCGCGGCCGAGATCGGTGCGCTTGATGAAGCCGGTCGCGCCATCATCGCCAACCTGGACTTCGAGCCCACCGTCGCGAACCTCGAGCACGGAGACGGTGACCGTCTCGCCCTTGTTGACGCCGGCGCCCGACGCTCCGCCGCCGACCGCGACACCGCCGCGCTCAAGCTGCTTCATGCCCAGCGAGATACGCTCCTTCTCGACGTCGACGTCGAGCACCACCGCCTTGACGGTCTCGCCCTTGCGATGAAGCCCCAAGGCCTCTTCGCCGGAAACGCCCCAGGCGATGTCCGACATGTGCACCATGCCGTCGACGTCGCCGTCGAGGCCGATGAACAGGCCGAACTCGGTCGAGTTCTTGACTTCGCCCTCGACGGTCGATCCGACCGGGTGCCTGTCGGCGAAATCGGTCCAGGGGTTCGACTGAGCCTGCTTGAGGCCGAGCGAAATCCGCCGCTTCTCCTCGTCGACCTCGAGCACCTTCACTTCGACTTCCTGCGAAGTGGAGACGATCTTGCCCGGGTGCACATTCTTCTTGGTCCAGCTCATCTCGCTGACATGGACCAGGCCTTCGATGCCCGGCTCCAGCTCGACGAATGCGCCATATTCGGTGATGTTGGTCACGCGGCCGGTGAAGGTGCCGTCGATCGGATATTTGGCGGCCGCTCCTTCCCATGGATCCGCCTCAAGCTGCTTCATGCCAAGGCTGATGCGCTGGGTGTCGCGGTTGATGCGGATGATCTGCACCTTGACCGTGTCGCCGATGGCGATGATCTCGCTCGGGTGCTGGACGCGCTTGTAGCTGATGTCGGTGACGTGCAGCAGGCCGTCAATCCCGCCCAGATCCACGAAGGCGCCATAGTCGGTGATGTTCTTGACGATGCCGTCGATCACCTGGCCCTCGGCCAGGGTCTGGATCAGGCCCGAGCGCTGCTCGGCGCGGGTCTCTTCCAGGATGGCGCGGCGCGACACGACAATATTGCCGCGGCGGCGGTCCATCTTCAGGATCTGGAACGGCTGCGGCAGGTCCATCAAAGGCTGGACATCGCGAACCGGGCGAATATCGACCTGACTGCCGGGCAGGAAGGCCACCGCGCCGCCGAGGTCGACGGTAAAGCCGCCCTTGACGCGGCCGAAGATCACGCCGTCAACGCGCTCGCCCTTTTCGAACTCCTTCTCCAACTTGTCCCAGGCTGCTTCGCGGCGAGCGCGGTCGCGGCTCAGCATTGCTTCGCCCTGCGCATTCTCGACGCGGTCGACGAACACTTCGACCTCGTCGCCGACCGCGATCTCGGCCTTCTGGCCCGGCGCTGCGAATTCGCGCAGCGCGACGCGGCCTTCGCTCTTCAGCCCGACGTCGATGACCGCGAGATCATTCTCGATCGCGGTGACGATGCCCTTGACGACCTTGCCTTCGAAGGTCTCGTTCTCGCCGCCCAGTGATTCATTGAGGAGTGCCGCGAAATCGTCGCGGCTCGGGAATGCCGTAGTGGCCATGCAATAAATACTTTCGAACTTCGGACTTTCATGCCGCCGCCGGAGACTATCTCCGGACTACCATGAGGCGGACCTGGAAACCCAGTGATCCATCCCGCAAGCCCCATGCCGGCGAGATATCCGTTGAATGGCGAACCTAAGGGATGCCCCTGTCCGAAACGCGAGCGTGAGGCCTCGGCTTGCCGCCTTGCCTACGGGCTCGCCAACTCTAGCGGGCATCCAGAAGGGGAAACTCACCTCCCGCCGGACGGGGCGCGCATAGCGGAAGGTCGGCAAGGAGGCAATGCAGGACGTAACACAGTGACCAGATACGCAATTTGTTTCAATTTGAAACAGCGATTCACATTAATTCTTGTTATCCTTAGTTAATTATCCATAGTTAACTCGGGTTTAACGCGATTCGCCGCGAATCCGGGGGACGGACATGGCTACTCAGACCACGGGCGGCGGCTCGACGACGTCGTTTACGAACACGCCGCAGGCGAAAGACGACAATTATCTCTTCCTTGAGGATGCCCTCAGGAACAACGCGTCGCTTTACAGTGAAACCACCAAGATCATCACGCTCGACGTTATGTCGAATGATCTTGGCGGCAACGCCAAGACGCTTTTTTCGGTGGAAGACGGCGACGGCAACGCAATCACCGCCGACTTCGACCTGCTTTGCAAGGACGTCAACGCCGCCGGTGTGTCGGAGTGGGAGTGCACGTTTGGCGGCAACTGGGTCCGCATCAACAACGGCAAGATCGAATATGTGATTGCCGATGGATCGGGCGTTAAGGGACAGGGCCGTTCGGTCGATTCACTGACCGACGGGGAAGCCTTCAGCGACCAGTTCGTCTATGCCATCCGGCTCGGCAACGGCACGCTCAGCGAAGCCACCGTCAAGATCAATATCACCGGCAAGCAAGATGCTGCATCGATCGCTGTCTCCGGCGCCAGCGACAATTGCGTGGTCGAAGCAGGCGGAACCGCCAATGGCGTCGCCGGCGATCCCAATGCATGCGGCACGCTGTCGGTGACCGACAAGGATTCAGGTGAGAACAAGTTCAAGCCTGTCACCGGATCGCTTGACGGGAACTATGGGACCTTCACGTTCGACGAGAACAGCGGCAAATGGACTTACACGCTCGACAATATCCGTCCGGCGACCGAGGCCCTGGCTGAAGGAGACTCTAAAACCGAAAGCCTCACGGTTTATTCTTT
Organism: Sphingomicrobium sp.; assembly: GCA_035491735.1. GTDB lineage: Bacteria > Pseudomonadota > Alphaproteobacteria > Sphingomonadales > Sphingomonadaceae > Sphingomicrobium. Next base: position 16,231 of record DATJKE010000090.1, read on the forward strand.
CGACGGGTCGGACAGTTATGTCATCCAGGTAACCGTTAAGGGGACGAATGATGCCCCGGTCGCGGTCGCCGACAGCGGCACCACGTCCGAGAACGCGGCCCTGCTGGTCAACGTGCTCGCCAACGATACCGACGCCGACGACGGCCATGTCTTGACCGTGACCTCCGCCAGCGCTCCCGCCGGCCAGGGCAGCGCCTCGGTGGTCGGCAACCAGGTCCAGTTCGACCCCGGCACCGACTTCGACCATCTGGCGGTCGGCGACAGCGCCATCGTCACGGTCAGCTATTCGATCAAGGACGAGCATGGCGCGACCGCCAGCTCGACCGTCCAGATCACGGTCACCGGCACCAACGACGATCCGGTGGCGGTCGCCGATACCGACAGCGCGACCGAAGGCGGGTCGGCGGTGACCGGCTCGGTGGCAACCAACGACAGCGACCCCGACGACGGCGCCAGCCTCAGCTATGCGCTCGTCGCCCCGGTCGCCGGCCTGACCCTCAACCCCGACGGCAGCTACAGCTTCGATCCGACCAATGCCGCCTATAACCATCTCGCCCAGGGCGCGACCACCGACGTCGTCGCCAGCTATACGGTGAGCGACGGCCTCGGCGGCAGCGATACCGCGACCCTGACCATCACGGTCACCGGCACCAACGACGATCCGGTGGCGGCAGATGATACTGGAGCCGGCAACGAGGACACGCTGATCAGCGGCAATGTCGGGACCAACGACACCGACGCCGACGACGGCCACAGCCTCAGCTACTCGCTAGTCGGCTCTGCACCGGCAGGATTTAATCTGAACCCCAACGGAAACTGGTCCCTGGATGCCTCAAATTCCGCCTACCAGCACCTGGCGGCCGGCGCGACCACGGTGGTCACGGTCGGCTATACGGTCAGCGACGGCCTGGGCGGCAGCGATACCGGCGAGCTCAAGATCACGGTCACAGGGGTCAACGACAACCCTGCCCTCACCGCAGCGCAAGCGAGCCTTGCCGCCGGGACGGAGGACCAGAATTACATCGTCAGCAAGGTGAGCCTGCTCCAGGGCTTTACCGACGTCGACGATGGTACGGTGCTGAATGTGTCGGGCCTGAGCGCCAACCATGGCACGGTGGTCAACAATGGCGATGGCACTTTCACGATCCAGCCAGAGCTGAATTACAATGGCCCAGTGACGCTCAGCTACAGCGTGATCGACGGCCAGGGCGGGTCCGTCCCGGCAACCCTTCAGTTCAATCTGGCAGCGGTCAATGATCCGGCCGTGATCACCGGCACTTCAAGCGGTACTGTGGTGGAAGACGCCGTTCCGAACACGGTGGGCGGCAACCTCAATTCGACGGATGTAGACGGCGTAAACGATTCCTGGACGGTCGTTTCGAGCCAGACGGCATCGGCCAACGGCTACGGCACCTTTACCATCGATGCAGCCGGAAACTGGGTGTACTCGCTCAACAACGGCAATGGGACGGTCAACGCGCTGAACAATCTGCAATCGCTTTCCGACAGCTTCACCGTGACTACCGCGGATGGAACGACCAAGGTTGTGAACATCACCATCAACGGCCACACGGATTTTACCTACACGCCGCCGCCGCTAAGCAATGCGCTGGACGTGAACGACCACGACGATGATCATTCGGGAAGCGTCGCTGGAAGTCTCGTGATTATGGCGCCTGGATCGGGGCCAAACGGGACAGACGTATTGGAAGGGTCAAATGGGGCAGATACGATCTACGCTGGCAATAGCCCCGACCAAGTTTATGGCCACAATGGCGGTGATCACATCTACGGCGAGAACGGCGCGGACGTGTCGCTTTATGGCCAACGAGGCGATGATTTCATTTATGGTGGCAACTCCGACGACACGATTTACGGGGGCTCTGGCAACGACACGATCTTCGGCAACAGCGATCCAAACTCGGGCGGGGCCTCCAATGACACCATTTATGGCGGGTCGGGTCGCGATACGATCGATGGCCAAGACGGGAATGACGTCATCAATGGAGGTAACGGACAGGACCTTCTGACCGGAGGCGATGGCAACGACATTTTCGTCTATCAAAAAGCCACCGACACGGGCGACTTCATCTTCGATTTCCAGCAGGGAAGCGACAAGATCGATCTGACGGCATTCAACTTCGATGCTGCAGACTTTGTTGGTGCGATTGCAGGGGCTGGCCAGGTTGGTGCGGGCCAGTTCGGCTATATGACCTATAACAACGGAACGACCACCGTCACGACGATCTATGTGGACACCGACGGTGTTTTTGGCGCCGACATGGAGATAACGATTGTCGCGCCGGTCACTCTCACCGGATCCGACTTCCTGATTTGATCCGGCGCCGCGTTGCCGCGCCAAAGGACTCCTTGGCGCGGTAACCCTGCCGCCCTAAGAAGCGTGCATGACCGTCGTCGCCGCCTATCTCTACCGTGACGGACATCGCATCCGGCCGGTGTCGATCGACGAACGGATCGACTGCCGCGATGTCAAAAGCGAGTTCGTCTGGATCGGCGTCGCCGACCCGACGGTCGAGGAAATGCACAGCCTCGCCAATTGCTACGGGCTGCACCCGCTGGCCGTGGAGGACGCCATCAAGGGCGACCAGCTGCCCAAGATCGACATCTATGACGACCAGCTGTTTGTCGTCGCCCGAACCGCGCACCTGCAGGACGACCATATCGACTATGGCGAGACCGCCATATTCGTCGGCCATAGCCACATCATCAGCGTCCGGCACGGATCGACCCGCGCCCACACCGCGCTGCGCGAACAGCTGGAGAAATCGCCGCGCCTCCTCGTGCATGGCGTCGATTACCTGCTCCACGCCATCCTCGACTACATCATCGACGGCTACGTACCGCTGATCGAGGACCTCGAGGAAGAGGTGCTGGCGATGGAGGAAAAGGCGGTCGACAGCTTCCTCGATCGTCAGGAAATCAATCGGATTTTCGACGTCCGCCGTGAGCTGATCCGCTTCCAGCGGGTGCTGGGCCCGATGGGGGAAGTTGCGCAAAAGCTGGCTCGGCAGGAGCTGCCTTGCATCGACAATGAAGCGCGGGTCTATTTCCGTGACGTGCAGGACCATATCCGCCGGGTTCAGCTAAGGGTCGATGGCCTGCGCGAAGTGCTGACCAGCGTGTTCGAGCTCAGTTCCCTGCTCGAGCAGCAGCGGCAGGGCACCATCACCCGCCAGCTCGCGGCCTGGGCGGCGATCCTGGCAGTACCGACCGCGATCGCCGGCATTTACGGCATGAACTTCGAGAATATGCCGGAAACGCACGCCAAATATGGCTACTTCATCGTGGTCGCGGTGATCCTGGTGATTTGCGCCGTGCTTTACCGGCGGTTCCGGAAATTCGGATGGCTCTAGTCGCTTGAGGACGATTCGCGACCCGCAATGCGTGCTGGCCGAGGGGCTGGAGGCGATCCGGACCCAGTTCCAGCTGCCTGCAGCCTTTCCGCCAGCTGCCGAGGCCGAAGCGGAAGTGGTGGCGCGCCGCCGGCCGGATCAGCATGCCGATCGAACCGCCCTGCCCTTCGTCACCTTGGATCCCGCGCAGTCGCGCGACCTCGATCAGGCCTTTGCGATAGAAAGCTCGGGAAGCGACCTCATCCTGCATTATGCCATCGCGGACGTCGGCTGGTTCGTCCCTAATGGCGGTGCGATGGATGCGGAAGCCTGGATCCGCGGCACGTCCCAATATCTGCCCGATGGCAAGGCGCCGCTCTATCCGCCTGCATTAAGCGAAGGAGCGGCCAGCCTGCTGCCTGACGGCGACCGGCCCGCAATCATATTCACCGTACGCGTCGATCAGGCCGGCGCGGCCAGGCTTGATGGCGTGGAGCGCGCCCTGATCCGCAGCCGCGCCAAGCTCGCCTATGAAACCGCGACCGAGCAGGAGCTTCCGACAGACTTTGCCGAACTCGCCCGCCGGATCGAAGCTGCCGAGCGCGAACGCGGCGGCGCCAGGGTCGAGCCGCCCGAGCAGGAGGTGGTCCAGGACAATGGCTGTTACCGGCTGCGCTTCCGGCCGCAAAGCTGGGCGGAGCAAAGAAATGCCGCCATGTCGCTCGCGACCAACCTCGCCGTTGCCGACGCGCTGCTCGACGCCCACACCGGCCTGTTCCGGATCATGGACGAACCGATGGAATGGGCGGTCCGCCGCCTGCATCACACGGCCAAGGCGCTTGGCATCGACTGGCCCAAGAAGGAACCCCTGCAGCAGCTCGAGCACCGGCTGGATCCGGAGGATCACGATCAGGCGGCCCTGATGATCGCCATCCGCCGCGCCAGCCCTGGAGCCGCCTACCAGCCCTATCGCGACGGGGTGAAGCCATGGCACGCGGCCGTGGCGGCAACCTATGCCCATGCCACCGCCCCCCTCCGCCGCCTCGCGGACCGCTTTGTGGTCGAGACGGCGCTGGCCATTGCCAATGGCCGCCCGGTCCCTGAAGCCGCCCAGGCGGCGTTCGAACTGCTTCCAGCGGTAATGGCCAAGGCAGATGCGCTGGGCGGCCAAATCAACCGCGCCGTAATCGACCTTGCCGAAGCGGTGGCGCTGCAGGGCCGCGAGGGCGAGCGGTTCGAAGCAGTCGTCACCGACGTCGACCAGCGCGGCGCCCGGATCCAGATTTGCTCTCCGCCGGTGGTCGCGCGCCTCAAGGACAAGGAGCTCGTGCCTGGCCAGGACTTGCCGGTACGGCTCGACAGCGCCGACCCAGCCACCCGCACCGTGCATTTTTCAGCGCTGGGCTAGGCGCGCCTCGACCAGTGCGATCGCCGCAGCGATGGCTTCCTCGATCTCCATCTCGCTAGTGTCGAGCAGGTCGGCATCCTCCGCCTGTTTGAGCGGCGCAGCGTCGCGCCCGCTATCACGCGCATCGCGGGCGCGAATGTCGACCAGCACATCGTCGTAATGGGCCGGCATGCCCCGCTCCAGCAGCTCGCGGACCCGCCGCTGGGCGCGGACTTCCGGCGACGCGGTAACGAACAGCTTGGCCGAGGCGCCGGGCGCAATCACCGTGCCAATGTCCCTGCCGTCGAGCACCGCTCCATCGGCGCTCGCCGCAAAGCTCCGCTGCCGTTCGAGCAGCGCCGCCCGCACTCCCGGATAGGCCGAGATCCGGCTGGCGATCGCGCTCACCGCCTCGCTCCTCAGCTCAGTGTCCGTGGGATCGACCTGCGCCACGCCCTCGCAGGCGCGCACCGCCTCGAACTCATTGCCCGGGTCGCCGCCGAACCGGAACATGCTGAGCGCGACCGCCCGATAGAGCATGCCGGTGTCCATGTGCGGCAGTCCGAAATGTCCGGCCAGGGCGCGGGCGATCGTGCCTTTGCCGCTCGCGGCAGGGCCGTCCACGGCGATGACGATGGGTCCGGAAGGGCTGGCGGGGGCGGGGCTCATCGCAGCGGCGCTTTGACAGGGGCTTTGCGCTATGGCAAGGCGCCCGCCGATCGACGGCCTCCCCTTTGCGGGGCCCGCCACCTGAACACGCCAACGACACACATGGAGTGATGACCCGATGGTCAATCCCGAATGGGGCACCAAGCGCACTTGCCCCAAATGCTCGACCCGCTTTTATGATCTCGCCAAGGACAATCCGGTCACCTGCATCAACTGCGGCAATGCCTGGCTTCCTGAGCCGGTACTGAAGTCGAAACAGCCGCTGCCGTTCGAGGTCGCCGCTCCTGAGAAGACCCAGGAAGCCGACGAGGATCTGGCCGCCGAAGAGCTGGTGCCCGACGAGGACGAAGAGCCCAGCGCCGACGACGAAGTCGATCTGCAGACCGGCGAAGACGACCTTGGCGTCGCCACCGGCGACGAAGACGAAGAGGTCTGATTTTTAAGGCGCCCGAAGGGGGCAAAAATTCCCGTTGTCGGATGGGAAAGCATCCCCTAAAGGGCGCGTCCACCAGACCTGTCAAGCGACTGCCTTGATGGGAAAACGGACGGGGCCGTAGCTCAGCTGGGAGAGCGCTGCAATGGCATTGCAGAGGTCAGGGGTTCGATCCCCCTCGGCTCCACCATTCCTCCTGAAGCGCCGGGCATAAGCACGAGCTGCGACGGCATGGGATGCTGTTGAAGCGCAGTGCTCGATTGCACCGCGATCGGAAGCCTATGCCGAAGAGACGCTGAAGGGCGGACGGCGGGCGGGCACATCCAGACTCAACCGACGGCGCGGATTCTCTCCGCGCCGGCCTTAACCCCGCTCCAACGGTGAAAATATGTCGGCTTCGTCGGCCGCGCTACGCCGCTATTTCCGCTTGCGAGGTCCTTGTCCGGCCTCGAGGAAGGCCTTGAACCTGTGGTTTTTCCGATTGGAATAATTGAGCATCGCCGCATTCAGGACAGCCATTAAACGAAATCGCCTCCGGCGACGTTCAATATGGTCCCCGTAATGTAAGACAAGCCAAACCACCGTGCCCCCCAACCCCTAGCTGCTTCTGCGGTCGCGTGTCACGCCCGACAAAATCCGCAACTCGTTATGTTTCTATGGAATATCGGAATCTTCCGCAACACTGTGTGAGCCGCGGTGCAAAGGACGGACCGGAGTCGGCGGCGTGACTCACGCGCACGCGTACGCGCGCGTCCGTAGGGGTGCGACTTTTAGTGACTTTTGCGCCTGGTCGGCGTCGTGCAGCCTAAGGCAAAAGAAAAGCGGCGGCGCCTTTCGACGCCGCCGCCTGTCTTTTGAACTAATCGTTAGTCGATTAGCTGGTCGCGAGCTCAGACGACACGTTGTTGAACGTGCTGCCCAGCTGGTTACCGATGTTGCCCATAGCGGCAATAGCGGCAACGGCGATGAGAGCGGCAATCAGACCGTACTCGATCGCGGTCGCACCCTTTTTCGACTTAATCAGCTTCAGAAACTTGGCCATCTCTGGTCTCCTTCAGGCTCCACACGGGAATCCACATTTTCCCCACCTCCGCGAAACGAAAGCGCGTCGGTTGCATGGAGAATTACGACTGGAAGGGTTGAGAAAGCTTTAAAGGCACCGGTTTCTAAACATTAACCGTGATTTTTTTAACAAGGGTCAATTTTCATCCATGAGCTTGCCGATCGCCTGGAAGATGCGCCGTATCGCCTCGCCGCTGTCGCTCCAATCGTCTGGCAGTGGGCTCTTCTTTTGTTGCGATGGCTCGCGCCGCTCCGGCACGCGGAAGCCTGCGGGCAGCGGCGGTCCGCGGCGGCCATCGATCGCAATCGCCGGCGCCATGAAGCGCCGCCAGATCTCGGCCGGCGCGGTGCCGCCGGTGATCTTGCCCAGCGTACGGTCGTCGTCATGACCGACCCACACCCCCACTACCAGGTTGCCGGCAAAGCCGATGAACAGCGCATCGCGATTGTTCTGGGTCGTGCCGGTCTTGCCAAAGGTCGGCGTCGACAGCGCCGCACGGCGGCCGGTCCCCTGGTTGGCCGCGGCCCACAGCAAGCCGAGCATCGGCGCGCGGTCCCGCCGGTCGTCCAGCTTCCCGCCGCGGGCGAAGAAGGACGACAGCCCCTCGTCTTCATCGCCGGGCGGAAGGCCATGCGGTTCGACTGGATATCGGCCGCCCGCGATGGCGGCATAGGCCGAGGTGAGCTCGAGCAAGCTGACACCGGAAGTGCCGAGCGACAGGCTCGGCCGGTCGATCAGCGGCGAGTCGATGCCGAGGTCGCGGGCGGCGCGGATCACATTCTGGCGCCCTACCCGTTCGGCCAGCCGGACGGTCGCGGCATTGCTCGACCGCGCGAAGGCTTCGCGCAGGCTTATCTGGCCACGATAGACGCCGTCATTGTTGCCCGGCGACCAGCCGTCGATGGTAATCGGCCTGTCCTCGATCAGGCTGTCCGGCGTGTATCCGGCACGCATGGCGGCAAGGTAGACGAACAGCTTGAAGGCGCTGCCTGGCTGGCGGCGCGATTGAGTGGCGCGGTTGAACGGGCTCTTGCCATAGTCGCAGCCGCCGACCATCGCCACGACCCGGCCATCGGGCCGCATTGCAACCAGCGCGGCCTGGGCATCGCCGATCGAGGCAGCGGAGATTGCCCGCGCCGCCAGGCGCTGAAGGTCGGCGTCGAGCGTGGTCGGCACCCGGACCTCGCCATAGTCCGCATCGAACGCCCGGGCGGCCTGCGGCGCGACCCAGTCCGCGAAATAGGTGCCGGTCGGGACGGTGCTGTTGTCGCCGACCGGCCTCGCCGACTTGGTCGCCTCGGCCCGCGCCTGGGTGATGTAGCCGTTGTCAGCCATCTCCTGCAGCACCAGCCGGCTACGTTTTTGCGCGAGCGCGAGATTGTGGGTCGGCGCCAGCCGCGACGGCGCCTGCACCATTCCCGCCAGCATCGCCGACTGCGCCAGCGTCAGCCGCTCGGGCTCCCGATCGAAATAGTGGCGCGACGCGGCCCTCAGCCCATAGACGCCGTCCCCGAAATAGACGCTGGACAGGTAGCGCGACAGAATCTCGTCCTTGGTCAGCCAGGCTTCCAGCCAGAAAGCGATGATCACCTCCTGCGCTTTCCGCTTCAGCGAGCGGTCGGACGACAGGAAACTGGTCTTGGCCAACTGCTGGGTCAGCGTGCTGCCGCCCTGGCGAACACCTCCGGCCTTCATGTTGGCAACCATGGCACGCACGATTGCCCGCGCATCGATGCCCCAATGGCTTCGGAAACGCCGGTCCTCGATGGCGATGAAGGCCGCGGGCGTCAGCGGATCCAGCTTGGCCGCCTCGACCGGCTCATCCTTGATCGCGCCTCGCCGCGCGATGGGGCGCCCCTCTTGGGACAAGAGCAACATCGCCGGGTCGTGAAGCGGCTCCAATGCCCGGCTCAGCGGTGCCGTGAAGATCAGCCATAGGAGGGTGACGAGCAGCAGCGCGCCGAAGGCCGTGAAGCCCCAACGCCACCAGCGGCGGCGCGGCGTTTTGGCTTCGTCGGCCGGACCATTCGGCGGAACGGCCGGCGCTCGGCAGCCGAGGGGGTCCGGCAAAACCTCCACATCGACGCCGCCGCGTTGCCAAATGCCATGCCCGAGGGCGTCGTGTTCGGCCATCTCTCCCCTTCCGGCGCGCAATCGCCGGCGTTACTGCCTTAGTTAAGTAAAACAGTCAGGAACGAATATCCAGTGGTTGATGAACCATGCTTTAAAGCTAAACCGGCAGTCCGATGGCTGCCCTGACACCTTGTCGCACCTTGCTGGTCGCCGTAGCCGCTGCGTCACTGGCGCTGTCGGCATGCGGCAAGCAGAGTGAGGGCATTTCCCGAGTCGCCGCGATCGGCCAGCCTCCCAGGCTGGTCGAAACGGTTACCGGACCGCTGTCACCGGGCGACGCCCTCCTCAGGAGCAACATGGCCCAGGGCCTGGTGCGGTTTGATGAGCGGGGCCAGGTCGTGCCCGGCCTCGCCGAACGCTGGAACGTCAGTGACGACGGCCTCAGCTATATTTTCCGGCTACAGACCGGCGATTGGCCCGACGGGCGCAAGATTCGCGCCGATGACGTTGCCCGGATCCTCAATCGGCAGTTGAGGGATGCGAGCAGCAATCCGCTGAAGGATACGCTTGGCGCGGTCAGCGAAATCGTGGCGATGACCGACCGGGTGATCGAGATCAGGTTACTGGCGCCGCGGCCCAACCTGCTGCAGCTCCTCGCGCAGCCAGAGCTTGGCCTGGTCCGGGCAAGCGTCGGCACCGGTCCATTTCTCCAACCGACGAAAGAGGAAGCGGCGGCTTTCCCGGCCGATGAAGACAATAAGGGTGCCCTGCTGCTGGCTCACCGGATCCATGTCCCCGATGCCGAAGATCCGATCGAGAAGGTTCGCCTCAGCGGTGGCGACGTTCAGAAGCTGGCGGCCGCCTTCGCCGACGGCAAACTGGACCTCGTAGTAGGAGGGACGGTCGACGATTTGCCGGTCGCCTTGGCCCAGAAGATGCCGCGCGGAGCATTGCGATTCGATCCCGTGGCCGGCCTGTTCGGACTGGCGCCGACCATTCGCAGCAGTGTGGTTCAGGAAGCCGACGTTAGGCGACTGCTGAGCCGCGCGATCGACCGGCAGGCCCTCATCGCCGGGCTTCGGGTAGGAGGCCTGGTTCCGCGCGCGACGTTGCTCCAGGCCGGACTGGAAGGCATTGCCCCTCCTCCGCAGCCGGCCTGGCTCGGGCAGCCCGCGCAAGAGCGGCGCGCGTCCCTTGTTGCCGAGGCCAACCGGATATTCGGCGTCATGGACCGCCCGACTCTCCGGATTGCGATGCCGGACGGACCAGGGGGAAAGTATCTGCTTGCGCGGCTCGGCTATGATTGGGCGCCGATCGGTATCAAGGTCGCGCGCGCTCCTAGCGCGGCGTCGGCCGATTTCGTCTGGGTCGACGAAGTGGCTCCATCGACTTCGCCGGCCTGGTTCCTGCGCAGATTTCGATGTGGCGTGGCGTCAATCTGCCTGGAGGAAGCCGAGCCGCTGTTGGTCCAGGCGCGTGCCACGGTTGACGCTCGCCAGCGCGCTGCGCTGTTGGTCGAGGCGGGACGGATGATGGACGAAGCGCAGCTGTTTATCCCAATCGCGGCGCCGATCCGCTGGTCATTGGTCTCGGGCCGCGCCCCCGGATATGCTGAAAACCCGTTCGCCCGGCACACGCTGGTTGGCCTCGCCAACGAGCGATTTAGCGAAAGCCGCTAGGCCATGGCTCCGACGGGCTGGCTCTCAGCGGGGCCGGCTGCCTGTTCGGGCGATTGCCGGGCGCGCCTGGCGAGCCAGGCATAGATCGCCGTCGCCAGGGCGGCTCCGACGATGCCGTCCGTGGCATAATGCCAGCCCGAAGCAACCGAGGTGACATAAATGACCAATGCATAGGCCGCGGCCGGGATCGTTAGCGGCCGCCAGAATGCGCGGGCGGCGAACATCGTCCACACTGCCAGCGTGACATGCATGGAAGGCATCGCGCTAATCCCCGTGCCGAGGTTTGCGCCGCCGGACTCAAAATTTCGCCAAAGATAGTCGGCGAGGAAAGTGACGCTGGGATCGGTCGTCGCAATCAGCTCGTCGAACCTCGGCCCGAGGCCAAGGCGCTCGTAGAAGATCGGCCCGGCCGACGGCAGCACATATTGGCCGATCGTCCCGACAATGATCAGGATTGCGAGGAAGGCGGTCATCAGCACGCCATGGTCGCGCTTGCTGAAGGCCAGCAGCCCCATCATGCCGAAGGTGACCGGGAACCAGCTGACATAGATTTTCGCGAACAGCGGGCTCAGGCCCGCCAACTTGAACAGGTGCCACGGATCCTGGCCGAACAGGGCACGGTCAAAATTTGCCAGCATCGGATCGGCCCAATAACCGCCGGCGTTCGGGATCATCGTTTTGGCCCAGCCGTGGAGGGCCATGGCTAGCCCGAGCAGCAGCGCGTAGCCGAACGCTCTGGATAGCGTCTTTGTCTCACCCTTGATGCCGATAACCAAGCTGGTCAGCGGGCGGTCGATCCGGACAGATGAAATCGCTGTCCTGACAAGCAAGAACAGGAAGCCGGCGGCCCAGATCATCAGCGCTGCGATCATCGGGCGGGAAAATTCGAACGGGATTGGCCGTGAACTGATTGCGGCCAGCCCAAGGACGAAAACGGCCTGAACTGCCACCAGCCAATATCTTAGCGTTGGAAACATGCATCGGCCCCCGGGGAACCGTCGGCAAGTATCAGGCGCTGATTACGATGGAGTAAACCAGGACCCAGCAGTGGTTTCAAAGATGCTGGGTGCCGTGTAGGAAAGTTGTTGCATGAGCGACATGATTGACCAGCCAACACCGAAGATGCGGAAGGAACTTCCGCTCGGCACGGATCCTCGCTCCGTCCGGCAACGGATCGAAGGCATGGAAAAGCTGCTGGAGCGACTGTTCGTCATTCCGGGTATCAACAAGCCTGTCGGGCTCGACGTTATCCTCGACATCATCCCAGGCGTCGGCACCATCTCCGCCGCTGCGCTCGGCAGCTATATTGCGTGGGAAGCGCGCAACCTCGGCATGACGAAATGGCAAATCGCCCGGATGGCCGGCAATATCGGCTTCGATATGCTGCTGGGCGCGATCCCCTGGGTGGGAGCAATCCCCGATCTCTTCTTCCAGTCGAACACACGCAACCTCAGGATCATCAAGCGCCACCTCGACAAGCATCACCCGCACACCCGCACGATAGACGTCGAGGCTCGCTGATTTGGCCGATCATCCGGAGCCGGTGGGAAACTATGAGCCCTTTGTCCGGCACGGCGAACTGGTCGCGATTTCGGCGATCAGCTCTGCCCGCGAAGGTAGGATGATCACCGGCAAGGTTGGGCGCGAAGTCAGCTTTGAAGAAGGCTGCGAGGCGGCCCGGTGTGCCGCGGAAAACCTGTTGGCCGTCCTGCTCGACGCGGCAGGCGGTGACGAGGCGGCAATCAAGCAGATCATGCTGGTTCGGGGCCAGGTTAATGCGACTGATGATTTTCCGGCCGTACACAAGGTCATCGACGCGGCTTCGGACTTGTTGGTCGAACGGCTTGGCGAGCGCGGCCGGCACGCACGCACGGCGATGGGCTGTTCGACCCTTCCCAACAACAATGCCGTAACGCTTGAGGCACTGGCGATTGTCGCACCGGCACCAAAGGCCTAGCGCCTGCCACAATAACTGGTAGGGCGTGGCGCGCCATGCTGATCAGCAAGAAGAAGAAATTCATCTTCGTCCACGTTCAGAAGACGGCTGGGACAAGCCTGCGCAGGGTCCTTCGGGAAAACGCGAGCGACGCCCGGCAATGGCACGGTCGTCATGGCCATGCGAGCAGCGGCATTGCCGAAATCGGCCGAGAGCGATGGGATCAATTTTTTTCGTTCGGATTTGTCCGCAATCCTTGGGACAGGCTGGTTTCGCACTATGCGATGATTCGTGACCGGATCGCCGGGCTCACCCCGGAGCAAAGGCGGGAAGCCCGGCCATTCAAGGTCGAACTCTGGAATTACGTGCTCCATTTCAGTGAAGACTTCGAAAGCTTTCTGGACAATTGCACCGGACTGATCCGCGACCGCGGTTGCTACAAAAGCTTCCTGTTCAATCAGATCGACTATCTGAGTGACGAGCAAGGCCGGCTTGCCGTTGACCTGGTAGGCCGGTTCGAAAACTTCGAGGATGACGCAAATCTGGTCCTGAAACGCATCGGCATCGACGCCTCGGTACCCCGCCTCAACACCAGCACGCGGACCGATTATCGCGATTATTATTCGCCTCGCACGCGCGAGCTGGTTGGCCGGCGCTTCGCCCGCGACATCGAGGCCTTCGGCTATGAATTCTAGGTCGCCGGCCATCGCGGTGGTCATGCCGGTCTTCAACCGGGCGGACAGCGTCGGGCGGGCAATTCAAAGCGTTCTCACGCAGGATTTGGAAGAGTTCGAGCTGATCGTGGTCGACGATGGCTCAACGGATGGAACGGCCGACATCGTAAGTTCCTGCGCCGATCCGCGGCTCAACTTCATTCGGCTACCGGCCAACGCAGGCGGCAATGCAGCCCGCAATCGCGGGATCGACGCATCATCGGCGCCGCTTATCGCATTTCTGGACAGCGACGACCAATATCTGCCCGGCAAGCTGGAATTTGTGGTCCGCTTTTTCGAAAAGCGACCCGAGATCGACATCCTGCTCGATAGCTTCGTCAAAAGCTATCGGCCGGAGCGCGACAGCCCGGACGTCGAGCTTCGCAATCCGGTGCTCGACGACAATCGGCAGATCCTCGAAGCCTTGTTCACGCGCCGGATATGGAAGGCCACTCCCGGCGTCGCAGCGCGGCGCGATGCAGTGCTCAAGGCAGGAAAGTTCGACGAAGGCCTGAAACGGCGACAGGATTTCGATTTCATCTTGCGGCTGGCCAAGGTCGGTCGAATGGCCACTACCGATCAGCTGTTGTGGGTCAAAACCTATGCTGCCGCCACCATCTCGGCAGACCTCACCAATTTCGTCGATTCCACACTGGCCTTCTACCGCCGCCACCCGGAATATTATGACGACCCGATCTTCCGTCAGGGGTTCTCGCACGACATCGGCCGTCACTTTGTCCGGCTGGTGCGGCAAGGCAGGTTACAAATGGCCCTGCGCGATGCCAGGCCTTTGGCGCGGGAGCTCGGTGTGATGCGGTTGCTCTTCCTCGCATCACAAGGCGCATTTCAGTTTCGGGAGCGGCGTCAGGCGGTCCGATTGCAGCTTCAATCGGGCGAGAGGCCTCGCCGGTAGGCGGCCGGTACCGGCGTGAAGGTGCGGCGGAGGGCACTGGTAACTTCACCGGCCGTCGACGCCAGCTGATAGCCGAGCGCCATAGCCATCGCTGCCGGACGTTGCCAAGCGGGCAGCCCAACAAGTCCGCCCTTTCGGGCGATCCGCGTCCAATTCCGCTTGGTCTTTTTCGCCAGGTATCCGAATGGCGAGCCAAGACGTCGCATGCGTCCGGCTGACTTTTCCAAATAGAGTTGGAAATCGCGATCGGAGCCACTCTGCCAACCGCGCCACAGCACATAGCCTAACCCCGGGTGCGGAGCATGCACCGTCATGGCATCGACCGTCCTGACGAAGCCATATCCGCGGTCCACAAGGTCGCGCAGCCACATGCCGAAATGCTTCTTGAACATCGGAAAATCAGGAAAGGGATGAGCGCGAAAGAAATCGGTGCGAACCGCGCAATTATTGGCGTGAGCGAGAATTTTCCTGGCGGTTTCCTCCCGCTCCTCGGGCAGGTCGAACAGCCAGATCAGCGCCATCGTCTTCGAAACCAGATCGGTATGGGCCATGACCGTGAACCCGCCGACGATCATCACTTCCGGGTCGGCAAAGGGGCTGACCAGATTTTCCAGCCACCCCGGCTGAGGAGCGGCGTCGCTGTCGAGCATGATGGTGAGATCGGTGGTCGACCGGGCAATGCCGTAATTCTTGAGCTTGTAATAGGTGAAGCCGGGGGTCGGGACGATTTCGACCTCGGCGACCTCGTTCAAACGAGGCGCAATTTGCGCGAGTGTCCGGTCGATCACCTCTGGCTCGACGGCAGTCGCATCATAGAGATACATGATTCGCGGCTTGACCGGCATGCGCGGGGCGACTGCCTCTATTTCCCGTTCGAGCGCACCCATCGCCCGATGAGTCCATTCGTCGGCGACGTCGATCGCATTTTCCCATTCGATGACCAGCGTCACCGCGGGCAGCTTGGATTGAGCCTTTGCCATTGCGCGCGCCTCTTGCCGCGCGTTGCCATCGGGAACAAGCTTGATTTAAGCGGCCAGGCGGGAATTCCATGAACACGATCGCCTTCCTTGCGCTGGCCCAAGCTCACCAGCACCTCCATTGGCTGCCCGCCGCGCTTGAACTTTCGCGCCGGCCGGGCGTGAGGGTCGATGTGTTGTGCCCGAGCCGTGCGGGGCTCAAATTCATCCGCGGCTTCGATCCCAAGCGGCGGCTGAACCTGGTTTGGATTCCGGCACAGTGGAGCGACGGGCTGTTCGACCTGCCGTCGCGCAAACGCGTGCATACACTCTACCGCTGGCTATTTCGCCGATATCCGGTGCTGGTCACCACCGAATCGACCAGCGCCCGGCTTCGCGACGATCCCAAATTTCATTCCTCTCTGATCCGGATCCGCCACGGCGTCGGCGACACCGCGACACGTGTCGACGACACGCGCCTCGATCAGTTCGATCTTTCACTGGTGGGCGGCAACAAGGACAAGCGCCGCCTCATCGCCGCCGGGCTAGCTACCGAGGAGAATTGCATTGTCACCGGCTATGCCAAGTTTGAGCTGGTGAAGCGTCCGACCCGCCTGTTCGGCAACCCCAATCCGATCGCAATCTACAACCCCCATTCCCGGCCCGAACTTTCGAGCTGGTTCATGCAGGGGGAAGCGCTGGTTCGGCAGATGGAGCAGATCAGCGATTGGAATTTTGTCGTCGCCCCACATGTCAAGTTGGAAGGCGGTCCCGCCGTCAGTTCAACGGCGCCCAACGTTCTAATCGATTATGGCAGCGTCCGTTCGATCGACATGAGCTATGTGCAGGCGGCGTCGCTCTATATCGGCGATGCCAGCAGCCAGGTTTACGAGTTCCTCCTGCAACCTCGGCCTTGCATATTCATCAACAGTCATGGCGCCGCCTGGCAAGGCAAAGAGGAATATGCGCACTTCGCGCTCGGCCAGGTGATCGGGCGACCCGACGAGCTTGGCCCCGCGCTCGCCCGCGCCAATTCGCTCCAGCAACAGTTTGAACCGCTGCAGCGCCTCGCGATGAAGGATTCGATCGACGACTCACCTGTTCCAGCATCGATCCGGCAGGCCGATGCCATCCTGGCCTTTGTCCGATCGCGGAATCGCTAAAGAGCCGCAATCACTGCAATCGGCTGCCACGGGCCCAGGCCGAACTCGGTTGCAAAACCCGCTGGAAATTCCTCGCCGGCGTGAATGCCGCCCTGGACGAATATGGCATCATAGCCCTGGCGTGCCGCACCAAGCATGTCGGTCACCAGGGAGTCGCCTACCGCCAGCACAGACTCCTTTGCCGGGTTGCCCGCCAGCCCAAGCGCATGACGATAGATGCCGGGATAGGGCTTGCCGTACCAGGCGACCGGTCCGCCCATCGCCGTGTAGGCGTCGGCAAGCGCCCCGGCGCAGAGTTCCGGAACACCTCCCTGGATGACGATGCGGTCCGGGTTGAAGCAGTGAAACAGGACCTGCCGCTTGGCGAATGCTGTGAGTTGAGATTCATAATCCTCGATCCTGTCTCGCTCATCATCGAGCCCGGTGACCGCAATCTCGTCGAAAGCCTCTTCGACAAAAGCCAGGCCGCGGCCCTCGAGAATGGCCCGATCTTCCCGCGTGCCGAGAAACCCGGTCGGGTGATGCAGTTCGCTGATCGCCGAGATTCCCGCCTCGCCGCTGGTTGCAATGCCATCCCAGCAGTCATTCGATAAGCCGAGCAGTTCCAACTGCGCCTCCACCGCGTCCGCGGTGCGGGGAGCGTTGGTGATCAAAATGACGGTGCGGCCCTCAAGGCGCCATTGGCGGAGCCGGTCGGCCGCTCCAGGGTAGAGCCGCACGCCATCGTGTACGACGCCCCATATGTCGCACAGGATGACCGAATATCTTGGGTCGAGACTGCACCAGAAACTCATCAACTGCCGGCCCTAACGCGCCCCAAGGCAGCGCGAAAGGTTCAGGTCGCGACAGGCACGGACTCGATCGAAGCGTAGCTCGTCCGATCGCGCTTCCAGGTCCGGGTCGCCGCCCACTGTGCCGCGCAGGCAATCAGGGCACCCGCCAGCCCATCGGTGGCGTAATGCCAGCCAGACGCGATCGAAGCGCCCCAGATGACAAGCACATAGGCGAACGCCGGGACTGCCAGCGGCTTCCAGACTCGCCAGGCGGCGAACAGGGTCCAGACAGCGAGCGCGACATGCATCGACGGCATTGCGCTGATCCCCGTCCCGAGCCCCGCTCCGCCCGCCTGGTAATATTTCCAAAGATAGTCGGCGAATAGCGAATAGGTCGGGTCGTTGGTCGCAACCAGCTCGGCGAAACGCGTCCCGAGACCAAGCCGCTCATAGAAAATCGGACCAGCCGAGGGCAGCAGATGCTCGCCCATCGTCCCGCCAATTACCAGCGTCGCCAGGTAGCTGTCGAACAGGGCGCTGTGATCTTTGCGGCTAAAAGCCAGTATTGCCATGGTTCCAAAGGTGATCGGAAACCAGCTGACATAGGCCTGCGCGTGGATTGGACGGAGGAGTTCGCTGCGGAACAGACGCCATGGGTCGGTGCCGAAGATTGCATGGTCGACGTCGGCCAACAGATTGTCCGCCCAATAGCCGGTGACATAAGGCATGGACGACTTGGCCCAGCCATGGATTGCGAGGGCTAGGCCGAGGATCGCAGCCCATTCAAGCGCACGAAGGATGATCGGAAGCTCGGATTTGGCGAGCGGGACGAGAGCCAGGATTGGGCGCTCAGCGCGCAGCGAGCGAAACAGGATGCGGAGAATGATGATCCACACGCCGACCGTCCACAACATCATCGCCGCGCCCATTGGACGTGAGAATTCGAACGGGATCGGCCGGTCGCTGCCGGCGAGCATCAGCAGCACGAACAGCGCCTGGCTGGCCAGCAGGATGTATTTGATATGCCGCGTGGAAATCTTGCTCACGGTTCACCCACAGATCAAGCGGGCCGAACCGGCCACCTCGCCTCCAAGCTAGCGGCTAGGTCTTAATTCTGTCTTAGCCTTAATCCCCGCTGATTTTCGGCCTTCCGACATCGCCCTGGCCGACCGTACGGCCAGCCATCTCGAGCATGCGCTCGAGCGGGATGCGCGCCTTTTCCATGATCTCGGGCGTCAGCTCGATCCGCGGCTGGAGATCGCGCAGCGCGACGTAGAGCTTCTCCAGCGTGTTCAGGGCCATGTAGGGGCACATGTTGCAGTTGCAGTTGCCGTCGCCGCCAGGAACGCCGATGAAGGTCTTGTCGGGTGCGGCCTTTTCCATCTGGTGGATGATGTGCGGCTCGGTCGCGACCAGGATGGTCTGGCCGGGGCTGTGAATCGCAAAATCGAGGATCGACTTGGTCGAGCCGACATGGTCGGCATGGTCGATGATGTGCGGCGGGCATTCGGGATGCGCCGCCACCGGGGCTCCGGGATGCTCGGCCTTCAATTTCAACAGCTCGGTTTCGCTGAATGCCTGGTGGACGATGCAGATGCCCGGCCACAGCAACATGTCGCGTCCGGTCCTGCGGGCAAGATACCCGCCGAGGTGCCGGTCAGGGCCGAAGATGATCTTCTGCTCCTTGGGTATCTGCTGGAGGATCACATCCGCGGAGGAGCTGGTGACGATGATGTCAGACAGCGCTTTCACCGCCGCCGAGCAGTTGATGTAGGTCAGAGCAATATGGTCGGGATGCGCCTCGCGGAACGCCTTGAACTGGTCGGGCGGGCAGCTGTCTTCGAGGCTGCAGCCAGCGTCCATGTCGGGCAGGACGACGATTTTTTCCGGACTGAGTATCTTTGCGGTCTCGGCCATGAATCGCACGCCGCAAAAGGCGATGACATCGGCATCCGTGGCTGCAGCCTTGCGCGACAGGTCGAGGCTGTCGCCGACGAAATCGGCCAGGTCCTGGATCTCCGGCTTCTGGTAATAGTGCGCCAGGATGACCGCGTTGCGCTCCTGTTTCAGGCGCTTGATCTCGGCAAGGAGATCAAGGCCCCTGAGCGATTGGGTTTGGGCGGTCATGACGGTCGTTCCCTAGTCGTTAGCGGCCATCACGCGCCGCTTCCTCCAGCACTTCGTTATAGCTGCGGCTATGGTCAAGGGGCACCGTCACCGGCGTGCCCTCCGTCGGAAAGCGGGCGATCACCTTGGCATCGCCGAAACCGGCGGCCTGCAGCGGCAGCGAAAAGCTGCGCTCGACCGCCTGGCGGCCGGCTTCGCGGGCGAGCCGCATCGGTACGCCGGCACCGGCCTGCTTCCTCAAGTCGGCGACGGCGCGGGCGCGATTGTTGCGATCGAGGGCTGTGTCGGCGTCGGTGACCACCGCCAGCACGCCATTCTCGCCATATTCGCGCGCGGCGGCCAGATCGACTTCTGGCCCGGCGATCTCGATTTCCGGCAAGGTAACGCTGAGCGTATGCGTGCCGGCGTCCCACTTCACATCATCCGGATCGAGCTTGGCGAGGTCGAGTTCGTAGCGCACGTCACCGGGCAGTATCAGGGTTCGCTCGGCGCTGACCAGCCCGCCGAGCCGCTCCTGTCGGCTGCTGACCACCGAAACATAGCGGGCGACGAAGGGGACCAGACGGTTCTGCGCCCGCATCGACTGCAGCGCTGAGGACGCCACCGTTTCCGGATCGGGGCCGCCG
>DATJKE010000091.1:0-12979 GCA_035491735.1 Sphingomicrobium sp.
GAATATGTTCATCGTCCCGGACGAGATTCCGTCAACCGACGATGACGCCCCCGTGCTGTCGGGCAGTGCCGATTTGATGGCGCTGAAGCCAATGAATTGTCCTGCGCACATCCTGATCTTCAAGCAGGGCATCACCAGCTACAAGGAGCTGCCGATTCGGCTGGTCGAAGCTGGCTGCTGCCATCGCAACGAGCCGCATGGCGCGCTTCACGGCCTGATGCGGGTTCGCCAGTTCACCCAGGATGACGGACACATCTTCTGCCGCGAAGATCAGATCATCGATGAGGTGCGGGCTTTCTGCGAACTCGCCGACCGCGTTTACAAGGACCTTGGTTTTGCCGGCTATGCGGTCAAGCTCGCCCTGCGGCCGGACAAGAGGTTCGGCAGCGACGAGGATTGGGACAAGGCCGAAAATGAGCTCCGCAACGCCGTCGTTGAGGCCGGGATGGCCAATGACAATTTCGGCTGGGAAGAATTGCCCGGCGAAGGGGCGTTCTACGCGCCCAAGCTCGAATGGCACCTCAAGGATGCGATTGGCCGCACCTGGCAGGTCGGCACCATCCAGTCGGACCGCGTGCTGCCCGAGAGGCTCGATGCGACCTACATCGGCGAGGACGGCGAAAAGCACCGGCCGATCATGCTCCATCGCGCGATCTTCGGATCCTACGAGCGCTTCATCGGTATTTTGATCGAGCATTATGCCGGGAAATTCCCGCTGTGGCTGGCGCCGGTTCAGGCCGTCGTCGCGACGATCGTGTCCGACGCGGATGAATATGCGAAGGACGTCGTCTCCAAGCTGCAGGCCGCGGGCCTTCGCGCCGAGGCCGACCTTCGCAACGAGAAGATCAACTACAAGGTGCGTGAGCACAGCCTGGCCAAGGTCCCGCTGCTCCTCGTGGTCGGCAAGCGGGAGGCGGAAGAGGGGACGGTTGCCGTGCGCCGGCTCGGGTCCGACGAGCATCAGAAAGTGATCGGTCTCGCTGAAGCGGTCACTCTGTTCGCGGCGGAGGCAACAGCGCCGGATATGCGTCTGAGCCCTTAACCGCCGACTGCTAACTATCGGTTTCGCTGGAACAATCCGCCGTCCAGACGCCACACCGCGAGGCAAAAATTCAACTGATCCGGCGCCCGCCCTTTTCATTGCCGGACTAAACCCCTAATTCGCGCCCTTGAACAAACGACTCTAGGAGATTGCGCTATACCCCCGCCCACCCCGCGCCGCCCGCTGGCGCCGCCGCAGATTAGCGGTCCTCGCTACAATCAGTTCATCCAGGCGCCGAAGGTGCGTGTGATCGATGAAAATGGCGAAAATCTGGGCGTAATGTATACGCGAGAGGCCTTTGAGCAGGCCCAGGAAGTCGGCCTCGACCTGGTCGAGATTAGCCCTGGCGCGGATCCGCCCGTCGCAAAGTTTCTCGACATTGGCCGCTACAAATATGAAGCCCAAAAGAAGGCCAACGAGCAACGCAAGCGGCAAAAGACGCAGGAGATCAAAGAGATCAAGATGCGTCCGAACATCGACGATCATGATTATCAGACCAAGATGAAAAAGGTCTTCGAGTTTCTGGAGGAAGGCGACAAGGTGAAGCTTACCTTGCGATTCCGCGGCCGCGAAATGGCTCACAACCAGCTCGGCATGGCGGTGCTGCAGCGCGTCGCCGAAGACACGTCAAAAATTGCCAAGATTGAGCAACATCCGCGCCTTGAGGGCCGCCAGATGCTCATGGTGATTTCGCCCAAGTAACAGCCGAACCAACTAGGTTCAAAAAGGCGCGACCTGCCGCTACGGCAGGCGCGCCTTTTTCATGCTGCGCCGCATCATGTGACATTTCTGTCGCAAAGCCTTGCTTTCTGCCCTGTCAGTAAGCCCTTCGCTTTGCACTCGCTGCCTTTGCGCATAATCCTGACGGCAAAATAACAAGATTCAAAAACGGGGAGGATTTGAAGATGCGCAAGTCGATGTGGCTGCTCTCGGCTGGCCTGGTCGCGCTCTCAATGCCGGCTTATGCCCAGACCGATACCGATCAGAACGCGGCCCAGCCGACCGAAGGGGCAACCGCGGAAGCGGCGTCGGTCGACCAGGCATCCGGCCAGGACGAAAGTGAAATCGTCGTCACGGCGACCCGGCGTAATGAAGCGCTGTCGGATGTTCCGCTGGCGGTGTCGGCGGTTACCGCCGAGACGCTTCAGAACAGCGGCGCCAGCGACATTCGCCAGCTGACGCAGGTCAGCCCGTCTTTGCTGGTATCATCGACCTCGTCCGAAGCCGGTGCGGGCGTTGCCCGTATCCGCGGCGTCGGCACGGTCGGTGACAACCCCGGCCTGGAAAGCTCCGTCGCCGTCTTTATCGACGGCGTCTATCGCTCGCGCACCGGCGTTGGCCTGACTGAGCTCGGCGCGGTCGATCGCATCGAAGTGCTGCGCGGACCGCAGGGCACGCTGTTCGGACGCAACGCGTCGGCTGGTCTCATCTCGATCATCACCGCCAAGCCGCGGTTCAAGACCGAGATCGGCGGAGAGCTGAGCTTCGGCAATTATGATTTCCGCCGCGCCGAAGCCTACGCCACGGGCGGTGTCAGCGACACGGTGGCGCTGCGCCTCGACGGCGTGTGGATGAAGCGCGACGGCTTTCTGGAGGACACCATCTCGGGCCGCGACGTCAACGATCGCGACCGCTGGATGCTGCGCGGGCAGGTCTTGTTCGAACCGTCGAGCGACCTGTCGATCCGGATCGTCGGCGACTATGCCAAGCGCAACGAGGAATGTTGCGCTGCCCCCTATCTGCCGGCCCGTGACTTCGTCGCCAGTCGCGATGAACCGTCGACCATCAAGTTCATCGAAGAGGGACTCGGCGGCGTCATCCATGACGACCCGTTCAAGCGTAACGTTTCGATCACGGATGGGCGCAGCTATCGTTCGGACGTCAAGGATTACGGCCTGTCGGGCGAAGTCGTTTACGACATGGGATGGGGCGAGCTGACCTCGATCACCGCCTATCGCTACAATAAATATATCCGCGGCCAGGACGCCGATTTCAACAATCTCGACATCCTCTATCGCGACGATGACGGCAGCGCGTTCAACCGTTTCAAGACCTTCACCCAGGAACTTCGCCTGCAGGGCGAGGCCTTTGGCGGCAAGCTCGACTGGCTGGTCGGCGGCTACTACGCCAAGGAGAAACTCGCGCTCGAAGACAATCTCAAATATGGCAACGATTACGAGCGCTATGCCAACTGCCTGGTAGCAAACAGCTTCGCGGCGTCGGCGCCGACTATCCTTCAGCCGACCGTTGCTCCCGGCACATGTTTCAGCACGCCGGTGGCACTTGGGGTCCGGGGCGCGCTGACCACTGCCTTCAACAATGCCGTAGCACTTGGTCCGCCAGGATTTACGGCCGCAGCCAACTTTGCGTCGCAGATCACGGCACTGGGTGCGTTTGCGGGGCTCAACAACCCGGCGCTGCCTGGATTTGTCCCGGCATTCAACTTCAGCGCCCAGCCGCCTTTCAATCTTAGCGGGTTCCACAACCTTGCTTTCGCCACCAGTGGCGGCCTCATCAATGGCACACTCAACGGCGTGGGCTTGGAGGACAGCTATCGCCAGAGCAGCAGCAACTGGGCTCTATTCACGCACAACATCTTCGACATTACCGACACGCTCAGCCTGACGGTTGGCGCGCGCTACACGCATGAGAAGAAAAATCTTGATGCCGAGCTGACCGACAACAACATCCTCTGCTCCGCTCTTTCGGGCGGCGGACTGCAGCAGCTGCCTTGCGTAATTCCCGCCGTCTTTAGTCTTACCGGGCCAGGATCCTTGAACATCGACGACAGCCGGACCGAAGGAAAGCTGTCGGGCACGGTCGTGTTGGCCTGGAAACCGGTCGACAATATCCTTACCTATATCAGCTATTCCCGCGGCTATAAGGCAGGCGGCTTCAACCTTGACCGTTCGGCCTTGTGGCGGGCGGTGGCCGTACCGACCACCGTGCCGGCCACTCCTGGCAACACCGTCTTTAGCGACCCGGCCCTCTCGGGCAGCGGCGCGATTTGCGTCAACGTAGGCCAGGCTGGCTGCCAGCAGCGCATCGCTTCCGGCGACGATCTTCAGTTCAAGCCGGAGATCAACGACGCATTCGAGCTCGGCCTCAAATATAACGGCCGCGGCATCGACATAAATATTGCTGCGTTCAGGCAGCTGTTCCGCGATTTCCAGCTGAACACTTTCAACGGCCTCAACTTCATCGTTGAAAACGTCAACGGCTGCGATGGCGACCTGGTCGGTGGCAACGGCGCGGATGAGGACAATGATTCGCTGACCGGCCGTTGCGACGGTGACACCAAGGCCGGCGTCGTCAGCAAGGGTGTCGAGATCGAAGCCTTCACCCGGCTGCTGCCAAACCTCAGCTGGAATGCCGGCCTCGTCTGGGCCAATACCAAATATCGCAGCAATTTGGTCGGCGCGGACGGCCGCGCTCTGACCAATGCGCTGTTCCAGCTGCCCGGCCGGCGCATTTCCAACTCCAATGCCTGGACAATGACCAGCTCGGTGGCATGGACCCCGCCAATCGGCGGATCGGGCATGCACGCCCTGGTTTATGCCGATGTGCGCCACATGAGCCAGTACAACACCGGTTCGGACCTGGATCTCGAAAAGCTCCAGGATGGCTACACGGTATTCAACGCCCGGCTCGGCCTGCGTGGACCCGACGATATGTGGGCGGTGGAAATCTGGGCGCAGAACCTGTTCGACAAGAACTACATGCAGGTGGCGTTCGACGCGCCTGTCCAGGGCTCGGGAACGGAGCGGGCCGTCAACCAGTTCGGCGGCACGACCCGCGCTACCCAATTGTTCGGTGCATTCCTCGCCGAGCCGCGGACCTGGGGCCTGACGCTGCGCGGCAAATGGGGACCGTCGGAGCGGGCTGCTCCACCGCCGCCGCCGCCGCCTCCGCCGCCCCCGCCGCCGCCTCCGGCAACTCAGACATGCACGGACGGATCGGTGATCCTGGCGACGGACACTTGTCCGCCTCCACCGCCGCCGCCGCCGCCTCCGCCGGAGCCGGAACGGGGCTAAGAATAGAGATAAAAAGGGGGAAGGGCCTCGCCATCGGCGGGGCCCTTTTCGTTGGCGTCAGGCGTGAGAGCGGGCGACAGCCAGCAGCGCTTCGCGCAACTCCGATTCCTCGGCGGGGTTAAGCTTCTGCCCGGTAGCCGAAGTCAGGTAAAAGACGTCGACCGCCCGTTCTCCATAGGTTGCGATGTGCGCCGAATGGAGCTGGTGCCCGGCGGCATGGATGGCGTGTGCCAGGCGCGCGAGCAACCCTTGGCGGTCGCGGGCATTGACTTCCAATACCGTGGTTCGAGACGAAGCCTTATCCGACACAAGGACGCGGGGCGCGACCGCGAACGCCCGCTCCCGCACTGAAATATCGCCGGCGGCAGGAAGCGGCGGCTCGGCGTCGGCTCGGAGTGCCTTGTCCACCGCATTCGCCAACCGCTTGCGGAGCCGCGCATCGTCATAGGCTTTGCCGCGGCCATCGGTGACCAACAGATTGTCGAGTGCCATATGATCGCGAGTCGTGTGAATTCGCGCGTCGATGATCGATGCCCCCGCTTGGCTGAGAGCAGCGGAGATGCGGTAAAAAAGGCCTGCCCGGTCGGGGGCGAAGACAGTGATTCGGGTCATGCCCGACAAAGCATCGGGCTGGGCAGTCACCGAGGGTTCGGGATCTCCGAAATGGGCCTCCGCCGAAGCGACCTGGAGGGCATTGGCTAGCTGCCATTCCGGGGGTTCTGCCAGCCAGTAGCTGTCCGGGAGCCGGCGAGCATGCGCTCTCACGGCCGACCGCTTCCATGGTAAACCTTCCAACAATGACTGTTGTCGGGCCGCTACCTGCTCCTGCCGGCCGCGCTGTTTGTGACCCAGCCGCAACCGCTCCTCTGCGGTGTCGAACAATGTCCGGAGCAACTGCCGCTTCCAGTCGTTCCAGGTGGTTGGACCGACGGCGCGGATATCCACGACGGTCAGTATCAGAAGCAGCCTGAGCCTTTCCGGGCTCTGGACGATGCGTACGAAATCCTCGACCGTCTTGGGATCGGTGATGTCCCGGCGGAACGCAGTATTGCTGAGCAGCAAATGATGGCGGACCAGCCAGGCAACGGTCTCGGTCTCAGCCTCGTCCAGCCCGAAACGAGGGCAAAGCTCCAGGGCTACTTCTGCGCCAAGTTCGCTATGATCGCCGCCCCTGCCCTTGGCGATGTCGTGCAGCAGCACGGCAACATACAGTAGGCGGCGCGAAGCGATTTGCTTGAACAAGGCGGTCGACAAAGGGTGGTCGTCGGCCAACTCACCACGCTCGATCCGCGACAAGAGGCCGATCGCCCGGATCGAATGCTCGTCGACGGTATAATGATGATACATGTCGAATTGCATCTGGGCGACAACGCGTCCGAAGTCGGGCACGAAGCGGCCGAACACGCCGGCTTCGTTCATCCACCTCAGGGCGAGGTCGGGGCGGTCGCGGGCGGTGAGCACCTCAAGAAACAGCGCATTGGCAATCGGCTGTTCGCGCACTGTGTCGGCCAGCCGCGCATCGCGCGTTGCCAGGCGCATTGCATTGGGGTGGATTTCAAGCCCCTCCCGAGCTGCCAGTGCGAATAGTTCGACCAGCCGTACGGGATTATCCGACAACCAGTGATCGTTAGGTATCGACAGCCTTCCACGATCGATTGTGAAACCGTTGAGATGTTTGGGCCGCCGTTTCAACGTCGGCAGTGCAAATCGCCGGCCCTTGGCGCCGAGCTGCTCGTCAAGTTGGGCGAGGAACAGGCCGGTGAGGTCGCCAACCGCTTTGGCGTTTAGGAAATAGAATTGCATGAAGCGTTCGACCGCGGATTTGCCCGGCCGGTCTGCGTATCGCATTGCCTGCGCAATCTGGCGCTGCAATTCGAACCCCAGCCGCTCCTCTGCCCGCCCGGCCATTAGATGGAGATGGCAGCGCACCGACCAGAAGAAGCGCTCGGCACGCTCGAAGCGGCGAAATTCAGCCGTGCTGAACAGCCCGCGATCGACCAATTCGGCCGGCTGCTCGACCCCGAACACATATTTGCCGATCCAATAAAGCGTATGCAGGTCGCGAAGACCGCCCTTGCCATCCTTGACGTTGGGTTCAACGACATAGCGGCTGTCGCCCATTCGCTCGTGCCGGGCATCGCGCTCACCCAATTTGGCGGCGACATATTCGCGCGCGGTCCCCGCCACGACTTCGGCCTGGAACCGGCGCATGGCGCCGTCGTGGAGATCCTCGTCCCCCCACATCCATCGAGCTTCCAGCAGTGCCGTCCGGATGGTGACATCTTCCTTCGCCGCGGCGATCATCTGGTCAGGAGTCCGGACTGACTGTCCGACCTTCAGTTTCAGGTCCCAAAGGACGTAGAGCAGAGCCTCGACTGCTTTCTCGCACCAAGGGGATCCACGATCCGGAACCAGGAACATGAGGTCGAGATCGCTAAACGGTGCCATCTCGCCTCGCCCGGTGCCGCCCAGCCCGACAATCGAAAGGCGGCAGGCCGAATCCGCCGGTCGCGGCTGGATCCGGGTCGTGACGAGGTCATAGGCCACCCGGACGATCTGGTCCGCAAGGAAGCAGTAGGAAGCGGCAATCACCCTGCCGCGCCCCGGCTCCGCCGTCAGTCGCCGCGCGATTTCGTCACGGCCGGCATCGAGGCCGGCACGGAGCAGCTTGCCGGCTTCGGTTTGCAGATTCTTGTCCGGTAGCGCCCCAAGTTGTTCGCTCAGCGCGCGGCGATCGATGATCGCTCGCCGATCGGCAATGAGTTGGTAGCGCGACGGCTGGCGCATCAGCCTTCCGCTGCCAGCCTCTTCAAGGCGTAAAGGGCTTCAAGCGCTTCCCGCGGGGTCAGCGCGTCCGGATCGAGCGAAGCCACGGCTTCAGCCAGAGGATCGGCCACTGCTTCCGCGACAGACTGGCTCGCGAACAGCGGCAAATCGTCGAGTCCGGCCGCGATCCCGCCGGTAGCGTCACGACCGGCCTCAAGCTTGACCAGCACCGACTTGGCGCGAGCCACGACCGGCGGCGGAAGACCGGCGAGCTTGGCTACGGCGATCCCGTAGCTGCGGTCGGCCGGACCTTCGCCGACTTCATGCAATAGAACCAGATCACCCTTCCATTCGCGCGCCCGGACATGATGCAGCGACAAGGCTTCGAGCCGGTCGGCGAGCCGGGTCAGTTCATGGTAGTGGGTTGCGAACAGCGTTCGTGCCTTGATCTCGTCGTGCATCGCCTCGACCACCGCCCAGGCAATCGCCAGCCCGTCGTAGGTCGACGTGCCGCGGCCGATTTCATCCAGGATTACCAGACTTTGCGGTGTCGCTTGGGCGAGGATGGAGGCCGTCTCGACCATCTCGACCATGAAGGTGGAGCGGCCGCGCGCCAGATTGTCCGCCGCTCCGACCCTGCTGAACAGCCGGTCAACGATTCCAATCTTGGCTTTGGCAGCCGGCACGTAACTTCCCGCCTGGGCAAGTACGGCGGCGATCGCCACCTGGCGAAGAAAGGTCGACTTGCCGCCCATGTTGGGACCGGTGATCAGCCAAAGCCGATCGCCGGGACCGACAGCGCAATTGTTGGCCACGAACCGCTCGCCTTCAGCGCGAAGTGCATCCTCGACCACCGGATGGCGGCCGCCCTCAATTTCCAGGCAAGGCTGATCGGTCAGGTGCGGCAGGCACCAGCCGCCTTCTGCCGCGCGCTCGGCATGGCTCGCGGCAACATCGATCCGGGCGATCGCGTCGGCGGTCGCTGCAATCCGCGTTCCGCAGGAGACAGCGAGCGATGCCAGCTCCTCGAAATGCGCCGCCTCTGCTGCCAGCGCGTGTCCGCCGGCTTCGACCACCCGGCTGGCCTCGGCGTGGAGGTCAGGAGAATTGAACCGAACGACCCCGGCAAGAGTCTGGCGATGAGTGAAGCCGGAGTCCGACGTCATCAACCGGTCGGCGTGCTTTGCAGGCACTTCGATATGATAGCCGAGAACGGCGTTATGCCGGATGCGCAGCGTGGCAACGCCGGTCGCTTCCCGGTAGCGACTCTCGAGGGAGGCAATGGCCCGTCGGCCATCGCTGCTCGCCGATCGCAAGGCATCGAGTGCCGCGTCATAGCACTCCGCAATATAGCCGCCCTTGGAGGCTTCGAGCGGAGGACTTGGAACCAGCGCGATTGCGAGCTTGTCGGTCAGCGCCGCATGCCCGCCAAGTTCTGGCAGCAAGGTTACCAGCAAATCCGGCAGTTCTGGCTCAGCTTCCAGTTCGCACTTAAGCGCAGCGGCGGCCTGCAGCCCGTCGCGAAGCAAGGCGAGGTCGCGGGGACTGCCCCTTCCGGCGACCAGGCGTCCGAGCGCGCGGCCGATGTCTGGCATCGCTTTCATGCTTTCACGAATGCGCATGCGGCGGATCGGCTCTTCATGCAGCCATTGAACAAGTGCCAACCGCGCCTCGATCGCGCGGGTGTCGGTTAGCGGCGCCGAGAGGTCGGAGGCGAGCAGGCGCCTGCCTGGCGCCGTGACGCACCGGTCGATGCAGCCAAGCAGGCTTCCCGCCAGGGAGCCGGTCTGGGTGCGGCATATCTCCAGGCTGTCGCGAGTGGCCGGATCGATCGCCATATGTTCGGATCGGACGATTCGGCGCGGCGCGGCAAGAAAGGCGCCGGCATTTTTTTGGGTTGCATCGAGATAGGCAAGTAGCCCACCCGCCGCAGCCAACTCTGCCCGCCCCGGCGCGCCGAAACCATCAAGCGTCGCCAGCCCGAAGCGGCGCTTGAGCGCCTGCTCTCCAGCCAGGCTGTCGAAGCCTCCTTTGCCGCTCGTCGCTCCAATCCCCGGCACTTTCTCGGCCGCAACGGTTTCCGCCGGCGACAGTCTCGCCAGTTCGGCCTGCAACTCGCCAGGGCCGCACGCGACCAGTTCAAACCGCCCGGTGGAAATGTCGGCGGCAGCAATCCCCCATTCGTCACCGGCCCGCGCCACCGCGGCGAGCCAGTTGGCATTGGCGGAATCGAGCAGCGTCTCCTCAGTCAGTGTTCCTGGCGTCACCAGGCGAATGATCGCGCGGTCGACCAAGGCCTTCGAACCCCGGGCCTTGCGCGCTTCGACCGGGCTTTCCGTCTGTTCTGCGACGGCAACGCGAAACCCGCCGCGGATCAGCCTGGCGAGGTAGGATTCGGCGGCATGGACCGGCACGCCGCACATCGGCACCGGTTCTCCGCCGTCCTCGCCGCGCTTGGTAAGAGCAATATCGAGGCAGGCAGCGGCCGCCTTGGCGTCGTCGAAGAACAGCTCGAAGAAATCGCCCATCCGGTAGAATAGCAGCGCATCGCCTGCCTCCGCCTTTAGCCGGCGGTACTGCGCCATCATCGGCGTCTGCTTGGGTTCACGATCGTCCGCGCGTGCCATTGCTCAACTCGTAGCGGCAAAGGCTGCGCCAAGCGAGGGTGACTCTTTGCGCAAAAGCCCGCTAAAGGCTCGCCAACGGGAGAGCGAATTGAGCGAAAGCAACGTCAAATTCACGCGCGACGAAGCGCTGGATTTCCACTCGCGCGGCCGGCCGGGCAAGATCGAGATTATCGCGTCGAAGCCGATGGCGACCCAACGCGACCTCAGTCTCGCTTATTCGCCTGGCGTCGCCGTGCCGGTCGAAGAAATCGCGGCCGATCCGGGCAAGGCCTATGACCTGACCGCCAAGGGCAATCTGGTCGCCGTCATTTCCAACGGCACCGCCATTCTCGGCCTCGGCAATTTGGGCGCTCTGGCGTCGAAGCCGGTGATGGAAGGCAAGGCGGTGCTGTTCAAGCGCTTTGCCGACGTCGATTCGATCGACCTCGAGGTCGACACCACCGATGCCCAACGGTTTATCGAATGCGTTGAGTTGCTCGGCCCCAGTTTCGGCGGGATCAACCTCGAAGACATTGCCGCACCCGACTGCTTCATCATCGAGCAGGCGCTGAAGGAGCGGATGAACATCCCGGTGTTCCACGACGACCAGCACGGCACTGCGATCATCACCGCCGCCGGCTTGATCAACGCCTGCCATTTGACCGGGCGCGAACTCAAGGACGTCAAGGTGGTGGTCAACGGCGCCGGAGCGGCGGCGATCGCCTGCACCGAGCTGATCAAGGCGATGGGTGTGGCGCACAACAATGTCATCATGTGCGACCGTTCGGGCCCCCTCTATCCAGGCCGCGAAAAAATGGACCAGTTCAAGTCGGCGCATGCCGTGCCGACCGAGGCCCGCACGCTCAAGGAAGCGCTGGTCGGTGCCGACGTGTTCCTCGGCCTCAGTGCGGCTGGCGCGGTGACGCCCGACATGGTCGAGGCGATGGCGCCCCAGCCGATCATCTTCGCCATGGCCAATCCGGATCCGGAAATCACGCCACCGGAAGCCAAGAAAGCTAGGCCCGACGCAATCGTCGCCACCGGCCGGTCGGACTATCCGAACCAGGTCAACAATGTGCTCGGCTTTCCTTTCATCTTCCGCGGCGCGCTCGATGTCCGTGCAACCGGCATCAACGAGGAAATGAAAATCGCCGCGGCGCACTCATTGGCCGAACTGGCGCGCGAGGCAGTGCCGGAAGAAGTGGCAGCGGCCTATGGCGGCATCAGCCATCGCTTCGGCCCCGACTATATCATCCCAGCGCCGTTCGACCCGCGGCTGATTGAAATTGTCCCCTGCGCTGTCGCCCAGGCGGCGATGGACACTGGCGTCGCCCAGAAGCCGATCGCCGACATGACGGCCTATCGCCAGTCGCTCCGCGCCCGGCTCAATCCGACCTCTTCCATCCTGAGCCTCGCCTTCGAAGCGGCCAGGTCCAATCCGAAAAGGGTGCTGTTCGCGGAGGGCGAGGAGGAAAACGTCCTCCGTGCCGCCATCGCTTTCAAGGACGGCGGTTACGGCACGCCGGTGCTGGTCGGGCGTGAGGATGTCTACGACAAGCTGGCCGAGCTCGGGGTTGACGATCCGATGAGCTATGAGGTGCTCAACAGCCGCAACTCGCCGCTGGTCGGCCGTGCGGTCGACTATATCTACGCCAAGCATCACCGCCATGGCATGTTGCGCCGTGCGGTCGAGCGGATGGTCAATCAGGACCGCAATACCTTCGCGGCAGCGATGCTGGCGCTCGGGGAGGGCGATGCCATGATTACCGGCACCACCCGTCCCTTCAGCGAATCGCTGCGTCAGGTCCGCTGGGTGATCGACGACGAAAATTGCGGAACGCCGTTCGGCGTCCATGTCGTCTCGGCCCGCGGCCGAACGGTGATGATTGCGGATACGGCCGTGACGGAACGCCCGACGGCCGAGCAATATGCGGCGATCGCCATGCGAGCGGCTTCCTTTGCCCGGCGGATGGGCCAGGAGCCGCGGGTCGCCTTCATCAGCTACACTACTTTCGGCAACCCGCCGGGCCGTCACATCGAGGAACTGCGCGATGCCGTGAAGCTGCTCGATTCGCTGCAGACCGATTTCGAATATGAAGGCGAAATGGGCCCCGACGTCGCGCTCAATCATGAGATGCAGGTCAAATATTACCCATTCACGCGCTTCAGTGGCCCGGCCAACATCCTCGTCATGCCGGGCCTGCAGTCTGCCAACATCAGCTCCAAGCTGATCAAGGCACTGGGTGGTGAAATCGCGCTCGGTCCTTACCTGATGGGCATGAGCTTGCCGGTGCAGATTGCGCCGATGACCGCCAGCAGCTCCGACCTCGTCACGCTTGCGGTACTGGCAAGCGGCGGTGTGGACGCCATCCGTCACGCGCCCAAGCGGCGGAAGAAGGCATAGCGCTGACGCCGACGTAGGCGTAGTTGAGGGCTTCCTTTGGGGGGAGACTCGCAATGCTCGTCACCAGGCGTCACCTTGTTGTCGGCGCTGCGGCAGTCGCATCCGCTGCCGCGGCCAAATCACCGGC
>DATJKE010000092.1:0-7846 GCA_035491735.1 Sphingomicrobium sp.
CAATTCGTCCGACCCCAAGATCGCGGCCGGTGACCTGACCTCGCTGCGCGATGGCGCGCTGGGCGCGATGATCGAAACCTTTCTCGACGATCCGACCATGCCGGGCGAGCTTGATTTCCGCGATGGCGAGGGGCTCGGGGCGCGCTATTTCCGGACCACCCTGGCGCCGCTGCCGCACGTCGAGGGCACGAGTTCGCGCTGCCTGGTCAGCGTTGTCGACCGCACTGTCGAGGTGCAGGCGGAAAGGGCACTTCGGGCGGAGATGCTCCGCGATAGCCTGACCGGCCTGCCCAACCGTCTGAGCTTCACCGAGACGATCGAAAGCCGCGGCGCGGCCAATGCCCGCGACTGCGACCATGCCGTGCTGGTGGTCGACATGCTTCGGTTCAGCCGCATCAACGAGTCGATGGGCAGCCTGGCCGGCGATGAGTTGCTGATCACCTTTGCCCGCCGGCTGATTTCGGCGCTGCGCGGAGGCGACGTGCTGGCGCGGACCGGCGGCAATGAGTTCGGGATCCTGGTCGGGTTGAAGCGCGGCGTGACCGATGCACTGGCGGCCGCCGAGCGAATCCAGCAGGTGATAGCGACACCGTTCAAATTGAGCGAACTTGAAATAAGGGTCGAATGCGCGATCGGCGTCGCGCTGATGCACACTGGCCAGGATGCGGAAGAACTGTTCCGCAATGCCCAGTTTGCGGTCAAGCAGGCCAAAGCCGCAGGCAAGCCGCAAGTCTATGAACCCAAGGAGGCGAGCGCGGCGCGGCGGCGCTTCTCGATCGAGACCGAACTTCGCCGGGCGCTCGACAAGGACCAGCT
Source organism: Sphingomicrobium sp. (assembly GCA_035491735.1). Classification (GTDB taxonomy): domain Bacteria; phylum Pseudomonadota; class Alphaproteobacteria; order Sphingomonadales; family Sphingomonadaceae; genus Sphingomicrobium. The sequence goes on from DATJKE010000092.1 coordinate 817, forward strand.
CAAGCTGTTCTACCAGCCGCTCATCGACCTGAAATCCGGCGAGGTCGCCGGCTTCGAGGCGCTCGCCCGCTGGACCCATGACGACCGGGGCGAGATCAGCCCATCGGAGTTCATTCCGGTCGCCGAAGAAAGCGGCCTGATCCTGCAGCTTGGCCGCTGGGCGATGGACAAGGCGGCCCAGACGGTGGCCGATTGGGACAGGCAGGTTGGCGAGCCGCTGCCGGTCTATGTCGGGGTCAATCTGAGCGCCATCCAGGTCGCTCGCGACAACATCGCCGAAGTAGTCGAGAGCGCACTCAAGGCTAGCGGCCTCAAGGGCAACCGCCTGACTCTTGAACTGACTGAGAGTTCGATCGTCCAGGACCCGGGCCGGGCGATGCGCGTGTTCGAAGCCTTGAAGGCATTGGATGCGACGGTGGCGATGGACGATTTCGGCACCGGCTATTCCAGCCTGGCCTATCTCCAGCGGCTGCCGATCGACGTGCTCAAGATCGACAAGAGCTTCGTCACGGGAATGATGCGAGATCCCGACGCCGTGGCCATTGTGCGCGCTGTGCTCAGCTTGGCCGATGCACTCGGCATGTCGACTACCGCCGAGGGGATCGAGACGGTGGAACTGGCGACGACGCTAGCGACGCTCGGCTGCGCTTCCGGCCAAGGCTATTATTTCGCCAGGCCGCTCGAGGCCGATTCGGCGCTCGAATATTGGAAGGGCCGTCGGAAGGCCGGGTAATGTTCGATAGCCTTTGGTGTTATCGCTTTCGATTTGGACTGAAACTTATCACATGTTAACGTAGCTGATTGTTGCGTTTGACAGGGGATGGGGATGAGGGAGCCTGGGCAAATCAAACGCGCACCGCGGGTTGATACGCGGTTTGAAGCCACGCTGATCGACAGTGATGGCGGCAAGCACATGGTGGTGGTCACGGACATCAGCCGTGAAGGTTGCCGGCTTGAAACCACTGAGATTCTCAAGATCGGCGAGAATGTGCAGCTCGAAGTCCCGAAATATGGAATGTATCCCGCGCAAATCCGCTGGGCGCTTGGAAATGAAGCGGGCGCCGTTTTTCTCGAGCCGGTGTTTCTGCCCTAGGCCAGCGCGGCATCGACCAACTGGTCGAACGCCCTCCCTTTAGGAAAGCCTGCGGCCTCCCAGCTATCCTCAATCCGCCGAAGCGTTCGTGCGACCTCGGGTCCTTGCGGTACGCCGCGCGCAATCAGATCGCCTCCCCCGATCGGAAGGCGCGGCGGCTTCCAACCCTTGATACTCGCTGCGTCATCGGAACGTCCGCCGAGCAGCAACCGGTCGATCGCACCTTCCGGTGACAGGCGGTAAGCAAGCGCTCGCGGATCGGATATGGGAGACGGATCGGCAGCGACGAAAATGCGCTTCTTGGCCTTGTTCGAAAGCTTCAGGCGCGCAGCAATTCGCTCCGCATTTTGAGGTTCCCGTGGCAGCAGTGCTGCCAAACGCCGCAATGGGTCCGGCTCGATGCCAGCTGCCCGCTCGGCAGCAACAAGTGCCTCGAGCGAGCGGCTGTTCCCGATTTCCGGTATCACCGGATTCAATATTCCGCGCTCGAGCATCAGCCCGACGGTCGGCGTGGGGTCGTCCAACGCCAGCAATTTCATAAGCTCGTCAGCAATCCGTTCCCGCGACAGGGCCATAAGATCGTTGGCCCGTGCAGTGCACGCTTCAAGCGCATGGGCGTCCGGCTCACCGTGGCCATATCGGGCGTGAAAACGGAAATAGCGGAGGATCCGCAAATGATCCTCTGCAATGCGTTGCAATGGCTCGCCGATAAAGCGCACGGTGCGATCTTTCAGGTCGTCCAGCCCGCCGAAATAGTCGAACAGTTCGCCGCTATGCGGGTCCGCGTAGAGCGCATTGATGGTGAAATCCCGCCGTCCTGCGTCCTGACTCCAGTCGCTGGTAAAAGCGACCGTTGCGCGGCGGCCGTCGGTAGAAACGTCGGAGCGAAGAGTGGTCACTTCGACGACGGTGCCGGAAGAGACAGCGGTGATCGTGCCATGGTCAATTCCAGTAGGGACCGCCTTGATGCCCTTGCTCTCGAGGCGGCGGATCACCTCGTCCGGCGCCAAGGTCGTCGCCAGGTCGAGATCTTCGTGAGGAACGTCGAGTAGCAAGTCGCGAACGGCGCCGCCGACAAACCGCGCCGTACCCTGCCTGGCGTCGAGTGCCTTCAACAGGCGCTTGATGCCTTGGCGCTTCAGGAAGACTTCGGGATCGATTTTCAAGCGATCCTCCGGCCGAGGTTGACCAGCATCGCCGCGGTCGCTCCCCAAATGCGGCGCCCCTCCCAGTCGATCTGATAATAGTGTCGCGTGCGGCCGCGGAATATTGCGCTCATCCGCTGCTGGTTGGCGGGATCGAGTACAAAATCAAGCGGCGCTTCGAACCAGCCCGATACTTCAGCCGGATTGGGCGTCAACGTGAGATCGGGCGGGACCAGGCCGACGACAGGCGTCACCTGGTAACCAGTTACGGTTCGGTACGGGTCAGCTTCGCCCAATACGGTCACTTCGTCAGGGTCGAGGCCAAGTTCCTCGCTGGTTTCGCGAAGCGCAGCCTGGCACGGCGTTTCGCCTGGGTCGATCCGTCCGCCAGGAAAGGCGACCTGGCCAGCGTGCGTCCGCAAATCGTCGTGACGAACGGTGAGAATTAGGCCCGGCTCTGGCCTGTCGGTGATTGCGACGAGGACGGCTGCCGGGCTTGGCTCGTTACCCTGTCCTTCCAATATGTCGCCGGGCAACAGATCATGCGGCGGGTCAGCCGTGAGCGAGCGAGCGATTCGGTCAATCAAGCTCACGGGACTAGCGGGAAAAAGGCGCCATTGGACCAGACGCCGGGAGGATCATGGGATTCCTCGAGGGCAATTTCCGCAAGCTCATAATAGAGCGGGCGCGCCAGCTCGGCTTCAAGGCCAAAGCGTACAGCAATCCGAGGGGATGGTCCGTCGGCAGCCTCGACGATCGAAAGTGCGTGGTCGGGGCCGACAATCAGCGCGTCGCCGCTATCGAGAGTTACCCCAATCTGGCGATGCTCGCGCTCGCCCGTCATGGTCATCTGGGTGGCGCGGAACGCCGTAGCTTCGACGTCGATCGCCAGCTTCTCGACCGGGGTAACCAGCACATGGCTGCCATCGGCTTCCCGCCTCAGGACCGAGGCGAACAGCCTGACCATTGCCGGCCGCTCAATCGGTGTACCGCGATAATACCAGGTCCCATCGCGCGCTATGCGCATGTCGGAATTGCCGCAGTGCGAAGGGTTCCAGCGATCGACCGGCGCCGGTCCGCCGCGCTCCTCGATCGCCGCGACGAGGTCGGCGAGGCTCAGGCCCTGGGCTTCGATCGGCGCGCGGCGTTCAGGCATTCGCAGCCCTGTAGGCGAGGGAGTGACAGGATGGTAGGGGCGCTGAATGAGCGAGCGGACAGCAATCGTCACGGGCGGCGGCAAGCGGGTCGGTGCAGCCATTGTGCGGGCGCTGCTCGATGACGGCTGGACGGTCGTTGCCCATGTCCATCATGACGGCGACCCGGTTGCACCGGGTGCGACCAAGGTCGTCGCTGACCTCGCGCAGCCCGATTGCGCCGGCCAGATCTTCGCCGCTGCGGTAGGCTCGCCGGTCCGGCTGCTGGTTAACAATGCGGCGCGGTTTGCGCTCGACAGCCTGGGATTTGCGAACGCTGCAGAATTCGACGCGCATATGGCCGTCAACGCGCGTGCGCCGATGTTGTTGATCGACGAGTTGGTACGCCGGCACGCGGGTGGGGAGGCGCTAGCGGTCAACCTGCTCGATGCCAAGCTTGCCGCGCCCAATCCCGATTTCCTGAGCTATACCTTGTCGAAATATGCGCTGAGCGGGCTGACCAATGTAGCGGCGCGAGCACTGGCGGGACGTGGCATCAGGGTCAATGCGATCGCTCCGGCGCTGATGCTGCCTTCCGGCGAACAGGATGAAGCGAACTTTGCATCGGTCCATGACCTCAACCCGCTGCGACGCGGAGTCGAGGTCGATGATGTCGTCGCGGCATTGCGCTTCCTGATTGATTCGACCGCCCTGACGGGCCAGACGCTGCTGATTGACGGCGGCCAACAGTTCATGAGGCTGCAGCGCGATGTCCAGTTCCTGGAGAATGAATGAGTAACGACGCGGTCAAACTTCAGGGAATAGTGCCGGACCATCTCAAGGTCCGGCAAAGCCGCATCCTGCTCGATTCGCTGGAAGTCATGACCGACATCGGCTTCCACGATTTCGAGGTCGGCGTTCCGCAGAGATTGCTCATCACGGTCGAACTTTGGCTCGAGGATGTCGACCCGCCTGCCGACGACGACCATCAGTCAGCCTGGAACTACGATTATCTCCGGACGGAAATCACTCGCATAGCCACGGCGCGGCGCTTCAACCTCCAGGAAACACTGGTTCATGCAATCTTCGAACGGGTCGCATCGTATCGGGGGGTCAAGGCGCTGAGAGTGAAAAGCGTCAAACCGGATATTTACGAGGATGCCAAAGGCGTCGGCGTCGAGATTGCGTCATTTGTCGAAAATCCCGCCGAATCGTAGGGGAATTCCGGGTTGCGCGCCGCGTTTCCGCCGGGCACTTGCCGTAATCGGAACAAAATTCGTTGCGCGGCCATTATCGCTTCATTAAGGGTGGCGCGTATCTGCCAATGATATGTTAGTACATTGGTAGTTTCACGACAGCTCGGGCCGCGTCGACATGGCACTCTCCGGGACGTCGTGAGCCCGACCATCGAGGAGATTTGCGGCTTAATGTCCTACGCCAATCGCAAACAGATGAGTTCCAACCGCACCGCGGCGATTATCATCGTGGCGCTCATCCACATTGCCCTCGGCTACGCCCTGGTGACGGGCCTTGCCTATAATGTCATCAAGAAGGCCGCCGAGGACCTGAAAACCTTCGACGTGGAGGAGGAGCCGCCGCCCCCGCCGGAAGAGCCGCCGCCCCCGCCGGATCAAAACACGCCGCCGCCGCCGCAGATTGTGGCGCCGCCGTCGATCGTGCCGCCGATGCTTCCGTCTCCGCAGATCAACACGATTCAGGAGGTAAGGCCCCAGCCGCCCATTACGCAAACGGCGCCGACCACCAAGTCCTGCCCGGGCGGCATGACCGTGGCCATCGCCCAGGCCTGCCCGCCGGTGGTTTCCCGGGCGGCCAAGGCCAAGGGCAATCTGCCTTCCCTGTTTTCGACCGACGATTATCCACAGTCGGCGATTCGCAATGAAGAGCAGGGCACCACGGCCGTGCGCCTGACCATCGGCACCGATGGACGCGTCGCCGACTGCACGGTCACTTCCTCGTCGGGATCGACCGCGCTCGATAATGCGACCTGCAACATCATTCGTCGCCGCGCCCGCTACACGCCGGCACAGGACCAGGCCGGCAATCCCGTTGCAGGTTCGGACAGCACCCGGATCCGCTGGGAACTCCCGGACGAATAAGATTCAAACGATTTAACAAACCGAAGAATTCAACACAGGAAAGTCAAACTTATGGCAGCTCCCACCACTCCTCCCGCCGGCGACAACCCGTACGGCCTGTTGCAGGCCCTGCAGGAAGGCGGCCTGATTTCGTGGACCGTGTTCATCATCCTGGTCGCGATGTCGATTTTCAGCTTCTACATCCTGTTCACCAAGCTGCTGCAGCAGCAGAAGATCATGAGCCAGGCGAACAAGGTGCGAGCCAGTTTCTGGAACTCGCCGAACCTGCGCGAGGCGGCCAACAAGCTCGAGCAGCGGAGCGCCTACCGCGCCATCGTCGAGGACGCGCTGGTTGCGCAGGAGCAGCACAGCAAGCTGACCGACCCGATCGACCAGCATGACTGGATGACCGGCTCGCTGTCCCGGTCGCAAGGTGCGATCACCAACCGCCTCGGTGAAGGCCTGGCCTTCCTCGCGACCGTCGGTTCGACCGCGCCGTTCATCGGCCTGTTCGGTACCGTCATCGGCATCTACCGCGCGCTGATCAAGATCGGTGCGTCGGGCCAAGCGTCGATTTCAACGGTCGCAGGCCCGGTCGGCGAAGCGCTGATCATGACCGCTCTCGGCCTGGTCGTCGCGGTGCCGGCGGTGCTTGCCTACAACTGGCTGATCCGTCGCAACAAGTCGATCTCGGAAGACCTCGCGGCCTTCACCAACGACGTCCACGGCTACATCATGTCGGGCGGCGCGGTGAAGCCGATCATGGCCAGCCCGAAGCAGCCGGCCCAGGTTGCCAAGCCGGCTCCGGCTCCGACGGCGGCACGCTAAGCGACAAGCCGGGCCGGCGGCCTTGGCGGCCGGCCCGGAACGAGTTGAACGAAGAAGGAATCACGCCTCATGGCAATGCAAGTAGGCGAGCACGACGCGGGCGAAGATGTCCCCATGTCGGACATCAACACCACGCCGCTCGTCGACGTGATGTTGGTTTTGCTGATCATCTTCCTGATCACGGTTCCCGTCGTGATCCAGTCCGTGCCGATCACCCTGCCGGACGTCCGCAATGAGCCGACCGAAACCAAGCCGGAGAACGTCTCGCTGACGGTTCGCGGCGGCCCCGGGGGAACGTGCGAGGTCTATTGGAACCTGACGAGGGTCACCAACGAGGAGTTGCTCGACCGCGGCGTCAAGGCCCTCGAGGAGCAGATCAAGCGCGTCGGCGGTGTTCAAAACATCAACGAAGAGAATATGCCCGAAGTGCACGTCCGCGGCGACATCAACACGCCGTACAAGTGCATCGGCGGCACCGTCTTCACCATGCAGCGCGCCGGTTTCCAGCGCGTCGGATTCATCTCGCAGCCGCCTCCTGGCGGCCATGTCGAGCGACTGTAATTTAAGGAGCTAGCCAACCATGGCGATGCAAACCACTGGTTCGAACGAATCTGGCGAGCCCATGATGGACATCAACACGACGCCGCTTATCGACGTCATGCTGGTGCTCCTCATCATGTTCATTATTACCATCCCGCCGCAGAGCCATGCCGTGAAGCTGGACCTGCCGCAAAA
>DATJKE010000093.1:0-2041 GCA_035491735.1 Sphingomicrobium sp.
TCGAAGCAGATCGGTGTCACCTGCCACGCCAGCCGCCACCTGGCGATGGACGCAGGGGAGGCGGGAGCCGACTATGTCGCCTTTGGCGCATTCTACGACACCATGACCAAGCCCAGCGAACATCGGCCCGATCCTGCGATCCTGAGCTGGTGGGCCTCGCTGTTCGAAATCCCATGCGTCGCGATCGGCGGGATCACGCCCGACAATGCAGCGCCGCTGGTGGCCGCCGGTGCCGACTTCATTGCGGTGTGCAATGCGGTGTGGGGCAAGGACGATCCGGCTGGCGAAGTCGCCAAGTTCGCCGCGCTGTTCGCGGGCTAGGGCGAAACAAAGCTGGGCTTGGCTGCGTTCCTTGGTGAAAATCCAAGGAGACCAATTGTGCCGCGTACCCCGATCACCGCGATCCTGTCGCTTTCACTCGTCCTCGCAGCCGGCGCTTCCGGCCAGTCCAAACCCGCCAAGCCGTGGGTGCCACCAGGCACGCCCGGTAGCCCGATCGACGGGACCGTGTTTCATGCGCAGGTACTGCTCGGCGCCGCAGGTTTTTCAACCGGCGTAATCGACGGCAAGGAGGGCATGTCGTTCAAGGCGGCCGTGCGCGGCTTCCAGGAGTCCCGAGGCCTGCCCGTGACCGGAAAGCTCGATGGCGCAACACGCCGCGCCCTGCTCGAGCAGAGCCGCCCTTCGACCGTGAATGTGAAGCTGGGCCGGATCGATATCGGCGGCAACTATGTCTACCCATATCCGAAGAAACCCGAAGGGCAGGCCAAGCTCAAATGGGCCGGCTACCGCAACATGCTCGAGGAGGTCGCCGAGCGCTATCACACCACGCCCGACACGATCGTCGCCTTGAATGGGCCTACGGCCCTGATTGGCGTAGGCCAGACGCTGCGGCTTCCCAACGTACTGCCGGCAAGCACCGACTATCAGGGTTCGCCGCTGAAGCCAGAATATCGCGCATGGTTCGTCAAACTGAACGTCGATGCCACCGAGCCCGTTGGAGATCATATCGTCGTCGACAAGAGTGACGGCCTGCTCAAAGTCCTGGACGAGGACGACCGGCTGGTCGCCCAATTCCCGGTGACCACTGGATCGGGCCATGATCCGCTGCCGATCGGCGACTGGAAAGTGCCGACCTTCTCATTCCTGCCGCCGTTCCATTACCAGCCCGACCTGTTCTGGGATGTCGATGACAGCAAGGACGAGAAGATGCTGCCTGCAGGTCCTAACGGGCTCGTCGGGGTTGCCTGGCTCGACCTCAGCAAGGATCACTACGGCATTCACGGGACGCCCGAGCCGCAGACCATCGGCCGGACCGAAAGCCACGGATGCATCCGAATGACCAATTGGGATGTGCTGCGGCTGTCGCGGATGGTGAAGCCCGGCGTCAAGGCGGTGTTCCAGGCCTGATGGGCAAGTTCGTCACCCGACTTGGCTGGATTGTGGTGATGGCGGTCCTGGTCTCTGCCGTTTCAATATTCGCTTACAATATCGGTTACGGCGCCGGTCAGGGCGAGATCATGGTTGCCGGCGACAAGCAGGTTGTTGACGAGAAGGGCGTGCCGTCGGTGACCGTGGCCGAGGGCGTGGTGGTCGGACCGAGCGGCCTCGCCATCCCGGTCGCCGGGGTGAAGCCGGGCGAGCTGATCGATACCTACACCCAGGCGCGGGCCGGCGGGCAGCGGATCCATGACGCGATTGACATTATGGCCGCAGAGGGGACGCCGGTGATCGCCGCTGCGCCGGGAAAGGTGGAAAAGCTATTTTTCTCCAACGGCGGGGGCGGGATCACAGCCTATGTGCGGTCCGACGACGGGCGCTGGATCTACTATTACGCACACTTGCTGAGCTACGCGCCGGGCCTTGCCGAAGGGCAAAAAGTCGCGCGCGGTTCGCCGATCGGCCTTGTCGGCCATACCGGCAACGCCAATCCGTCCGGCCCGCATCTCCATTTCGCGATCTTCCGGATGAACCCCGGTGAGCGCTGGTGGCAGGGAGTCCCGATCAATCCCTATCCCCTGCTTGCCGGAAAGCCTCCAAG
>DATJKE010000094.1:0-5374 GCA_035491735.1 Sphingomicrobium sp.
CACCGCCATCTTCGGCGGCACCGTCAAGCGGACCAACGACCCCAGCCTGGTCGATACCGTCTATTTTTCGGTCCAGGATAATGGTGAGCCCGGCGCTGCCAAGGACAAGGTCAGCCGCGCCTATTTCTTCGACAATGATCCGGCGACCACCGGCGATCCGGCGCTGTGCCTCGGCGCGACGCTGACGGACTTGCCGCTCGAGACGATCGTTTCCGGCAACATCAACGTAAAGAGCTAAGTTCCCGGCTGAGGTGCCCCCTGCGCCTTGCCCCGGAAAGGCGGCCCGATTTCCACTGGAGGTCGGGCCGCCTCATTATCCGGCCTGCCCATCGCATGTGGCCGGCTCGCGCCGCCATCAGCCGCATCGATCCGAAGCAAGCGGCGTTCAAGGCGCACTACATTCTTCTGGAGAATCAATATGTTCGATAAAGACACCAACAAGGATGGCCTGACCGTCATGGAGACGCTGACCGATACGTTGGCCGACAGCGTCAACGGCTATCGCGACGCTGCGCAGCATGTCGACTCGGCGGAGTTCCGGCAGATGTTCACCGAGCTCGCCGATGAACGCAGCCAGGTCCTTTCCGACCTCCAGTCGGAACTGGCGCGCTTCGGCGGTTCGGCCGACCGCGACGGCACCACTCTGGGCACTCTTCACCAGCGCTGGATGGACCTCAAGGCCAGCATCGCCGGCAACGATGACAAGGCCGTGATCAACGAAGTCGAGCGCGGCGAAGACTATCTCAAGGAGAAGTTCGAAGCCGCCATGTCCAGCGATGCGCTGGAAGGCAGCTTCCGCGGCGTCGTCGAGCGCGCCTACGGCTCGGTCCGTGAAGGTCACGACCGGGTTAGCGCCCTCAAGCATTCGTTGGACGCCAACATTAACAACTAATGCCGATTTGAATGCCGCCGCTCGGGAGACCGGGCGGCGGCATTTCTATGACTCGTCGAATGCACGCGCCCATTGTGGACGGCCGTTCGTTGGCCTTTTGCATGACCCACAGAAAATTCAACGCTCACCCCGCGATGACCGCGATTGCCGCCGCCATTGCATTGTCTTCGGCCCCTTTGTTCGCACAGAGCATCGAGGCGCCCAACCTGACGGCGCCGGCTCCGGCGGCCGATACCACGGCGCCGGTTGCGGCCGATCCGCTCGCACCCGATGTAGCCACCGAAACGCCGGCCGCCGACACGCCGGCCGCCGCCGATCCGCTCGCCGCCGAAGCCACGGCCAAGCCGGCCGTCCGCAAGGCCACGACGGCGAAATCGACTGCTGCGCGCCCGCGCCCGGCGGCGACCCGCATGGCCAGCGCCGCCCCAGCCGTTGCCGCGGCGCCTGCTGTTGCCGTTCCGGTCGCCGAAACAACGGCCGAGCCGCCACTGCCTGTCGAGCCTGAAGCGGTGGCGGTTTCCGCTCCGGTCGCCGAACCGCCGGCGCCCGCGGAGACGAGTTCGATCGACCCGATGGTCCCGGTCGCGGGCATCGGTGCGCTCGGCATTCTGGCCCTGGTTGGAACTGGCCTGGTCGTTCGCCGCCGCCGGCGCCGGGCCGATGAGGCTGACGATGCCGCGCGGCGGCAGTTTATCGCAACGGGCGCCGACAGTGATGCTGACGCCGGCCCGGTAATGGCCGAGCCCGAGCCGGCGATGACGGTCGAGCCCGCGGCAATGATCGAGCCCGATCCGGCGCCGGCTGCGCCCGTCGCCGCATTTGCGCCTGCCCGGCCCCCGGCCGATTGTATCGAAGCTGCGCCCGGTAGCCACGTCGAGGCCGCTTGCGAAGGGCCCACCGCGGACAACCCCTCGCTGTCGATCAAGAAGCGGGTGAAGCGCGCGCAATTCTTCGATCAGCGCGAGTTCCTGGTCGCGGCGGGGGAGGCGGTTCCGGTGGAACCCGATGCCGGACTTCCGGACGCCGTGGAGGTGCCGGAGGCAAAGCCTCCCGCCCGCGAGCCAGCGTAGCGTTCACGCCAGGCGTCGTCCTCAATCCTCGATCGCCGCATTCCCCTCGGCCTTGAGCCGGGCCAGACCGTCGCGCATGGCCTGCCGCCACGCTCGACACGCGGCGCGGCTGTCAGTGCAAGCCCTGCACCCGCAAGAATTGCGCCTGCTGACGTGAAAAAGCCGCCGCTCGGGTGATCCGTGCGGCGGCTCCTTCCACTCCCTCGGTTTAATGCTGGTCGGCCGGCTGCTTGTCGTCCTTTGCCGCGCGGCGGAACATGAAGTCCGCGTCGCTGCGGGATTCCCTATTGCCCCTGTCCGGCATCGCGGACGGAGCGGCCATCGCCGGCTCCTGCTCGACCCTGGTTCCAGGAACCGGGTCGTGCACCGGCATCACCGGCATCGGCCTGCTGAATGCCGGCCCCGCCTCGACAGGGCGCTCGGCGGGCGACGGCTCGGCTTCCAGTGCCGCCAGTGCCTGCTGCCTTGCCTCGAACTCCTCGTCTTCGCGGCGGCGCCTGCGGCGGCGCACGGCGAGACCGGTGCCGCCCAGCGCGAGCAGGCCAAGCGCGGCAGCGCCCGCAATCGGCAGCATATTGTCGTCAAGAACCGTGGCATTGGTGTCGGCGGTCAGGGCCGGTTCGGCCACCGGTGCCGGGGCGGCCGGCTCCGCGGCGATCGGCGGGAGCGGCTCGGCCGGCGGTGGGGCCGGCTCCGCTACGGGAGCGGCGGCGCGCGCCGCCGGCGCCGCTGCCGGAGCTGCCGCGCTGGCCCGGCGGACGGTCGAGCTGGTGGTCGCCTTGCTGCTGACGGCCTTGGTCCGGCTAGTGGCCGTCTTGCTCTCGACCTTCGGCTTGGGCGCGGCCGGCGTCGCTTCGGTCGGGGCGGTGGCGGTGGTGTCCGCAGCTTCCGGCGCCAGCGGGTCGGCGGTCGCCGGTGTCTCGACCACCGTGTCGGCTACCGGTTCCGGCGGAGCGCCCGTTTCCTGCGCGAGAGCAGGGGTGGATGAAAAGGCGAGGACCGCGGCAATCGCAGTCATGGCCTTGGCGAACGGTGCGGGTTTGTAGGTCATGCAGAGGAAACTCGTTGCTCGCCCTTAACGACGCGCGATTCACGATGGATCGAGCCAGCGCGGAGATAAACGGGCAAATCGCACCCTCGGTGAACGACTGCTATTGCTCAGGCGGAAGAAAATTTCGCCGCCGTCATGGTGGAAGCGCTACCTGGATATCACGCCGCCGGCGCGTGACCGTAATGGGCGAAAATTTCCAGCATCTTCGGCTTTGTCCGATGCCATCAGTCCGCAGCCGGCAGGGTAATTTCCCTACCCTTATCGTGGAAGCGCTTGCTCATCTCGGCTATTCCGGCTTCGCCTTCTTCGGCAGTCAATGCCTCTTTCGCCGATCTTGCGCTTTGCGTCGCCGAAAGCCCCGTCGCCTCGGACGCCAACCGCCGACCCGTGCGCCGACTTGCCGGGGACGAATTTGACCCGGGCGATGCCTTTGATTTCTTTCGTTGGCCGCCGTCCCAATTTTGTGATGGCCCCGGGCCTTAACCGCCTAAAAGCGGGAATGAGTTTCCACGCGAGCAAGGGGGCGCCGTGACGATTCAAATCCTGGTCGATGCCGACGCCTGCCCGGTAAAGGACGAGGTCTACAAGGTCGCCTGGCGGCACTCGGACAAGGCTGCTCGTCTGTCCCCCGGGCAGCCTGCGCCCGTTGTGGTGACGGTCGTCAGCAATCAACGCATCCGCGTGCCGGATCACCCGCTGATCGATCGGGTGGTGGTCGGCGACGCGTTCGACGCGGCGGACGACTGGATAGCCGATCGGGCCGACGCGAAGACAGTGGTGATCACCGGCGACATCCTCCTCGCCGACCGCTGTCTGAAGAAGGGCGCGACCGTGATCGGCCACAACGGCAAGCCCTTCACCAGCGCCAGCATCGGCGGCGCCATCGCCACGCGCGCGATCATGGCCGACCTGCGGGTTGCGGCCGACGGAATCACCGGCGGTCCGGCGCCATTCGCCAAGGCGGACCGGTCGCGTTTCCTGCAGGCCCTGGATGAGGCGTTGGTGCGGTTGGGGCGCAGCGTCTAGCGCGGTCAGTTTAGTGCGCTGTCACCCCTCCCGCTTCCCCTTATGCTCAGCGATCGCCTGGTCGATCGCGGCGATGCGCTGGCGCTCGGCGGAGTCCGTGGGCAAGCCCTTGAGGCGGCAGGTCGCCCATAGCGTCTTGCGTTCGGCTTCGAGCTTTTTCAGGTAAAGGTCGGCCATCAATCGTGCTCGCGGCCGTTGGCGCCGATGTAGAGCTCACGGCCACCTTCATTGTAACGTTGGGACATCTCGGCCATGCCGGCTTCGGCCTCAGTCTCTGAAATCTCGGCCGCCTTCGCCTCCTCAGCCTTGGCAAACTCCCGCACCTCCTGCGTGATCTTCATCGAGCAGAACTTCGGCCCGCACATCGAACAGAAATGGGCCGTCTTCGCGCCTTCGGCCGGCAGCGTCTGGTCGTGATATTCCTCGGCCGTGTCGGGATCGAGGCTCAGGTTGAACTGGTCGCGCCAGCGGAACTCGAACCGCGCTTTCGATAGCGCATCGTCGCGCACCTTCGCCGCCGGATGCCCCTTGGCCAGGTCGGCCGCGTGCGCCGCCAGCTTGTAGGTCACCACCCCGACCTTCACATCGTCGCGGTCGGGCAGGCCGAGGTGCTCCTTGGGCGTGACGTAGCAGAGCATCGCCGTCCCGAACCAGCCGATCATCGCCGCGCCGATGCCGCTGGTGATATGGTCGTAACCCGGCGCGATGTCGGTGGTGAGCGGCCCCAGCGTGTAGAAGGGCGCTTCGCCGCACACCTCCAGCTGCTTGTCCATATTCTCCTTGATCTTGTGCATCGGCACATGGCCGGGCCCCTCGATCATCACTTGTACGTCCTGCGCCCAGGCGCGCTTGGTCAGCTCGCCCAGCGTGTAGAGCTCGGCGAACTGCGCCTCGTCATTGGCGTCGGCGATGCTTCCGGGGCGCAGGCCATCGCCCAGCGAATAGGCGATGTCATAGGCCTTCATGATCTCGCTGATCTCGTCGAACCGCTCGTAGAGGAAGCTCTCGCGGTGGTGGGCCAGGCACCATTTGGCCATGATCGATCCGCCGCGGCTGACGATGCCGGTCACCCGCTTGGCGGTCAGCGGCACATAAGGCAGCCGCACCCCGGCATGGATGGTGAAATAGTCGACGCCCTGCTCGGCCTGCTCGATCAGCGTGTCGCGGAAGATTTCCCAGGTCAGGTCTTCGGCCACGCCGCCGACCTTCTCCAGCGCCTGGTAGATCGGCACCGTGCCGATCGGCACCGGCGCGTTGCGGATGATCCACTCGCGCGTGTCGTGGATGTTGCGGCCGGTCGACAGGTCCATGACCGTGTCCGCGCCCCAGCGGATC
>DATJKE010000095.1:0-3847 GCA_035491735.1 Sphingomicrobium sp.
GGCTGTTCTCCGATCCGCAGTGGCGAGTTGGCTGGCGTCAGCAACGCGGCGCCAATGATCACCGCATAGACCGCGATTACTCCGGCAATTGCCTTGGCTTTGTCGGGACGGGTCGGATCGGATCGATATCCGGGCATGGCGGCGGCAAAACGCGCCGCATCGCGCGAAGGATGCGGTTATTCGGCCGGGTTTTCGTCCAGCCAGCGCTCCAGCCATTTGATGGTGTAGTCGCCGCTCTTGAAGGCGTCGGTGGCGATGATCCGCTGGTGCAGGGGCACGGTGGTCTTCATCCCCTCGACTACGAATTCCTCGAGCGCGCGCTTGAGACGGCGGATGCAGCTTTCGCGATCGATGCCATAGACGATCAGCTTGCCGATCATGCTGTCGTAATAGGGCGGCACCTTATAGCCGGCGTAGAGGCCGCTATCGACGCGGACGTGCATCCCGCCCGGCGCAACATAATTCTTCACCAGTCCGGGCGAGGGGGCAAAGGTCTGCGGGTCCTCGGCGTTGATACGGCATTCGATGGCGTGGCCGTGGAGGTCGATCTGGCTCTGCGTCACGGACAGCCCATCGCCCTGCGCCACCCGGATCTGTTCGGCGACGAGGTCGATGTCGCTGATCAACTCCGTCACCGGATGTTCGACCTGCAGCCGGGTATTCATCTCGATGAAGTAGAATTTGCCGTCTTCGTAAAGGAACTCGATCGTGCCGGCGCCGCGATAGCCCATTTCGGCCATGGCCTGCGCAACCAAGGCCCCCATCTCGGCGCGCTGCTCGGCCGAGATTACCGGCGACGGCGCTTCCTCGATCACCTTCTGGTGCCGGCGCTGGATCGAGCAATCGCGCTCGCCCAAATGGATCGCCTTGCCATTGCCGTCGCCGAATACCTGGAACTCGATGTGGCGCGGGTCGCCGAGGTATTTTTCCATGTAGACGGTGGGATCGCCAAACGCGGCATTGGCCTCTGACGATGCCTGGCTCATCAGGCTCGCCAATTCGTCCTCCGACGGCACTACCTTCATGCCGCGGCCACCGCCGCCGGAGGCAGCCTTGATCAGCACCGGGTAGCCGATGTCGGCCGCGATCTTCTTGGCTTCCTCGGCGCTGTTCAGGGGCCCAGGCGATCCTGGCACCAGGGGCAGGCCGAGCTTCGCGGCCGTGTTCTTGGCTTCGATCTTGTCGCCCATGATCCGGATATGCTCGGGCTTGGGCCCGACCCAGATCAGGTTGTGGCTCTCGACAATCTCGGCGAACTGGGCGTTCTCGCTCAAGAATCCGTAACCGGGATGGATCGCGTCGGCGTGGGTGATCTCCGCGGCCGAGATGATGTTGGCGATGTTGAGGTAGCTGTCCTTGGCCGGGGGCGGGCCGATGCACACCGCCTCGTCGGCCAGCCGCACGTGCATTGCATCGGTATCGGCGGTCGAATGGACCGCGACCGTCTTGATGCCCAGCTCGTGGCAGGCGCGGTGGATGCGCAGTGCAATCTCGCCCCGATTGGCGATCAATAGTTTCTGAATCGCCATCTGCGATTACTCGATGACGACCAGCGGCTGGTCGAATTCGACCGGCTGGGAATCGCCGACCAGGATCTGGGACACTTTGCCGGCCTTGGGCGCGGTGATCGGGTTCATCACCTTCATCGCCTCGATGATCAGCAACGTGTCGCCCTGCTTGACCGGCGATCCAACCGCGATGAACGGCTTGGCGCCGGGCTCAGCCGACAGATAGGCGGTGCCGACCATCGGCGATTTGACCGCGTCGATCGGCGCGGCTGCTGGGGCTGGCGCGGCGTCGGCAGTGGGCGAGGCGGGTGCCGGAGCCGGTGCTGCAACGGGCGCAGGGGCGTAAGCCATGACCGGCGCCGCCTCGCGGCGGACGCGGACCTTGCGGTCGCCGTCCTCGACTTCGATTTCGGTAAGCTCGTTACTTGAGAGCAGCTCGGCGAGTTCCTTAACCAGCGCCGTATCGACGCGCATCGCCTGCTGTTCCTTGGATTCGGCCATTTCATAACCCTTTGAATTCCGACGCGGCTCCCTGTCAGAGCCGGGCCGCCGCGTCCAGTGCCAGCGAATATCCGCGGGCGCCTTCTCCCTTGATCAGCCTGGTCGCGGCCAGCGCGACAAGATCCGAATGGCGAAAAGACTCCCTTTTTTCCGGGTCGCTCAAGTGAACCTCGATCACCGGAGTCGCGATCGACTTCACCGCGTCGTGCAAAGCGACCGACGTATGGCTGTATCCGCCAGGATTGAGGATCACCGCCTTGGCGCCCTTTGCCTGCGCTTCATGCAGCCAATCGATCAGATGCCCCTCATGGTTCGACTGCCGAATGTCGAGCGTCACTCCAAGAGCGTCGGCCTGCGCACTGAGCCGCTCGGCGATGACGTCGAGAGTATCCGTTCCGTAGATTTCCGGCTCCCGCGATCCCAGCAAATTGAGGTTCGGCCCGTTGAGGACGAAGATCAGCGGTGGCGTCGCCATGGCGAGCCCCTATATGGGCCCCGGGCTCATCCGTGAAGCGAAAGCGTCGCTTATGTCTCTCGACGGTACTGCAGGTGTGATGATCAACGGCGAGCACCGCCGCGTGCCGTCCGGGACGTCGCTTGCCCAACTGATTGCGGAGGTCGGGTTGGACCCGCAGCGTGTCGCGGTAGAGCGGAACCTGGAAATCGTGCCTCGTTCGACGTTCGGCGAAGTGACGGTCGAGGACGGCGACGAATATGAGATCGTCCACTTTGTTGGCGGGGGTTGAGTTTTGACTGACACATGGACTGTTGCCGATCGCACCTTCACCTCGCGGCTGATCGTCGGCACGGGCAAATACAAGGATTTCGAACAGAGTGCGGCGGCGGTCGAGGCGTCGGGCGCCGAGATTGTCACGGTCGCGGTGCGGCGGGTCAACATCAGCGATCCCAAGCAGCCGATGCTGGTGGACTTCATCGATCCGAAGAAGGTCACTTACCTTCCCAACACCGCCGGCTGCTTTACCGCCGTTGAGGCGATCCGCACGCTGCGGCTGGCGCGTGAGGCGGGCGGCTGGGACCTGGTCAAGCTCGAGGTGCTGGGCGAGGCGAAGACGCTCTACCCGGACATGCGCGAAACGCTGCTGGCGACCGAGGTTCTGGCCAATGAAGGTTTCAAGCCGATGGTTTATTGCGTCGACGACCCGATCGCCGCGAAGCAGCTTGAAGAGGCCGGCGCTGTTGCGATCATGCCGCTGGGCGCACCAATCGGTTCGGGCCTCGGCATCCAGAATCTCGTCACCATCCGGCTGATCGTGGAGGGCGCCAAGGTGCCGGTGCTGGTCGATGCCGGTGTCGGCACGGCGAGCGACGCAGCCGTCGCGATGGAGCTGGGCTGCGACGGGGTGCTGATGAACACCGCAATCGCCGAGGCCAAGGACCCGATCATGATGGCGCGGGCGATGAAGCTGGCGGTCGAGAGCGGGCGGTTGGCCTATCTTTCGGGGCGCATGGCCAAGCGCCGCTACGCCGATCCCAGCAGTCCGCTGGCCGGGCTTATTTGATCGCGGTCACCAGCCGCGCCGACATCGGCGCGTCAAAGCCCGCGGGGCCTTCATATTGATTCAATGCTCGTTCGGCGGCGTCCGTCGCTTCGTGGAGCCGGCTGGGGTCGATTTGTTCAATATCGCTGCGTACCGGCGTTCCCTGGACTAGCGCGATTGCGGCATCGCGGGCCGAGTCAGCCCGGCTTCGCAGTTCGACTGTTTCAAATTCGATATCGGTGAAGCCGGCGGCCAGCAGGTCGCGCTCGATCTCACCTATGTCGTGGTAGCGGAACGGCACGCGCTCGTAGAAGCGTACGGCATCGCCCGGGAACAGGT
>DATJKE010000096.1:0-3742 GCA_035491735.1 Sphingomicrobium sp.
CGCCATGCCCGGATATCGATCCGATCCGACCCGTCCCGACAAAGCCAAGGCAATTGCCGGAGTAATCGCGGTCTATGCGGTGATCATTGGCGCCGCGTTGCTGACGCCAGCCAACTCGCCACTGCGGATCGGAGAACAGCCGCCGACGGTACTAGTAGACGTCAACGAAATCCCCGAGCCTCAGCCGCCGCCCGAACAGGAGCCAGGCAAAGCCCGGGAAGAGCAAGGTGCCGCCGGTAAGAAGGCTGAGCCGGCCGAAGTGGTGGTGCCCGAACCGAAGCAGGTCGTGCCCGCCAAATCTCCCGTCGCGGCCGCGCCCATTGCGGGCACTGGTAGCGCGTCAACTGCCGGCGCTTCCACCGCGGGCACTGGTCCCGGCGCCGGCGGGTCAGGCACCGGGCGGGGCGGAGGTGGCGCGGGCGGAGGCGGGTCACCGGCCCAATGGGTTTCGGGCGGCCTGCAGAACAGCGATTATCCGCGCGCCGCTCTTCACGACAAACTGCAGGGGCGCGTTAGCGTCCGGTTCACGGTGCTTGTCAGTGGCCGCATCACCAACTGCCGGATCACCGCTTCGAGCGGCAGTCCGATGCTCGACGAGACGACGTGCCGCCTGTTGACCGAACGCCTCCGCTTCCGCCCAGCGACGAATGGCGCGGGCGTACCCATCCAGAGCGAATTGGGCAGCGACTACACTTGGGGAATCAATTTTCGCCGCTACTAATTGGCGGCGACACGGTCGCTTCCGGGACCCGTTTCGGTCAGCCGCTTTGCATCCCAGCCATAGACGTCTTCGAAATAGGTGATCGACGATCCTTCCGGCACCGCGGTCAAATAGGCGACGTAAATCGGTACTGGCCGGTCGAGCGGCACTTCGATTTCCGGCGCATCGGAGCTTGCCTTCAGCGTCCTGCCGAACAGCCACTGCCCAAGCCGGGCAGCATCTTCGAGCCGAATGCACCCGCCGCTGAACAGCCGCACCTCCTGCGTCAGCAGCTGCGGTTGAGAAGTGTCGTGGAGGTAGACACCGTAAGGGTTAGGGAAGGTATATTTGACCTTGCCCAGCACATTGCGCGGACCCGGAAGCTGGCGGACGCGGATCCTGATCTTTCCGTCCATCACCGCCTGCCAGTCGACCGTCGCCGGGTCGACCACCTTGGCATTCTCGCCCCAGTCCGACAGGACCTGGTAGCCACGCGACTTCAAATAGCCGAGGCCGTATTTCTGGACGTAAATGCCGACATCGTCACCGACCAGGTCAGCGGGCACATTCCAATAGGGGTTGAGCGACGCATATTGCAGCGTCCCGACCATCATCGGCGTCTTGCGGTCGTCCCGGCCCTGGCCGACGACGACCTTCATCGAGTCCACCTGCTGGCCGCCGTCGTACATGTAGAGCCGCTGGGCGGCGATATTGACCACCACGTAACGGCCGGTGCCGGGCAACATCCGAACGCGGTTCAAATTGACGCGGAGCACGGCCTCCGTTTTGGGATCTCCGCTGCCCCTGGCGGCCGCCAGCGCCCGGCGCAGCTCCGCATAGCTGGGATGCATGAACGGCATGGTGTCGATCCACCGCTCGAGCGAGGGAGCGGCCGCCGCCTGCCCCAGCAGGACCGAAGCAGGGGGTGCCGCCGGAACGGCAGCGCGATCGACGATCGCCCATTCCTTGGGCGGCGTTGAGCGCAGCGCGGTCACATATTGCATCAGCGCCCGATCAAAGATCGCATTGGCCCGGTCGGCCGCCTTGAAGTTTCCACCGGAGGCCGAGCGCAATGCCTTCGACAGCGGTTTGATCTGGAATTGATTGGGATCGAGGCCATCGAGCTCGGAACTTTGCAGCAAGGCGATGAGATGAGAGGCCGCTCGCTGGTCTGTCGTCACCCACTGCGGACCTGATGAGACCGCACCGACCTGATCGGAAGAGTCCGCGCTAGCCGCATGAGCCGGCTGCAACGGCGCAGCTGCCAGCAGCCCCGCCAGGGCCAGCATTGCGAAACCCGCCGGGCGCAGGGGGCGCCCGGCGGGTTTGTCGGACCAAAATCTATTGGTCCGTGGCTCCATTAGCCACGCTCACCCGAAGCCGGGGGCGGAGCTGTCGTCGGCGTATAGCCTGAGGGGGTGCCTTGGTAATATTGGCCATTGTAGACATAGCCGTCGGCCGTGCCGTCATGGTCATTGTCGGCCCATACGGCCCCAGCCAGGCCGCCGATCGCTGCACCAACGACGGCGCCAGTGATCGGGCTCAGGCCCGGGATTACCGCACCGGCAACAGCGCCGCCTACCGCGCCGATCGCGGCACCGGTTGCTACCCGGCGAAGCGTCGGGTCATAACCCTGCGGAGTTCCGGCATAGTAACTGCCGTTTTGGACATAGCCGTCGGCATAGCCGTCATTATTATTGTCGGCCCAAACCGCGCCGGCCAAACCGCCGATCGCCGCGCCAACGGCGGCACCTTCAATCACATTGACGCCGGGCACTACTGCGCCGACTGCTGCGCCACCGGCAGCACCCACCGCGGCACCTTGCGCGATGTTGCCCGCTTGTTCGCTGCTGGTTGTGCATGCGCCAAGCGACAGGGTACCGGCGAGCAGAACTGCAATTACAGATTTACGCATCTTCTGACTCCCTTTTGTGGTTCTTTATGGACCGTGCCCCAGGACCCAGGCCCCCGGCAGCAGTGCACTAGTCACGCTCGCCCAACGACAATCGCGGGAGGAGGTTCCGGCAGAACAACGATAATGCGGCTCACTTGGCCGATACCGTTGTCATGCATCGCCTCTCTGTGGCACCCTTCAGCAACGCATTGAATGGAATGGAAATGAAGGCTGTAATCTACCACAATCCGATGTGCGGTACGTCGCGCAAGACGCTGGAAATCCTGGAAAATGAAGGCGCCGACGTTGTTGTTGTCGAATATCTGAAGGCCCCGCCGAGCCGCGAACAGCTGAAGCGGCTGTATGAACGCGCCGGGATCACCCCGCGGCAGGGCCTGCGCGACAAGGAACCGCTGGCGGCTGAGCTTGGTCTTAACGACCCTTCCGTCAGCGACGATGCGATTTTGGACGCAATGATGGAACATCCGATCCTCATTCAGCGTCCCTTGGTCGAAACCGAAAAGGGGGCGCGCCTTTGCCGCCCGCAGGACGAGGTGCGCCAGATTCTGTGAGGGTCAAATGAGTGAGGGCCTGGATCCACGGATGCTGTTGAGGGGCTATGCCGCCGGCATTTTCCCCATGGCCGACAGCCGCAACGCCGGCGACATATTCTGGGTCGAACCGCGGAACCGGGCGATCATACCGCTCGATGGCTTTCATCTTTCACGGTCGCTGGCCAAGAAGGTTCGTTCGGGACGGTTTGCAGTCACCCGCGACCGAGCGTTCCACGAAGTATTGCTCGCATGTGCTGACCGCGAGGAAACCTGGATTAATCAGGTGATTGAGCGCGCCACGCTCGGCCTCCACGCCGTCGGTCACGCCCATTCGGTCGAGTGCTGGCATGAAGGGCGGCTCGTCGGCGGGCTCTATGGCGTCAAGCTGGGGCGCGCCTTTTTCGGGGAATCGATGTTCAGCCGGATGACCGATGCCTCAAAGGTTGCGCTGGTCTGGTTGATTGCCCGGCTTCGCGTCGGTCATTTCACCCTGCTCGATTGCCAATTCATTACACCGCACCTCTCGTCGCTGGGCGCGACGACGGTCGACCGGGGCCACTATGTCGGATTGCTGGGCGCCGCATTGTCTTCGGC
>DATJKE010000097.1:0-4305 GCA_035491735.1 Sphingomicrobium sp.
GACATCGTCGTCAGCTACGCCGCCATCCCGATCAAGCTGGCGCACCTGGCTGATATCTTCTTCATTGTTGCCGCATCGCTCCAGGTCGCCATCTGGGCGCGCGAAATCATCGTTGGAGTGATCCGCCACAGGGTAGGCGACGACCCTGGGGCCTCGACCCTGGGCAATGCGATGGCCCTGATCCGGGTGTTCGTGAACGTGGTCGTGTTCGCCATCGCGCTGATCGTCATCCTCGACAACCTCGGCGTCAATGTCACCGCGCTGGTCGCCGGCCTTGGGATCGGCGGCATCGCCATCGGCCTGGCCGCGCAGGGCATTTTCTCTGACCTGTTCGCCGCCCTGTCGATTGTCTTCGACAAGCCTTTCCGCCGCGGCGACACGATCCGCTACGGAACCGGCGCCGATGTCACCGTCGGCACGGTCGAACGCATCGGCCTCAAGACCACGCGCCTCAGAAGCCAGACCGGCGAGCAGGTCATCATGGCCAACACCAAGCTGCTCGAGCAGGAGGTGCGCAACCTCGCCGAAGCCAGGGTGCGGCGCGTCACCCTTCCCTTCTCTCTTACTTATCAAACGTCGGCCGAAGCGCTGGAGCGGTTGCCGGGGATTGCAGAAGATGCGCTGAAGACGGTCAAGACAGCCAAGCTGGTGCGCTGCATCCCGACCGCTTTCTCGCCAAGCTCGATCGACTGCGAATTGGTCTATGACGACCGTACGATCAGCCCCGACACGCTGGCGCACCATAAGGCGGATGTCATCCTCGGCATCGCCCGCGCCTTCGCACGCGAGAAGATCGACTTCGCTTATCCGACCCAAACCACCTTTACCGCTGCCCCGGACGGGACGCTGGTCATGCCATGGGCGCCGCCTCCCTCAACGAAATAAGCTTGCCGTAGCGTCGCCCCTCTCGCTCTTGCCAGCCTCCTCGGGGCGGGCCTAGGACAGCGCCGCATGCCCATCGCAACCCTTAACGAAATCCACTCAAAAGTCGGCCAGCCGGTAGGCTCGTCCGACTGGATCGAGGTCGGCCAGGACCGCATCACGGCGTTCGCCGATGCGACCGACGATCACCAGTTCATCCACGTCGACCCGGTCGCCGCGGCCGCCGTCGGCTTCGGCGGCACGATCGCCCACGGCTTCCTCAGCCTGTCGTTGCTGAGCCGCATGGCCGCCGACGTCATGCTGATCCCGGATAGCGCCCGCATGGCGGTCAATTACGGCCTCGACCGGGTCCGCTTCCTCGCTCCAGTCAAGGCCGGCAAGCGCGTGCGCGGCCATTTCACGCTGGACGGGGTCGACGAAAAGGCGCCGGGCCAGCTGCTTATCCGCCAGACCGTTTCCGTCGAGATTGAGGGCGAGGACAAGCCTGCCCTCACCGCCCAGTGGCTCGGCCTCATCTTCACCTAGGAGAACATCCATGTCCGTCCGCGACGCCGTCATCGTCTCCACCGCCCGCACCCCGATCGGCCGCGCCTACAAGGGCGCGTTCAACGCCACGGCAGGCGCGACGCTCGGAGCTCTGTCGCTTGCACCGGCCATCGAACGCGCTGGCATCGAGGCCGGCGAGATCGACGATGTCGTGTGGGGATGCGTGCTGACCCAGGGCACCCAGTCCGGCAATATTGGCCGCCAGGTCGCGCTCCGTGCGGGCTGTCCCGTGACGGTCAGCGCCCAAACCATCGACCGCCAGTGCGCTTCCGGCCTGATGGCGATCGCCACCGCCGCCAAGCAGGTCATCATCGACCGGATGGATGTCGTCGCCGCCGGCGGCCAGGATTCGATCAGCCTCGTCCAGACACCGGAAATGCGGATCAGCGGCGACCCGTCGCTGATCGCCATGCACAAGGATGTCTACATGCCGATGCTCGGTACCGCGGAGACAGTTTCCCAGCGCTACGGCATCAGCCGCGAGGCCCAGGACGAATATGCGCTCCAGTCGCAGCAGCGTACGGCCGCCGCCCAGGCTGAGGGCCGCCTGTCGGCCGAGATAGTGCCCGTGACCACCAACATGGGGGTCAAGGACAAGGAGACCGGCGAGGTCTCGTTCAAGGAAGTCACGATCGACAAGGACGAGGGCAACCGGCCGGAGACGACGCTGGAAGGCCTTTCCGCACTCCAGCCGGTGCTCGGCCCTGGCACGCACATCACCGCCGGTAATGCCAGCCAGCTCAGCGACGGCTCGTCGGCCTGCATCCTGATGGACTCGGCGCTTGCGGAGAAGCGCGGGCTCGAACCGCTCGGCCGTTATATCGGCATGGCCGTGGCCGGCACCGAGCCTGACGAAATGGGGATCGGCCCGGTGTTCGCAGTTCCCAAGCTATTGCAGCGCTTCGGCCTCAAGATGGACGACATCGGCCTGTGGGAGTTGAACGAGGCCTTCGCGGTGCAGGTGCTTTACTGCCGCGACAAGCTAGGCATCCCCAACGAGCTCTTGAACGTCAACGGCGGCGCCATCTCGATCGGGCATCCCTACGGTATGTCAGGCGCGCGCCTGACCGGCCATGCGCTGATCGAAGGAAAGCGCCGCGGCGCCAAATATGTCGTCGCGACCATGTGCATCGGCGGCGGAATGGGCGCGGCGGGACTCTTCGAAGTCTTGTGATAAGGTGGGGCGATGAACCCCGTCGAGCTCATCGCCCTCGCCGCCTCGACCAGCCTGCTGGCCGGCTGGCGGCTTTACCTGGTGACGCTGATCACCGGGATCGGCATGAAGTTCGGCTGGATAGCGTTGCCCGACAATCTCCACGCGCTCGACGTGCTGGCCAATAATTGGGTACTTGGCATCGCCGCGGTCGGCACCTTTATGGAATTCTTTGCCGACAAGATCGCTTGGGTCGACAGCGCCTGGGACGCGATCCACAGCTTCATTCGCCCGCTTGGCGGCGCACTGCTCAGCCTCGCGATCATCGATAGCGCCGATCCCGCCTGGCAGATCGGCAGCTTTCTCTTGGGCGGCGGCGCAGCGTTGATGGCCCATGCCGGCAAGGCCGGCGCGCGGACGCTAGTCAACGCCAGCCCCGAGCCCTTCTCCAACGTGCTGGTCTCGACCGGCGAAGATGTCGCCACGGGTGGCCTGCTGGCATTGGCCATCGCCAATCCGATCGCAGCGGCACTCATCGCATTTGGCCTGGTGCTGCTGTCGCTGTGGCTGGTGGTTGCGGCTCGCCGCGCGCTCTCGCGTTTGCTCGAACGAGTGAACCCAAAACAGCCCACGGCATGAACCGGGCATCCAGCAAGCGGCACGATCCGCGCTGGACGCTGGTCATGTCGGTGGCCGCCAGCTCGCTGAGCTTCATCGACGGCTCGATCCTGAACGTCGCCCTGCCCGCCATCAGATCCGGTACCGGTGCCGGAGCGGCCGAGGTCCAGTGGGTCGTCAACATCTACACGCTGCCGCTGGCCGCCCTGATCCTGCTCGGCGGTGCGCTAGGCGACCACCAAGGGCGGCGGCGATGGCTGGTGATCGGCACCGCGCTGTTCGGCGTCGGATCGCTGGCCTGCGCCGTCAGCGGTTCGCTCGAGCCATTGCTGTTCGGCCGCGCGCTGCAGGGAATTGGTGCAGGCCTGCTGCTTCCAAACAGCCTTGCGCTCCTCAACGGGGCCTATGACGGCGAGGCACGGGGACGTGCGATCGGCACCTGGGCTGCTGCCGGCGCGATTTCCGCCGCCATCGCTCCGCTGATCGGCGGATGGCTGGTCGAACATGCTGGCTGGCCAAGCATTTTCTACATCAACCTGCCGTTCGTCGCGGCTGCCATCACGGTCGCGCTGACCAGGGTCGAGGAAGTCAAGGAGCCGGAAAAGGCACGGCTCGACCTCGGCGGCGCAGCGCTGGCAACTCTCGGCCTCGGCGCTGCGACATACGGGCTCACCATCTGGTCGCAGACTTTCAAGTTGAACCAGGTCTCGGCCATCACCCTCTTCATCGGCGCAGCGCTGCTGATCGCGTTCGTGCTGTGGGAGATGCACCTGAAGGACAGGGCGATGGTGCCGTTGCAGCTGTTCGAAAATCGCTGCTTCTCGTCGCTCAACCTGATGACCTTCCTGCTCTACGGCGCATTCGGCGGCGCAATGCTGTTGATCCCCTATGTCCTGATCGAGGCCGGCGGCTATTCGCCGATCCAGGCCGGCCTTTCGCTTCTTCCGCTTTCGATCCTCCTCGGGGGCCTGTCCCCTCTGATGGGCAAGCTCGCCGTCCGGCTCGGGCCGCGCATCCCTCTCACCCTCGGCCCGATCATTGTCGGCGCTGGACTGCTGCTGGCGACGCGGATCGCCTCGAACCAGGCCTATTGGACCAACGCCTTT
>DATJKE010000098.1:0-2565 GCA_035491735.1 Sphingomicrobium sp.
CGACGAAGTCGAGGCGCTTGATCGGCCCAGGATAGCACCGATTGCGCAGCCGCCCTGCGCTGGAGCGATGGAGGCGATGTTCGGCCTGCTTAAGGATGCGACCAATCCGGTGGCGATTATCGGCGGCGCTGGGTGGGACCGTGATGCGGCCCATCATTTCGCGACCTTCGCGTTCCGCTATGGCATACCAACAGCCGCCGCATTCCGCCGCCAGGACGCGATCAGCAATGACTGCGGCGTTTATGCTGGCCAGCTCGGTTACGGCCCCAACCCGAAGCTGCAACAGCGCATTCGCGAAGCGGACCTGCTGCTGGTCGCCGGCGCCCGCCTCGGCGAAGCCACCACCGACGGTTACAAGCTGGTCAATCCGGACCATCCGGACCAGCTGTTGATCCACGTCCACCCCGACCCCAATGAGCTGGGCCGGGTGTTCAGGGCCGACCTGCCGATCTGCGCCGACATGGGCGAGTTCGCCGAGATGGCGGCCGACTGGGCCGATCCCGAACTGGTCCGTTTTTCGACCGGCGAAGAAGCCCACAGGGAATGGCTCGAATGGAGCGAACCTGCGCCTCGCGAAGGCGTGAAGCTCGACCTTGGCCCCTGCGTGAAGGCGATGCGCGAGGTGCTGCCGGCCGATACCATCATCTGCAACGGCGCCGGCAATTTCTCAGGCTGGTGGCACCGCTATTGGCGTTATGGCGTGATGCCCACCCAGTTGGCACCGACCAGCGGCACAATGGGCTACGGCCTCCCCGCCTCGGTTGCGGCCGCGCTGCGTTTCAAGGACCGGCCGGTGGTTTGCGTCGCAGGTGACGGCGACTTCCTGATGAACGGGCAAGAGCTTGCGACGGCGGCGCAATATGGCGCCGACCTGCTCGTCATCCTGGTCGACAACGGCGCCTATGGCACGATCCGCATGCACCAGGAGCGGGACTATCCGAAGCGGGTCAGCGCGACGGGTCTAGCCAACCCCGATTTCGTCAAGCTGGCCGAGGCCTATGGCGGCTGGGCAGAACGGGTCGAAGCGACGGAGCAATTTGCCCCCGCACTCACTCGGTCGTTGGAGCGTGGGGGCATACGCCTGATTCACTGCGTGACTGACGTCGAAGTGATCACCAACCAAACGACGATCGCTGCCATCCACGCGCGTTGAGCCCCAACGGCCGAGATCGGGCAAGGAAAGATGCGCGGCAGAAGGTCCGTTCCGGAGCTTGCTAGCCGAGGAATCCTTCTGCGCCGATGAGCGGCACGAACCGCACCCCGCCCAAATCCTCCTGGATCAAAGTTCCGTCGCCCTGTTTGGTCACCTTGACTAGCGACTGGACACCATGCGGGCTGCCAAGCGGCATCACGATCCGCCCTCCCAGTTTCAGCTGCGCGATCCAGCTTTGCGGGACATGGCTGCCGCTGGCCGCGGCGACGATTGCGTCAAACGGTGCTTCCAGAGGCCAGCCGAGCGTACCGTCGCCTTCGAAGATTTGGACGTTGCCATAACCGAGCCGCTTCATTCGCTGCCGGGCAAGTTCAACCAGCTCATGATGCCGCTCGATTGCGACGATCTCCCCAGCGATCTGGCCGATGACGGCGGCCGCGTAGCCCGACCCGGCACCGACCTCGAGCACCTTGTCGCCCGGTCCTATCCCTGCTGCGTAAATCGTCAGTGCGACGATATAGGGCTGGCTGATGGTTTGGCCGCTTTCGATCGGCAGGGGGGAGTCCTGGTATGCGTAACCTGCATAATCGGCGCTGACGAATTGCTCGCGCGGCACGGCCCTGAAAGCCGCGAGCAGCTTTGGATCGTCCAGACCCCGAGCGGCGATCTGCCGTTCGACCATGCGATCGCGAAGGGTGGTGAAGTCCGTCACCGCTTGCCTCCTTGGTTCGAACTCTTGGGCTTGCCGGCCCGTTCCTGCTAGTGCCTCGGGGGAAAAGGGAGTCTCCAAATGACCGCGACGGATACCGTCTTCGCTGGTTCGATTCCGGCGATCTATGACCAATATATGGTGCCGCTGGTATTCGCGCCCTACGCGCAGCTGGTCGCGAAACGGGCTGCGCAGTTTGGACCTCTTCGAATTCTCGAAACAGCCGCAGGGACGGGTGTTGTCACCAAGGCAATGCGCGACGCCATCCCCGACGCGGACATCGTCGCCACGGACTTGAACGCGCCGATGCTCGAGCAGGCCGCAAAGCAAGCCGGCGGCCCCCGCGTCCATTTCGAGGTCGCCGATGCGCAAGCACTGCCCTTCAAGGATGCGAGCTTCGACCTGGTGGTCTGCCAGTTTGGAGTGATGTTCTTCCCGGACAAAGTGCGGGCCAATTCAGAAGCGCGCCGCGTCCTTCGAGACGGTGGCCGCTACCTGCTTGTGATCTGGGACCGGGTTGAGCAAAATCTTGCAACGATGGCGGCTGGCCGAGCGGTGGGCGACCTGTTCCCGGGCGATGCCGTACGCTTCTACGAGCGCGTGCCGTTCCGCTACCACGACATAGGTGAGATCGAGCGCGACCTGCTGGCCGCCGGCTTCACCGATATCGAATTTGAAACAGTCGAACTGCGAAGCCGGGCTG
>DATJKE010000099.1:0-6956 GCA_035491735.1 Sphingomicrobium sp.
TCAAGCCTTTGATGGCCAGCCGCCGCCGGCCGAGGTCGAGTTTTGACTGCCTATGTCGCGCTGGTCCGGGCCGTGAATGTTTCAGGCACCGGCAAGCTGCCCAAGGAAGAGCTGAAAGCAATGGGCGAGACGTGCGGCTTCGACAATGTCCGGACCTTCATCAACAGCGGCAATCTGCTGTTCACCAGCGACCTTGCCGAGAGCACCGTCAAGAAACTGATTGAGCAGAAGCTTGATGACTATTTCGGGAAGCCGGTGCGGGTATTCGTTCGCAATGCCAAGGAATTGGCGGAAGTGCTCAAAAAGAACCCTTATTCCGACGACAAACCCAATCAAGTGATGGCCTATTTTGTCGAAGAGAAGCCAGTGCAGGCAATGATCGATGATGCTCGCGACGTGAAGGAGGAGCGATTGGCGCTCGGTCCGCGGGTCATCTACATCAGCTATGCTGGCGGGATCGCGGATTCGAAGCTGAAGATGCCAATCCTGAAACTTGGAACGGCCAGGAACATGAACAGCGTCGCGCGCATTGCCGAATTGCTGGCGGGGATGGAATGAACGAAGCGGAAGCGGCCAATCGGTTGATGCGCCTCGCCAAGCAGATCGCGCATCACGACAAGCTCTACCACGACCAGGACTCGCCCGAGATTTCGGATGCGGAGTATGATGCGCTGGTCCGCGAGAACCGCGAGCTTGAGACGCAATTCCCGAACCTCGTCCGGCCTGACTCGCCGTCGAAGCGCTTGGGCGCGGCCCCGACCACCGCCTTGGCCAAGGTTGTTCACGCACGGCAAATGTTGTCGCTCGACAATGCTTTTAGCGCCGAAGAAGTGCGAGAATTTGTCGGTCGCGTGCGGCGGTTCCTCAACCTGCCGGAGAGCGAACCGGTGGCGCTGACCGCCGAGCCGAAGATCGACGGGCTGTCCTGTTCGCTACGCTATGAAAAGGGCAGGCTGGTGCTTGCGGCGACGCGCGGCGACGGCACGGTCGGTGAGGACGTCACCCCGAATGCCCGAACGATCGGCGACATCCCGCAGGTCATCAAAGGCGCTCCCGACATCTTCGAAGTGCGTGGCGAGGTCTATATGTCCAAGGCCGACTTCGCCGCCCTGAACGAGCGGCAGGAGGCTTCGGGCGGAAAGATCTTCGCTAATCCGCGCAACGCCGCCGCCGGTTCGCTTCGGCAGAAAGACGCCGGCGTCACTGCCGCGCGACCGCTTCGATTCCTGGCCCATGGCTGGGGCGAGGTCAGCGAGCCGCTGGGCATGTTGCAATTGCTAGCAATGAAGAAGATCGAGAGCTTCGGCTTCCCGGCCAGCGACCTGCTGGTCCGCTGCGAGACGGTTGACGAGGCGCTGGCTCATTACGCGCTGATTGAAAAAGAGCGTGCGGACTTGCCCTACGACATCGATGGCGTGGTCTATAAGGTCGGGCGTCTCGACTGGCAGGAACGGCTTGGCCAGGTCGGCCGCGCCCCGCGCTGGGGCCTCGCTCACAAATTCCCGGCCGAAAAAGCCGAGACCACGCTGGAGGCGATCGACATCCAGGTCGGCCGCACCGGCAAGCTGACCCCGGTTGGGCGCTTGAAGCCGGTCGGCGTCGGCGGGGTGATCGTGCAGAATGTCACGCTCCACAACCGCGACGAAATTGCCCGGCTGGGACTCCGCGTGGGTGACCGGGTGCGGATACAGCGAGCCGGCGATGTCATCCCGCAAGTGGTCGAAAATCTGACCCGGGGAGAGAAGCGCTCTCCCTTTGTTTTTCCTGACCATTGCCCCGAGTGCAATTCGGAAGCGGTCGCGGAAGAAGGCGAGGTCGACGTCCGTTGCACCGGCGGGTTGATCTGCCCGGCGCAGCGGATCGAGCGGCTCAGGCACTTCGTGTCGCGCGGGGCGATGGATATCGACGGGCTCGGTGAAAAGAGCATCGTCGAATTCTTCGAGCTTGGCTGGCTCCACGGGCCGGCGGACATTTTCCGGTTGAAGTCGCATCGCGGCGAGCTGGTCGGGCGTGAGGGTTGGCAGGACAAGTCGGTCGACAACCTCCTTGAAGCGATCGACGCGCGCATCGGCTTCGATCCGGCGCGCTTCCTGTTCGGACTCGGCATCCGCCATGTCGGCATCGTCACCGCCAAGGATTTGATGAAGGCGTTCGGGTCGATCGAGGGGCTTCAGGCGGCGGCGACCGGTCCGGATGCCCAGGACGAATTATCCGCGGTCGAGGGCATCGGTCCGGTGGTGGCCGAGGCGTTGGTCGATTTCTTTCACGAGCCGCACAACCGCCAGGAGCTCGGCGAGCTGCTGGAGCTGGCGAAGCCCGCCGCGTTCGTGTCGACCGCGCGCGAGACGGAGTGGACCGGCAAGACCATCGTTTTCACCGGAAGCCTGGAAACGATGAGCCGCGACGAGGCCAAGGCCCAGGCCGAGCGGCTGGGCGCGCGCGCCGCTGGCTCGGTCAGCGCCAAGACCGACCTGGTCGTCGCCGGGCCGGGCGCGGGCTCAAAGCTGAAGAAGGCCGAGGAACTTGGCATCCGCGTGATCGGCGAATCCGAGTGGGCGGAGATTGTGGGGGGGGCTTAACGGGCCGAGCCCTTGCATCTTTGTGCTGCGCCGGTAGTTGCGCCCTCATATGGCCGACATCCTCCCCCTCATCGAAACGCTGGAAAACCGCTGGATGCGGGCATGGATCGGTGCTGACGTCCGCGCGCTGAAGGGCCTGACGTCGCGCAACTTCCGGCTGGTCATCAGTTCGAAGCCGTCCGTGCTGCTCGACGCCAAGAGCTGGCTCGACGCCGCGGCCAGCCGGTTTCCTTGCCGCTCCTATCGCTTTGGCGAAATCTACGCCCGCGACGTCGGCGGTGTCGTCATATTCGCGACACAGTTGGAGCTTGAGGCCAGCATCGACGGCCATGAATGGTCGGGGAGGATGTGGGTCACCGATCTTTGGAAAAAGACCGGCGTTAGGCGCAGCTGGCGGATGGTCGAGCGGGTCTTCTCCCGGCCGGAGGAGGACCAGCAGATACCCGCCGTCATCCGATCGCTGCAGCTTTGGCGCAGGCCGGCGAAGCGCTAGTCATTTCCAACGCAGTTGGTTGATCCAATTTGCAATGATTTATGCTATGCGGCCGTCGATCAATGCGTGGGAGACGGGCGATGCGTATGGTACCTGCGGCACTAGCAATTGCGTTGGCAGTTGGTTTTGGAAGTGGAGCAATCGGCTCGGCGGCTCTTGCGGGAGATGCCGCCGCGACCGATGCCAGCAAGCCCGACAAGAGCAAGAAGATCTGCAAGACGATCGTCACGACCGGCACCCGGTTCAGCACGCGACATTGCCGCTCGAAAGAGGATTGGGACAAGGATGCCGAGGCGTCTCGTCGCTATCTCGAAGAAAGCCAGACCTATGGTTATGCCCGCGAAGGAGGCATGGAAAGTAGTTTAAGCGGAAACACCCCGCCGCGCTAATTTTGGGCAACCGCTCCGTTGGTCATCGCCCGATAGAGCGCAATCGACATCAAGCCTCTGAGCGACTGCAGGTCGACCGTCGGCTGCTCACCCTTGATGACGCACGGCTGCACCTGGGCGGCAAGCTTGTCGGCAGCCTGTTGTTCGTCATTGCCTCCCGGTTCGCTCAAAGCGATCGCGCGAGCCGAAGCGGGATCGCGCGCCGCAATGCACAGGGCGAAATCTTCCGAGGAGTTCAACGGAGCGATGGTGTTGAGCGACTTCGAGAGCCGCTCGAGGTCGGCATTCGTTAGCTCGGCTCCGAGGAAAAATTCGGCAAGGTTGCTGACCATGCTCGACGTTCGGAACGTCATTTCGGTCTCATCTTTCATGATACAGCGGTCCTTGCCGCTGAGCGCCTCGCCGGCTGTCCGCGTTTGCTCTTCGCCGAGGTAAGGCTGAGCCAAAAGCTGACGCGCCCAATTGGGCCGCGACTTGGCGACACAGGTCATCAAAGTGCGCAATGACTGGCGTTGTTGCGCGGTGTCGACGCTAGGCTGGATCGGCGTCGCCAGGTCGGCAGCCTGGGCCTGAGCGGAAACGGCGGCGCCGAGAAGCAGCGCAGTGATGAGACGGGTCATTTGGCAAGCCCTCCGATGCAACTCCAGCCTTCCCTATACACTGGTCAATTGCCCGTCGCGAGATGGCCGATTATTAGCGGGCTTCGAGCACCAGCACCGACCACTGGCCCGTGCTGCGCTCGACCAGCTTCATCCCCTGGGCTTCATAGGCGGCAATCACCGCATCGGCCTGGGTATCGAGCAGGCCAGCAAGAATCACCCTGCCTCCCGGCGCGACCGCATTAACGAAGCTGGGCGCGAGCTCGACCAGCGGCCCGGCGAGGATGTTGGCGATCAGCAGGTCGTAAGGTGCCCGCGCCTTGATCATAGGATGATCCATCCCGTCCGCAGCCGCCAACAGCAATTGCCCCAGTCCGTGGCCGAGCTTCACTCCGTTGATCGCGGCATTTTCCTCGCTCACGCGGACCGCAATCTCGTCGATATCGGTGGCGATCGCCTTGGCCTCGGGCCACAGCGCCATCGCCGCGAAGGCGAGCAAGCCGGTGCCGGTACCGATGTCAGCGACATTGGCAAAGCTCTTGCCGGTCGCCTCTAGCCGGTCGAGCGCTGCGAGGCAGCCCGCGGTGGTGTCGTGTTGGCCGGTCCCGAATGCGAGACCGGCGTCGATCTCGAAATTGACCGTGTCGGTTGGCCGGTCGGCATAATGCATTGGCGTGTGGACGAAGAAGCGTCCCGCGCGGATCGGCTCCAGTCCCGACTGGCTCTTCACGACCCAGTCGGTGGTGTCTTCAAGATGCTCAACTTCCGGGTCGCGATCGTGGGCAAGGCGGCGGAGCAATACCAGTTCCTGGGTGGTCGGCTGCTCGGCGAAATAGGCATGGATCCGCCAGTCGTCCGGCTGGTCGGGGTCAGGCTCATCGGCGACGATCACCGGCGGCTGGTCGGCAAGTGCAAACAGGTCGGCGGACTCGGGCAGCGCCTCCGCTTCCGCTCGAGTGCAGCGAAGCGTGACGCGCCAGCTCATTTCGCCGCGGTCTCTTTCACCAGCCGCTCGTCAAGCATTTGGGTGACCTTGGCGGCGTAATTCTTGCAGCCGTCAGGGTCGAACAAAGGCTGTTTGCCGGTCAGCCGCTCCTTCATTGCACTGGCCGACGGGTGAGGGGTCAGCAGTATCTCGCAGGGGCTTTTGGCGATCTTGGCAATCGACGCGCGATAGGCGGCGAGATAGTCCGGGTGATCGGAGAAGCGGTAATTGTCGCGGCTGACCGGGGTCAGGCTGTCGGCAAAGACCATCGTCCGGCAAACCCCGCCATCGCAGCTTTCCCAACGCCAGCTCAAGGCGCCCGGGGTGTGGCCAGGCGTGGCCATGGCGAACAGGCGGATGTTGCCCAACATCACATCGCTTCCGTCGCCAACGACGCGGCCGACGTTGGCGGCGGGGAAGGGTTTGTGCATTCCGGCCTGCGGGTCGTCGGCGCCTGCCGCACCGGTGTTCAACACTCGCTCCGCCGGTGCCGAAGTTACCAGCGTTGCGCCGGTCAACGCCTGCAGGCGCGCCATGCCGCCGACATGGTCGAAATGCTCGTGGCTGGTCAGCAGATATTTGATGTCCTGAAGCCTGAAGCCAAGCTGCCGGATATTATCTGCAACGAGGTCCGCACCCTTCTCGGTTCCGGCATCGATCAGCACATCGCCGTCTTCACCCACAATCAGGATGGAGGAGATTCCGCAGGTGCCGACGAGGTAGGTGTTCCCGTGGATTCGGACCGGCGGGGCCGGGCGTTCCCAGTCGGTCGAATCGCCGCAAGCTTCAGCCCAATGCGGCCCCCATTCCTCCACGGGATGGATCGGCCGCTCGATCTGCCGCGGAACCTTACCGAGCGGGATTGTCAGCTGTGCCGCTGCCGTTGCGGCAACGAAGATCGAGGCAAAGGCGATCCTAGCGAACAAAGCTTGCGCCATTGAGGTCGATGACCGATCCGGTGGAGGCTGCAGGAGCATCGATTGCCAGCCAACGGATCGTCTCGGCGACCTCCTGAGGGCTCGTCACGCGGCCGAGTGGAATATCGGCGAGGATGGCTGCACCGCCTCTACCTTCCAAATATTCCTCGGTCGCATCGGTCACCGTAAATCCCGGCGCTACTGCGAAGGCCAAAATCCCTTTTCCCGCATAGCCCCGGGCAATAGTCTTGGTCATCCCGATCATCGCCGATTTGGACGCCGCATAATGCCAATGGTTCGGGCTATCGCCACGGAAGGCCGCACGGCTGGCAACATTGATGATCCGTCCCCCGCCATGTTCGCGGAAATGACAGACCGCGAGCCGGCAGAGATCACCGCTTGCCTGTAAGTTCACCCTGAGCGTCCGAGCCCAGGCCGCGTGCCATTCTTCATCGCTCGTATCGTCGGCCACGCCTTCATAGATGCCCGCGTTGTTGACCAGCACGTCAATTTGCCCGTCAAGCGCGTGGAGCGCAGCTTCCCAGATCTTTCGCGGAGCTGCCGGATCGGCCAGGTCGCCTGCGATCAGCCCGTTGCCGCCTCGTGTGGAATGGCCAGCAACACGATGGCCCGTCGACGTGAGCGCCTCGAGGGCAGCAGCACCGATGCCGCGGCTGGCGCCGGTCAGAAGAATGTTCATGCGCCCGAACTAGCCGGGTGGAAGGCCTCAGGAAAGCGCCAGTCCGATGTTTCGCGCGATTAGGCCGCCAGGTGGGCGACGAATTCCTTGGATTTGCGGGTGAAGTCCGCCACCTGGTCGGTGAACTTGCCGAACCCTTGTTCGACCTGGTCGATATCCTTGGCGACCTGTTCGGTGTCGGAGCGGATGGCGGCAATGGTCGAGCTCATGGAGTCGGCGGCGAGCGCGGTCTCGTCGACGGCGGCGGTGATCATCGTCACCGTCTGGGCCTGAAGCTCCATTGCCGCGCGGATG
>DATJKE010000100.1:0-48710 GCA_035491735.1 Sphingomicrobium sp.
AAATAGACGGTATCGACCAGGCTGGGGTCGTTGGTCCGCTTGACGGTGCCGCCGAAGATGGCGGTGGTAGCGTCGACCATCTTGCCGCACTTGATGTCGAGCTGAAGCAAATAGGGCGCCTTGCCGTTTTCGCCGGTGAAGGCCTTGTTGATCAGGGTCGCGTGGCCGGTGGCGCTGCCGTCGGCATTGATCTTGGCGCTGACCGAGAAATTGCGCCGCGGGTCGCTGGAGAGCGCGCCCTGGCCGCTGACCATGCCGCTGGTGGCGGCGATGGCGGGAACCGAACTGGCGAGTGCAATCACGAGGCTGGCGGCCCCAAGGGAAATCCGCATGGGCTTACTCCTTAACTGGGTTTAGGTGGGAATGCCCGATCAACGCCTCGCATTATTTGAATGTTCCGATTATTCTGTAATGAATTGAAAGCGTTATTCGTGTTCACAAAGAAATGCCCCGGCGAACCGGGGCACTTCCGTTCAATCGATTAGCAGGCGCAATTCTTGCAAGTGCAGGGCCTGCACTGGCAGCCGCGCTGCGTTTCGAGCCTGGCGGCCTGGACCTGCTGTTCGGTGAGGTGGGAAACGGAAACCATCGAAATTCTCCTTCTGTCCAAGAGCGGACTAAAGGCCTATTAGCCTCCGTACCATGGTACGGAATCAAGCGAATGTTTCGGATACGATCGGCGGGCTGGCCAGGGCCGCCGGCGTTGGCGTCGAAACCGTCCGCTATTACCAGCGGCGCGGATTGCTGAGCGAACCGGCGCGGCCTCCGGGCGAGGTCCGCCGCTATAGCGAGGAGGATGTGAAGCGGCTGAAGTTCATCCGCTCCGCCCAGGCGGCCGGCTTCACCCTGAACGAGATCGGGGAGCTGATCGCGCTCGATGCTTCCGACGACCGCGCGCGGGCGCGCGAGCTGGCCCGGGCGAGGGTGACGGCGATCGACGACAAGATCGCCGAGCTCAGGCAAGCGCGCGATGCACTTGCCGGTCTCGCCAGCGATTGTGCCCGCAAGCGCGGCGGACCCTGCCCGATCCTCAGGGCTTTCGATGCGAAGTAGCGGGTTCGCCGCAACTTGAGCTTTGCCTGGAAAGAGATCAGACGGGACGACGGGTGTCGGTTTGAGGGAGAACCTCAATGTCCATCGCGCTTGCCTTGATCCTGGCCGCCAACGCAACCCTTTCGCCTCCGCCGGATGCGCCCCTGCCGCCCGGCGAGCAAAGCCCGATCGTCGTCCAGGGCCAGCGCGCCAGCGAACGGCAGATCCGCAATTTCATCCGCGAATTGACGCCGGCTCGTCCGCGAGGACAGCTCGGCCGGTTCGAAAGTCCAGTCTGCCCGGCTGCGGCCGGGCTCAGTCCTGCCCAAAACGAGCTGGTCAAGGACCGGCTCCGCCGGGTCGCGGATGCCGCCGGAATGGCGGTCGCCAAGGCGAAGTGCCATCCCAATGTGATTGTCGTCGTCACCCCCGACAAGGCGGCGCTGCTGAAGCGGATGGGGAGCAAGCGAGCCGATTATTTCCCGATCGGCCAGAGCGGTTTCGATTATCATGACATATTCGATCCCGACGAGCCGGTCGCCGCATGGCAGATCGAGCAGACCCGTGGTATCGACGGCCGCAAGCTGCACGAGGTGCGCAATAGCGCCGAGGTCGGGATGGACGGCGTCATGGTGCAACGGCTGCATGGATCGGCCACCCGGATCACGCCCATGGCCCGTCAGGAATTTTCCGGCGCCGTGGTCGTCGTCCAGGCCGACGCGATCGTCGGGCTGACCACGACCCAGCTGGCGGACTATGCGGCGATGCGCGCCTTCGTCCGTACCGACCCCGGCAAGCTGACCGACGCCGCGGCGAACAGTATTTTGAACGTCATAACCACGCCGATGGGAGAGCCGGTCCCGCTGACCCTCACGGCATGGGACATGAGCTTCCTCAAGGCCTATTATGCGAGCCGTCTCAACAGCTTCGCCGCCAACCAGCGATCGGAGATGCGCCAGAAGATGAGTCAGGACCTCGGCGGGGAGGAAGAACCGGCGCAGTAGGGGTTTGTTTACTCCCGAAGGAGCAAAATCCTCCGCGGGAGACTCATATGTCCGTAACCGTCCCGTTCCAGCAGCCAGAGCGCAGGCGCGCGACGCGGACCGCGCTGCACCTCCACGCGACGATGCGCGATGGCAGCCGCAAGGCGGAGGCCCGGGTGATCGACATGTCGACCCATGGCTGCCGCATCGCCTGCTCCACCGTCGTCGCCGACGACAGCTGGGTATGGCTCAACCTGCCAGGGCTCGAAGGGCAGCGCGTCCGCGTCGCGTGGCATTGCGAGGAATTCATCGGCCTGGAGTTCGAAACGCCGCTCAACGATGCGGTGTTCGAGCGGCTGATCGAGCAGCACCGCCAGATCCCCGTGAAGGAAATCAAGGAGCTGCGCAGCATCGCCAGCCGGACCCACTGGCTGGCGCGGCAGGCGGGCGATGAGGACATCGCCATCCTCGCCGACATTTCGCGCCAATGCGCCGAAAATGCGGTGGTCGAGGGGCTGCGCCTGACCAAACAAAAGAAGGGCTAAGGCAGCCGGGGCCGCTAGGCGGCCTTGGACAGCTCGCCGGCCAGCTCGCCGATTCCGCCCGCCTGGTCGATCCGTTCGAGCAAGGCGCCGCGCGGCAGCTCTTCCTTGAGCGCCCAGGCCAGAATCTTTTCGCATTGGCCAAGGGTGGCGGGATCGACCCGCCCGTCGAAGGCCAATTTGGCCACCGGGGCCATTGGCGCGCGCAGTTGGATCTTCAGCCCCTGCGCCTCGACCAGCCGCAGATATTCCTCGGGGCTGGTCTCGGCGTCGAGCGCGAAATCATAGGCTGCACTGAGGCCCTCATGCAGCGCGGCGGTGGCGCGCAGCGCGGCTTCGCGGGCCTCGTCGGCCTTGGCGCGGACTTCGGTCAATTTGTCTTGCAAGGCACCCTCCGTTGCTGGGGTGGGCTGTTGAAGTTCAAGCGGTTCATCGGCGGCAAGCGGTTCCAAGGGAGCGCATTCCGGCGCTTCCGGCTCGGCAGCGACGACTTCTTCAAGCTCGAGCGGTGTTTCGAGCTCTTCAACGGCTTCTGGTTCGGTGACCGGCTGCTCTTCGGCGGAGGCCTCGGCCACTTGCGGCTCATCCTGCGGCATGTCGACGTCGACCACCGGGTCGGAAACCGGCACGCCCTGGCCGTAGAAGCCGGTCAGCTGCGCCAGGCCCTCGAGGATCTTGGAGAATCCCGGACCGCCAGTCGTGGCAGAGGCGTCGTCGGCCGCTTCCGGCGCTGGCTCCGGCTCAGGTTCGGGTTCGGGCTCGGGCTCGGGTTCAGCGCTGGCCTCGACCGATTCCTCTTCGACCGCCTCGGGTTGCTCCACATCTTCGGCGACCGGTTCTTCCAACTCGACCGGATCCGGCTCGACCGCTTCGGGCTCGGCAACAGCTTCCTCGACGGCGGCGGCTTCGCCCTGCGGATCTTCCTCGACCGGTTCAGGCTCAGCGGCAGCTTCCTCGACCGCGGCGACTTCTTCTGGCGGTGTTTTCTCGAGCGCCTCGGGCTCGGCAAGCGCGTCCTCGACCGCCGCGGCTTCGTCGATTGGCGGTTCGTCCAGGCTCGGTTGCGGCTCCGCCACCGGCTTGGCCGCCTTGGTCGACGCCTTCTCGACGCTGACAAAGGCATAGACATAATCGACCCAGGAACCGCAGCTCGACAGCGGCAGCAGCGTGATCCAGCAGCGGGTGAGCCCGTCGGCGTTGCTGAAATTGTCCTCGAAGGCGAGGAAGTCGCGCGAAATGGCGACAATCGGCAGCTTGCGGGCGATGCTCGACAGCAAGGATGGCGTCGGAGCGTCGATGATCCGCTGGACCGTGACGTCATCCTTCAGCCCGTCGCCCAGGTGACGGATCTCGGCGTCCTGGCCGCCGCCGATGAGTTCGAGCAGGATCGAGTTAGGAGCAGCATCGGAAATTTCGAGCGGGTCGAGGTCGTGCAGCGGCGGAAATTCCTTGTCGCCCCGGATCGACAACCAATAGTCGAGCACCGCCACATGCCGCGCCCGCTCGTCATCCTTGATCGTTCGAAACGCGGTAAGCAGCGTCTCCGCGGTCGGCTGTTCAGCCGCCTTCATGCCCGACTCGGGCGCTCCCATGTCTTCCTCCGCTGTTATGCAGGAGGAAGTCTGCGCCGCTGTTCTTAATACAAGGCTAACTTTGCTGGCCTTGATTGCGGGCCTGCAATCATGACAGCCTCGCCGCCATGACTCGCCATCACCGCGCCGTGCCGATCGTGCTGGTCGTGCTGCTGCTCGACGCGATCGGGTTCGGGATCGTCCTGCCGGTGCTGCCGAGCCTGGTCGTTCATCTCGCGCATGTTTCCATGGCGGAAGCGACGCGCATCGCCGGTTACATGCTGGTGGCCTATGCGCTGATGCAATTCCTGGCCGGTCCGATCATCGGCAATCTAGGCGACCGCTTTGGCCGCCGCCCGGTCCTGCTGCTGTGCGCCCTCGCCTTTGCCATCGATTATGCGCTGATGGCGGCGGCGCCGACCATCGGCTGGCTGTTCCTCGGCCGGCTGGTGGCAGGCATCGCGGGCGCGACCTATGGGCCGGCCAATGCAGTGCTGGCCGACGTCACCGAACCAAAGGACCGGGCCGGCGTGTTCGGACTGATGGGCGCCGCGTTCGGCGGCGGTTTCATCCTCGGGCCCGCGCTCGGCGGGCTTCTGGCAGGGTTCGGCACGCGCACCCCGTTCATCGTCGCCGCCACGCTGACGGGCCTCAATTTCCTCTGGATATTGTTCAGCCTGCCGGAAACGCTCGAGGCCAAGGACCGGCGCCCGTTCGAATGGAAGCGCGCCAATGCCTTCGGCAGCTTCGCCCCGCTGTTGCAGCAGTCCGCGGCGGTGCCCCTGATCGTGGCGTCGCTGCTGTGGCAGGTCGCGCACCAGGTCTATCCCTCGACCTGGGCCTTCTGGGCCGTGCTGAAGTTCAACTGGACCTCGGCGCAGATCGGCTGGTCCCTGGCGGCCGCCGGATTGTCGATGGCCATTGCCCAGGCCCTGATTACCGGCCGCGCGGTGGCCCGGTTCGGCGAACAGCGCAGCATCGTCATCGGCATGCTGGCCGGGGGCCTGAGCTTCGCCCTCTATGCCTTCGTACCGGCCGGGTGGATGGTCTATCCGATCATCGTCTTCAGCGCGCTGCAGGGCCTGGTCTACCCATCGACCAACGCCTTGCTGTCACGGATGACGGACGCATCCAACCAGGGCGCGCTGCAAGGCGGAATGGCGTCGGTTGCCAGCGTCGGCGCGATCGTGGGTCCGCTGGGCATGACCCAGGTGCTGGCCGCTGGCGCGGAACATGGCTTTGCCGGATCGGCCTTCCTGGCGGCCGCCGCGCTGGTTTCAGCCGCGCTGGCGGTGGTCTATTTCAAGGTGCTGAGACAGCCGGCCGCCGAAGCAACGCCAGCCTCCTAGCTAGCCGTACCGTCTTTCCGGCGTGGGACGGGCCGCACGGCAAAGATCGTTCAAATAGTCGTAGCTGATCACGGCCCTGCCGCTGGTGTCCTCGATCGCCTCGAGTTGGAAGCGGTGCCCGCCATAAAGCTCGCGGCCATAGGACACGGCATCCTCAATCGACGGGAACTCCAAGAAGTCGTTCTCGCCTTCGCGCGGACCTTCAATCACCAAGAGCACGAGCCGAACCGGCAGCAACGCGTCCCCCCTCAGCCGCCTTCAGCCCTGTATGGCGAAG
Source organism: Sphingomicrobium sp. (assembly GCA_035491735.1). GTDB lineage: Bacteria > Pseudomonadota > Alphaproteobacteria > Sphingomonadales > Sphingomonadaceae > Sphingomicrobium. Next base: position 5,755 of record DATJKE010000100.1, read on the forward strand.
GCCCCTGCAAGCAATTTGTCACTAATCGGCATTCCCCGCAATGGTTTGCAAAGGTCGCCAACCGTTGCGCCCCTGCATCAACATAGATCAGCAGGAAATAAGCTCAGCTTTTCATTTGCCGCGACAAATCATGGTTCGTCGCCGCAGCGACAGCGCTATAGCAATGTCATGAAGCGGGCCGTCGATCTCGCCTTTCGGATGCAGAAGTGGCTGTGGACGCTGTTCCGGCCGAACAGCCGCGGCGTGAAGGTGCTGCTGTTCAACGACGCCGGCGAACTCATGCTGATCCGCAACAGCTATGGGCGAAGCGATTTGTTCGTGCTGCCCGGCGGCGGTATCAGGCCGTGGGAGGCGCCGGAGAAAGCGGCACTGCGCGAGATTCGCGAGGAACTTGGCTGCCTGGCTGCCGCGCTCCATCCGGTATCGACCCATTTCTCGGATGCCGAGGGCAAGCGCGACACGATCCATCTCTTTTCCGCGAAGGCCGAGGGCGAATGCCGGGCCGACAATTTCGAGCTTGAGGAAGCCCAATATTTTCCGCTCGATGCGCTTCCGCCAAACATTTCCGCCGCGACGGTCAGGCGCATCGAGGAACGTATCGGCAAGCGAATGAAGGACGGCACATGGTGAAGCATTTCCTGCTCTTCTACGAAGGCGCTCCGGATTATCTGGATCGGCGGCCCCAATATCGCTCGGCGCATTTGACCTATGCCTGGGAAGCGGCCGATCGCGGCGAATTGCTGATCGGCGGAGCGCTGGCCGATCCCGTCGACGGAGCGGTGCTGCTGTTCGTCGGCGATGACAAGTCGGTGGCGGAGGAGTTCGCGCGCGCCGATCCCTATGTCGTCAACGGGCTGGTCGCGCGCTGGCATGCCCGCGAATGGACCAGCGTGGTCGGCGAACTGTCGGCCAATCCCGTGTTTCCGGCGGACGTATGAGCGCAGACGCCGAGGGCGGGTGCCTGTGCGGCGCGCTCCGCTATCGAATCTCCGGTGAGCCGGTCGCGGCTACCCTCTGCCATTGCGGCGACTGCCGGCGGGCGAGCGGCGGCACCAATGTCGCCTGGGCGGTGTTCGAACGCCAGGATTTCGAATGGCTCGCGGGTGAGCCAGCCGATTATGAAAGTTCGCCGGATATCCACTGGCTGTTCTGTGGGACATGCGGAAGCACGGTCGGATACCGGCGGTCGGAGAGGCCCGGCCATATGGACATCACGACCGGTACGCTCGACCAGCCCGATCGCTTTCCGCCCGATGTCGAAATTTGGGTCAAGGAGAGGATCGGCTGGGAAGCGCTGCATCCCGACCTGCCCAAGCGCGAGCGAAGCAGCCTGAATGAAGCGACGGAAGCGGACCGTCCGGGAGACGGTTCGACCGGCAGCTTGGGATGAACCCGGATATCCCGCTCTTTTCCTACGGCACGCTGCAACTGCGCGAGGTGCAGCTGGCCAATTATGGCCGGGAGCTGGACGGTTCACCCGACGCACTGGTCGGATATCGAATGATCACGCTGCCCGACCGGGATCCCGATGCGGTGAGGATCAGCGGCACCAAGACCCATTTCGTCGTCCGCCGGACCGACAATCCGGAAGATCGCGTTCCGGGCATGGTCTACCTGTTGACCGCGAACGAGCTGGCCGAGACCGACCGCTATGAGGGCACGGATTACGGCCGGACCGAACTGACCCTCGAAACGGGCCGGCGCGCCCTGGTCTATGTCGAGCCCGACACTGCCGCTTGACGGATCGATTCGTGTGTTAGTCGAATAAAACACCATCGGTTCGTCGGCTGGTCGACGCGGCGGGGAGATTGATCGAAGCCAGCGAGCGGGCGCGATCCGATTCCGTCAATTGGCCCGTCCCGTACCGGAGTTTCCAATGCTCAGCCTGACGATATTCGACGCCGTGCGCAGCGCCCCCGCGCTGCCGGCCCGTGCCCTGGCCACGACCAGCGGCTGCACCGCGGCAGCGGCCCGTGCGTTGGTTGCAAATGACACTGCTCACGGGAAAATCGTCTCGAGGGGTCGCCGGGCGTAGCCGCCGGCGGATCGTGCGATGATCCGCAAGCTCAAGAGCGGCGAATATCGCCTCTATTCGCGCAAGGCCGATCCGAAGACCGGCAAGCGGCGCAACCTCGGCACCTTCTCCAGCCGCGCCGCGGCGGAGAAGCACGAGCGGGAAGTGCAATATTTCAAGCGGCATTAGCCGCTTGAAGGGCCTGCATGAATAAGGGCTCGTCGGGCACCGCCTCGGCAAAGATCTCCATCGACGATCTCAATTTAAGCGCGTCGACCGCGCCGAGAATTTGCTCCGGCCGGCTCGATGCCAGGTGCGCCAGGATCGCTCGGGCGCATTCTCGCAAGCGATGGCCGAGCACCGGATGTTGAGCGTAGGCGCGCGCTTCATCGACGCCCCTCAGGCCGTAAAACCTCGCCGTCGGGCTTCGGCCGAGGTCGCGGTGCTGGGGGAAGATGAACCACATCCAGTGGGTGCGCTTCTGGCCAGCGTGCAACTCGGCCAAAGCCTGTTCAAATACTCCGCCTGCCTGAGCCTCGATGAAGCGACTGAGAGTGAAAGGATCGTCGGTCATGCCCGCGCCATAGCGCAGGCGGCGTTACTTCGCCCGGGTCTTTGTGCCGGCGCTTGCCAGGCGGGGATTGCCGCCGACGCGGCGGCCATGGATCCAGCTCATTCCCTGGCCAAGTGTCATGATCGGCGTGAACTTCGTATTCTGCGAAGCCGGCATCATGCCGTCGCGGTCATCAAGCGCGAAGAAGCCGCTGGCGGTGCGGGCAAGCAGCAGGATGTGTGCGCCGCGCGACGAATGGCGCCCGACGCTGATGTAGAGATCCTTGGGGTCGAAGCCCGCGGCCTTGAGCACCTGCATCTTGGCGATGGCAATATCCTCGGCGTCACCCGAGCCGCGGCGAAGGGTTTCACCGGCGTTGGCCCAGAAATCCGCGACGCCCATATTGTCGAGATCGTGGCTCCAATGGACCGACTGGCTGATCTCCTGCTGGACCATCCGGAGCTTGGCGACAGGATCGAGGTTGGTCGCCGCTGCCGCGAGCCGGAGGACCATCGGGTCCCGGGCGTCGGTCGCAGCCACCCGCCGGAAGCGCGCATCATAGAAGGTTACGCCGGCGTTGAGCGCCACCGTCCCGAACACATCGGGACTTGCCGGACGCGCCAGGATCAGCGGCTGGTTCTTGCGAACGGGCGTTGCCGATCGATCGAGAACCAGCGGGCGATAATTGTCAGGCCTTGAAGGTGTGGCTGCGGCCTCGGTCGACGCGCAGGCCGGGGCCGCGGCCACCAAACAGGCGCCCGCAACGGCTGCTCCAATCGCTCGGATCGTCACGTTTCAGACCTCCCACCCATGAGCCAAATATGATGACTCCGTTGAGCTGTTAACGGAAGCGGTTAACGCAACTCTTTGTAGTTTAACCGACAAATTGTGCCGATTCCGCCACGAAAGGAGCCAAAACGCTAGGAAAGCCGCCAAGTTCCGCGTCCAGATCAAATTGAGTCGAAAGTGTAACGTTTACCAAATCGGCACAAACAATTAACTTTCGTTAGTAATCATTCGCCAAACGAATGGTGAATCCAGCGCCTATTGAAAGTCGGTGCGTACATGGCGCATCGTCCGAGTCGGGGGGTGCCCGGCGATGGCGAAAATATGTTCAGTAGCGGCCTGTCTGATCCTGCTTGGCGGATGCGCCTCGGCACAAACAGCGACGCCCGAGGCGGCGTTGGATGGCCCCTTCCGGTCGGCAAATGAAGCGATCGAGCGGGTCCGCCGCATCGATCCGCAGGTGAATTCGGTCCTGGCGCTCGATCCCGCGGCGATCGAGCGGGCGAGCCGCAGCCTGATGGATTCGAACGTGGCCACGCCGCTCGCCGGCCAGCCGATCCTGATCAAGGACAATGTCGAAGTTGCCGGCCTTCCGACCACCGCCGGCAGCCTGGCCCTGAAGGCCAATGATACGGGTCGCGATGCGCCGATCGTCACGCGGCTGAGGTCCGCGGGGATGGTCATCATCGGCAAGACCAATTTGAGCGAATGGGCCAACATCCGCGACAATAGCAGCATCTCCGGCTGGAGCGCGGTCGGGGGCCAGACCCGCAACCCCTATGCGCTCGATCGCGATCCTTGCGGAAGCTCATCGGGATCGGGCGCGGCAGTCGCCGCCGGCATCGTCGACTATGCAATCGGCACCGAGACCAACGGATCGATCACCTGCCCGGCCTCGGTCAACGGCATCGTCGGATTTAAGCCCAGTGTCGGATTGGTCAGCCGGACCCGCATCGTCCCAATCAGCATCACCCAGGACACGGCCGGGCCGATGACCCGAACCGTTCGTGAGGCGGCGGAGCTGCTGACCGTCCTTGCCGGTAGCGATCCGGCCGACCCGGCAACTGCCGAAGCCGACAGCCGCAAGACCGACTATGCCGCCGGGCTGACAAGCGCTTCCCTGAAAGGGAAAAGGCTTGGCCTGATGCGCTTCGCCACGGGCTTCGGCACCGATGCAGCGCTGGGCTCGGCGCTGGCCGTGCTCCGCGCCCAGGGCGCCGAAATTGTCGAGATCAAGGAGCTGGGCGGCGCCAAGGACGGACCCAAGCAGCTGCCGGTGCTGCTGACGGAATTCAAGGTGGGCCTGAACGCGTACCTCGCCACCACGCCGCCGAGCGTGACGACGCGGACGCTGGCGGACATCATCGCCTTCAACAAAGCGGATCCGCGCGAGCTGGCGCTGTTCGGGCAGGACCTGTTCGAAAAGGCCGAGGCGACCAAGGGGCTCGACGATCCGGACTACAAGAAGGCGCGTGACGAAGGCATTGCCTATGCGGGCAAGAACGGCATCGACCGGCTGCTTCGAGACAATAAGGTCGACGCGCTGATCGGGCCGACCGTGTCGGCGGCCTGGCCGATCGACGCCGTCCATGGCGACCAATATCCGGGCGGCGGCGCGGGCTATCTGGCGGCGATTGCCGGCTATCCGCACCTCACCGTGCCGATGGGGATGGTGAAAGGCCTGCCGGTGGGGCTGAGCTTCATCGGCCCCAAATGGTCGGAAGCGCTGCTGCTCGGCCTTGGCTATGCCTATGAACAGGCGCGCGGCCCGCTGCCCGCCCCGCGTTTCCTGCCGTCGATCGAGCAGGCACCGGAGATTGCGCCGCTGCTGGAGAAGCCGGCCAGGCCGTAAGCTAGGCGGTGAGTTTCAGGGCGGCGATGCAGCCGACGATGCCGAGGATCAGCAACAGGCGAAGCGTCGTCGTCGGTTCATCGAAGAAAGCCATTCCGACCATCACCGTGCCGACCGCGCCGATCCCGCCCCAGACGGCATAGGCGGTACCCATTGGAATGGTCCTAGCGGCGAGTTCCAGCAGGCCCATGCTGATCGCCACCGAAACCAGGAAGGCCAGCGTCCAGGGGACGTTTCGAAAGCCTTCGACGAAGCGCAATGACGTGGTGAAGCCTACCTCGAACAGGCCGCCAAGGATCAGCCAGAACCAGGCCATGCCCCACCCTCTCTGCTGGCGGCTGGACCAGCCGCGCGGTTGCGTTATCTTCGCGCCTCATGACAGCCCGGCAGACCATCGGCAATCGCATCGCGCCGCCAAAGTTCATCCTGTTTTTCACCCTGCTGTTCGTCGGCGTCGGCATCGGCCTTGCGTATCTGCCGCGGCCGTGGGCGATCATGGCCGGGTTTGACGTTGCAGCCACCGCCTTCCTGTTGGTCTGCATCCCGCTGTTTCGCCACGAAGCCAAGGCCATGCGCCAGGCGGCAAAGGAGAATGACGCCAATCGTGTCATATTGCTGATCGTGTCGCTGGTGGTGTCGCTGGTGATCCTGATCACGATTGCGGGCGAAATGGTCGGCGAGGGCGCGCCCACGCTGGTCGACAAGGCGCTGATCGTGGTCACGCTTGCCCTTGCGTGGATCGGCGCCAACACCGTCTACACGCTTCACTATGCGCATCTCTATTATTCCAGCGACGATGGCGGGAAGGATCGCGGCGGCCTTGACTTCCCCGGCGACCGGCCTGAGCCGGACTATCTCGACTTCGTCTATTTTGCCTTCACGCTGGGAGCCGCGCTGCAGACGTCGGACGTAATGGTGACGTCGCCCGGTATTCGCCGGATCGTCATCCTGCATTGCCTTGAGGCGTTCATCTTCAACACGGTCGTCCTGGCCTTGGCGATCGGCATCCTGACCGGTTAGTTCAGGCGGTCGCTTCGAGCGCCGGATGGTCGACCTTGCGGGTCCGCGCGGCGGCCAGGCAGCCGGCCACGATCAGCGAAGCGCCAAGGAGGGTGAACAGCGAGACATGCTCGCCGAAGCGCAGCCAGCCGAGCAGCATCGCCCACAGGAAGGACGTATATTCGGTGGTAGACAGATAGGCCGCGCCGGCCCGGGCGTAGCCCCAGCCGAGCAGCATCAGCGAGCCGATCGCCAGTCCCGCGGCGAGCACCAACTCGCCCCAATGGCCGGCCGGTAGCTGGGGCACGCCACTGACCGCCGCCCACATCATCAGCACGAACCCAATCACCAGATTCTGAAAGAAGGCGATCTCGATCGGCCCGGCATGCTGGGCCTGGCGCCGCATGACGATGATGTTGAAGGCGTAGATGACGGCCGAGCAGAGTATGGCGAAGCTGCCGAGCAGGGCCTCGGGGCCGAGGTCGGCCTTGGCCTGGCCGATGAAAATCACGACCACGCCGGCAAAGGCGGCGAGCGAGCCGCCGACGGTCCGCCGGCCGATCGGCTCCTTCAGGATCGCCGCCGCCAGCACCAGCGCGATCAGCGGGGCGATGAAGGTCAGCGCCACCGCCTGGGCCATCGGCACCCGGGCGAGGCCCCAGAAGAACAGGATCGCCATCGGCACCATCATCGTCCCGCGCAGCAGGTGAAGGCGCAGCGGTACGCCGCGCGGCCAGGGATTGCGGGTGACGAGGAACGGAATGGCCGCGAGCAGGATGCCAATCAACGAGCGCCACAACAGTGTGGGGAAGGTGCCGATCGCCAGGGTCAGCCCCTTCATCACCATGTCCATGATCGAAAACAGCGCGATGCCGAGCACCGCGGCAACATAGGCAGGGACAGGGCTGTGCGGGGCGCTCATCCGCGCCGCTTTAGCCGAAGCGGACGCCCGTTCCAGCCCTAGCGCAGGACCATCGTGTCCTTGTGAATCTCGAGCGAGCCGAATTGGGCGAGAAAGGTCTGGCCGAGGAGCGAACGGTCGCCCCCCTCCAGGATGACCGCCGGCGTGTCGTTGACCGATTTCAGGCCCAGCTCGACCCGATTGAGTTTGACCCAATGGCCGCGCACCTGCCCGGAAGCACCCGTTCCGATCACTTCCGCCTGGCTGGAGTCGAACGCCAGCCCCGCCCGTTGGGCGTCCGCGGCCGAAAGGGCGATGCCGGTTGCGCCGGTGTCGACGAGAAAATGGATGGTCGCCCCGTTGACCCTGGCATCGGCATAGAAATGGCCGTCGAACGAGCGTTCCAGCGTGACGGAACCCGAGCCCGCTTCATCGCCTGGCGATTTCGGCTCATTCTGTTCGAGTTCGGAAACCCGAATGATTTCCCGCTGACCATCGCCGGGAGTGGACATGCTCGACGGCATCAGCGCGCCGACCAGCGTCGCGCCGAAGATGATCATGATCGCCAGACGAAGCATGCGCCAAGCTTAAGCGAGGAAGGTAAAGAGGGTTTGAATCCTACTTGAGCACCATATAGTCGCCGGACATCTGGACTTGCCCCATCCGCGACAGATAGGCCTGGCCAAGCAGCGACAGGTTCGATCCTTCAAGCACCGCAGCGGGGACGTTCTCGACGCGCTTGCCATCGACCTCGACGCTGTCGAGCATGATATCCTGGCCTCTGACCGGTCCGGACGCGCCTTCCCCAACGACTTCGAATTCCGCCGGATTGACAGGAATCCCGAGCCGGCGCGCATCGTCGACCGTCAGCACCACGACCGTTGCTCCAGTGTCGACGACGAAATGCACCAGCTCTTTGTCGTTGATCCTGGCGTGGGTGTAGAAATGGCCGTTCGACTTGCGCTCGAGCACGGTTTCCCTGCGTTCGCCAGGTTGAACGGCGCCAGCTGCAACGTGCGATTCCTCACCCGACGGCCAGGCAAGGCCGATCACCAGGCCAATTACCACCATGATGACAAGTGCTCGTCCCATCGCCGCGGCATACGGCGGCAGGGGTTAGCAAAATATTATTCGGCGGCTTCGCTCGGCGCGCTTTCGCCGCTGTCCCCGGCAGCGGCATTGCTCGCCTCGATCTCGGCCGCCTTCTGCTCGACCAGCCGAACGATATGGTCGATCATCTCCTCATCGCGGACATGATGGTCGGTAATGCCCGACAGATAGACCATATGCTTGCCCTGGCCTCCGCCGGTGATGCCGATATCGGTCTCGCGGGCCTCGCCGGGACCGTTGACCACACAACCCAGCACCGACAGCGACATTGGGGTCCGTATGTGCTGCAGCCGTTCCTCGAGCTTTTCGACGGTGCGGATGACATCGAATCCCTGCCGCGCGCAGCTTGGGCATGAAACCACCCTGACCCCGCGGTTGCGGATGCCCAGGCACTTGAGAATTTCGTAGCCGACCCGAACCTCTTCCTCCGGCTCGGCCGAAAGCGAGACGCGGATGGTATCGCCGATCCCGGCCCACAGCAGCGAACCGATGCCGATCGCCGATTTGACGGTCCCGCCGGTGAGGCCGCCGGCCTCGGTGATGCCGAGGTGCAGCGGGCAATCGACCGCGTCGGCCAGCTGCTGGTAGGCGGCGACGGCGAGGAACACGTCGCTGGCCTTTACCGCCACCTTATATTCGCGGAAATCATGGTCCTCGAGGATGCGGATATGATCGAGCGCGCTTTCGACGAGCGCCTCGGGGCAGGGCTCGCCATATTTTTCGAGCAGATCCTTTTCGAGGCTGCCGGCATTGACGCCGATGCGGATCGCGCAGCCATTTGCCTTGGCCGCCGCAATCACTTCCTTGACCCGCTCTTCGGAACCGATGTTGCCGGGATTGATGCGCAGGCAGGCGGCGCCGGCGTCGGCCGCCTCCAGCGCCCGCTTATAGTGGAAATGGATATCGGCCACGATCGGCACGCTGGCGGCTCGCACGATTTCCTTGAGCGCGGCCGTCGATTCCACATCCGGACAGGATACCCGGACAATATCAGCTCCCGCCTCCTCGCAACGGCGGATCTGGTCGATCGTCGCCCTGGCGTCGGAGGTCGGCGTGTTGGTCATCGTCTGGACGGTAACCGGCGCGTCGCCACCTACGGCGACATTGCCGACCATGATCTGGCGAGACTGGCGGCGCGCGATGTCGCGCCACGGGCGGATTGAGGACATGGCGGCCATATAGGCGCGCGTTGCGTTCCGGCCAAGGAAAACGGCTGATTCGCCGTAGTTAACAGCCCATGTTATGGGGGCGTCGCAATAGGGTAACTGGCGGGGTGGCTGATGGCCGAGCTTGCCCAACTGGCGCGTAGCATTCGCGGGGCCACCTCTCGCGCGCGAAGTCATGCGTCGGATCGGCGCTACATGGCCTTCCTCAGTTACAGCCACCAGGATGGCGCCATTGCCGACTGGCTTCATGAAGAACTTGAAGAATTTCGGGTTCCGCCGCGCCTGATCGGAAAGCTGACGGAACATGGTCCCGTCCCCAAGCGGCTGGCGCCGATTTTCCGCGACCGGCAGGAATTGGCTGCCGCATCCGACCTCAGCGAGGAAATTGAGGAAGCGATTGCCGGTTCGCGATTCATGATCGTGCTCTGCTCGCCGGCCGCCGCCCGCTCGCACTGGATCGACAAGGAGATCGCCTGCTTCAAGCGGCTCCATCGCGAAGACCGCATCCTGGCAGCGATCATCAACGGCGAACCATTCGCCAGCGACAACCCCGACAGAGCCGCCGAGGAATGTTTCCCGCAGGCTCTGCGCGTCCATTTCGATCGGCGCGGGCGCCCAACCGCGCAGCGCGCCGAACCGATCGCCGCCGACCTTCGCGAGCATGCCGACGGGAGGAAGATGGGCTTCCTCAAGATCGCCGCCGGGATGATCGGTGTCGGGCTCGACGATCTTGCCCAGCGCGAAGCGCAGCGGCGGCACCGCCGGCTATACGCCATAACCGCCGCGTCGGTCGCCGGGATGCTGTTCACCACGGGGCTGGCCTATACCGCCATCGAAGCGCGCGACGAGGCACGCGACCAGCGGCGCGAGGCCGAGGGCCTGATCGGTTTCATGCTCGGCGACTTGCGCGAGAAACTCGAGCCGGTCGGGCGTCTCGACGTCCTCGACGCGGTCGGGGCGCGCGCACTCGCCTATTTCGAAAAGCAGGACAAGTCGCAGCTGTCGGACGAAGCGCTCGCCCAGCAGTGGAAGGCGCTGACCTTGATGGGCGAGATTGCCGCCAACCGCGGCGACATGAATGGCGCACTTCGGCGTTATCGCGAAGCGCTGGCCGGAACTGCCGAAGCGCTGCGCCGGCATCCCAGCGATCCCCAGCGCATGTTCGATCATGCCCAGAGCGTCTACTTCGTGGGGTCTGTCGCGCTGGACCGAGGCCTGATCGACGAGGCGGCCACCCAGTTCCGCGAATATCGTCGGCTGTCCCAGCGGATGATCGCGGCCGATCCACGGAATCTGAAATGGCAGCTCGAGGGCGTTTATGCGGCGGGCAACCTCGGCCGGGTCGAGATCAAGCAGGCCCGCTATTCCGATGCGGCGGCCACCTTCCAATCGTCGGTAGCAGCCATGGATTCGCTGACCTCGGCCGAGCCGGCCAACCGGGAGTTTCAAGAGCTCCAGCTGGAAGCAGTCGGCTACCACGCCGATGCACTCGATGGCGCCGGCAAGCTGGATCAGGCCATCTCGGAACGCGAGCGGCAGCTCAGTCTCCTGGCGCCTTACCTCGCCCAAGAACGGCCCGATGCCGACCTTCGGCAAAAGGCGATGATCGGAAACATGCATTTGTCGCTGCTTCGCTTTGCCCGCGGCGATACCAGCCGTGCGCTCGATCATGCGTCGGCGGCCGTGGAAATCGGCCATCGGCTCGTCGAGCTGGAGCCAGGCAACGCCGACTGGACAGGCCGAAGCGCCAGCACCGAGCTCCTGCAGGCCCTGCTGCTCCTGCGGTCGGGCCGGGCCAATGAAGCCAGGGCTGCCGCCGACAGCGGCTGCAACAAGGCCGGCCAGCTGGTCGACCGCGATCCAACCGTTGCCGCGTGGCGCGAGGCCAGCCGGCGATGCTTGGCCCTGCGCGCCGAACTGGCGGTCGCCGCAGGCTCGAAAGGCGAGGCCTTGGCCCTCGCCCGGCAGGTGCTGGACGCGGTCATGGCCGAGCGCGCCGGAAGCTTGAGCGACCGGTTTGCACTAGGCCAGGCCCATAAGCTGGTCGGCGACATTTTGTGGCGTAGCGGCAATCGCGCCGGGGCCAGGGCCGCATGGCAGGCCGGGATCGCCGCCTGGCCAAAGGGAGTCACCGAAACACCCCGCCAGATGGCGGAGCGTGGCGAGATGCTGCGCGGAATTGGTCAGCGTGCCGAAGGAATGCAAATCGCATCGCGGTTGGCCGCGATGGGATACCGCCAGTCACTCAGCAATCGTGCAGGGGTTTAGCAAGCGTGAAGGGGGCAAAATCATGCCATATGTACGGAACAAGAGCATCAGCGTGGTCATCACCAAGACCGGGCCAAAATCGGCCACATTCGCGTTGAACGAAAATAACGGCAAAGGCCCAACCGACGAAATCAGGTTTCACAACAACAAGCATCCCGGCCTTGTCGTATATTTCAACATCAAGGATCCAGATGGCACTGACCTTGAATTCAGACCTGACCCCGGCGATTCAATGTGCGTCGCGGCGCCGATCGGGACGGGAAAGAATCCGCCGCCGTGCCCGCCACCCAATGGGGCCAAATGGGCTGGATTCGTGCCGCTAAGCGTCGAGAAGGACAAAGGTGGAAAACGTACCCAGCTCATCGCTTACTTCCGCAATGAGACCGAGGCGAAATGCCGATTCGCGCTTCGGTTTCTGTGGCCTGATGGCACTCCTGAAGACTATGACCCGATCGGCGATGGCGCGAACGGCCTAAGGGCATAGGATGGGGCGGTTCGGCGTCCCGGCCGCCGGCCCCACATTGAATATGCGAATGTAACGTCAACAAGAGCAGGGGTGCGCAATGCCACCGAAACCAAAGGACATCGATGTCGATGTCGTAATCACCCAAGGCCCGGGCGGGCCAACCGACCTCCAGTTCGAGCTAAGCCCAGGTGGGGACAGGATTGAGGTCAAGAACGACAATCACCCGGGCGCCATCGTGTGTTTCAACATAGACGACCGGGCGGGCAGCGGACTCGCGTTCCAACCGAATCCGGCCAATGCACTTTGGGTAGCGCCGCCGATAGGGCCCGACGCGCCGCCGCCGCCATGTCCCAATGGCCCATCCATCTGGGCAGGGTTCTTGCCGCTCAGCGTCGAACAGAACAATGCCGGAAAGAACACGCGGCTGATTACCTATTATCGCAATGAGAGAAAGGAAAAGTGCAGGTTCGCGCTACGGTTCCTGTGGCCCGATGGAACGCCGAAGGATTACGATCCGATCGGAGATGGAGCGAACGGTCTGAGGAAGTAATCGAATTGGTTGAACGATGACCGAGCCCCAGCACATTCGGGAACCCGCGCACGCGGCCGCTGCGGCACCGCCACGCCCGCCGTTCGCATTCCGGCTGGGCGTGACCGGCCATCGTTCGGGATCGATGGGACCGGCGGCCCGGACCGTCGTCGACCGGATTTCGGACGCGGTCCGCGACGTTACTACGGTGGCGCTCGACCAATATCTGGCCAACCGGGATTGGTTCGGCCAGTCGCCGCCGCAGCTGCTGATGGTTTCACCCCTGGCGGACGGCGCCGATCAGATCGCGGCGAATGCGGCGCTCGCCAATGGCTATGCGCTGCACGTCGTGCTGCCCTTCTCCCGGGAACAGACCCGCGCCGAAGTGGCCGAGCCGTTCCGCGAGGAGTTCGACCGGCTGGCCGATTCCGCCGGCTGCCTGCTCGAATTGCCAGGCAAGCCGGCCGAGCCGCTGGAGGCCTATGTCATGGCCGGACGCGCCACGCTGGCTCACTGCGATTTGTTGATCGCGGTTTGGGATGGCCAGGTTCCGCGCGGCCGCGGCGGGACGGGCGAGGTGGTCGAACTGGCCATGGCGCGGGGAATCCCGATCATCCATATCCCGATCGATCCCAAGCGGCCGGTGACCCTGCTGTGGAGCGCCTACGACCCCGCCGTCCTGACGCTGCACAGCGACGATATCGACCGCCGGCCATTCGACAATGAGCATCTGGTTGGCCTGCTAAAGCCCTTGCTGGCGCCGCCCACGGACGAGCGCGAGCGGGCCTATCTCACCTCATACTTCAGCGAGCGGCCACGCCGCTTTCGAGCCCGGGTAGAATATCCGCTGTTGCTGGCGACCGCCGGGATCAGCCGCTTCGGGACCAAGGATTTCCAGGCGACCAGTGCAGCCGCCTCTCGCGAAGCGGAATGGCGGCGCTATCGCGAAGGCTGCTCCGACCGCCACGGGGTGAGCCTCCGCCTTGGCCTGCTCGGCGATGCCCATGGGTGGAGCGGCGAGCTGGCGACCTACTTTGCCCAGAATTACCGCAGCGGTCATGTGCTCAACTTCGTCCTGGCGGCGCTGGCAGTGATCATCGGCCTTGCCGGTTTTCTGTTGCCGTCATCCAAGCTGGGCCTGGCAGCAATCGAATTCGTGCTGGCGCTGATCATCATCCTCAACACCCGGTTTGGAGTTCACCATGAATGGCACCGCCGCTGGCTCGACTACCGCCAGCTGGCCGAGCGGCTCCGGCCACTGAGAAGCCTGAAGCTGCTCGCAATCGCCGCTCCTGACCCTCCGGGCAGCGCCGCCAATCCGATCCCGCGCCGCTGGGTCGAATGGTATGCTGCGTCGATCTGGCGGGCGAGCGGCTGTCCCACCGGCCGGATCACGGCCGACGCAGTGCCGGCGCTTGCCGAAGCGATCGCCGCCCATGAAGTCGACCCACAGGTCGCCTATCACCGGACCAGCAGCCGCCAGATCCTGCTGCTCGACCGCCGGCTCGAGAAGATCAGCGCCGCCGCCTTCTGGACAACCATGATCGCCTCGGCTGGAACGATTGCGGCCCTTGTCTGGACCCCCGTACTGGTCGACCAGTGGGGCCATTGGCTGACGCTGATTTCGGCGGGACTGCCGACCATCGGCGCCGCGGTATTCGGAATCCGCTTTCAGGGTGACTTCGGCGGCAGCGCGCTTCGGTCGGACGCAACGGCCGCTTCGCTTGGCAGGCTGGCCGAGGAGCTCCGCGCCGATGGCATCTCGCTGATGCGGGCGGCCGACCTTGGCGAACAGGCTGCGCGGGCGATGCTGGCCGATCTCGCAGAGTGGCGACTCGTCAACCAGCAGCACGATCTGTCGATCACCAGCTAAATTTCAGTGAAATTTGCTAAGCGACGGCCATGCCGATTCGCATTCATGCCGCGCTGTGCGGCCTCGTCGCCCTGTTCGCCTTTGCCGCACCCGCCCAGGCCTATTGGGAATATGGTCATGAAAGCGTGGCGCGGGTCGCCTGGCTGCAGATGCGGCCCGACACGCGCGCCAAGGTTGCCGCGCTGCTTCGCCAGGGCCGATTGCTCGAGACTCCCGAATGCCCGGTGGCGACAATCGAGCAGGCCAGCGTCTGGGCGGACTGCATCAAGCCGCTGGGCGACCGGTTCACCTATGCCTACAGCTGGCACTATCAGAACGTCGACGTGTGCAAGCCGTTCGATTTGAAGGCAGCCTGCAAGGACGGCAATTGCGTGTCGGCGCAGATCGAGCGCAATGCCCGGCTTCTCGCCGACAGGAGCGTGCCGGTGCGCGAGCGGCTGATGGCGCTGGCCTTCCTCACCCATTTCGTCGGCGACCTGCACCAGCCGATGCATGCCGGCGACCATGCCGACCTCGGCGGCAACAAGGTTGCGGCGACCTATGGGATCATTGCCGGCCGGACCAATTTGCATAGCATCTGGGACGGATGGCTGGCCGAACGCGCCATTTCCACCCCTCCCGCCGGTCCCGCGGCGCTGCTCGCCCAGGTTCCACCGGCCGAGCGCGAACGGATAGCCAGCGGCAGCGTCGAGGACTGGAGCCGGGAAATGTGGGGCAAGGCCCGCGACCTCGCCTATCAAACCCTGGTCGGCGATCCATGCGGCGCCGCCCCGGTCGAACGGCCGGTCATGGACGACGCCAGGGTTCGGGAACTGATTCCAGCCGTGCGCCAGGACGTGGTCGAGGGAGGAATCCGGCTCGCGCGATTGATGGACGATGCGCTGGGACCGGAGGCCAGGGCGCCTGGCCAGAAGCGCGGCTAGCGCGTCACGAACCGAGCGATGGCCTCGACCGCTGCAGGCGCAATTGGCAGGTTGGGATCGGCATAAGCGCGAATGTTGGCCGCCCGGTCGGCGCCTTCGGGAACCTTGAGCAGGTGATTGACGCCGGGGAGCAAGAGCAGCTTGGCTCGTGGCTGCGCGGCGGCGAGTTCCCTGGCGTCCGCCACCGTCACCTGAATATCATTGTCCCCTTGAACGATCAGCAGCGGCACCTTTAGCTTTGCGGCAAGCGCGGCCGGATTTTCCGCGAACAGGTCGATCAGGAGGGTTTGGACGTCCTCGGCGAACAGCTTTTGAAGCGGTTTCGGCAGGGTGGCGGCGTCGACCCGTTTGCCGGCTTCGAGGGATTCAATCGCGCCATAGGCCGCGGGCAGATAAGGCGCATTGGCCGGGTTGGCCGCCAATTGCTGGCGCAAGACGGTGCCGATCTTGCGCCCGACCGCGGCGACGGTGATCACGCCGCAAATCCCCGCCGTTCGCTGGGCTGCGGTCAGCGCGACCAAACCACCCTCGCTATGGCCAAGCACCCAAACGCATTGGGCGCCGGTCACGCGACGGATGCTCGAGATCCAGGCATGAGTATCTCTTGCATAATCGGCAATCTTCACCCGGTTGGCATCGACCACCGCTCGCTTGCTGCCGAACATGCCGCGCTTGTCGATCCGCACCGTTGAGACGCCCTTCCTGGCCAGGGCGTCGGCCAGCATGCGGTAAGGACTGGCCTTGACCCCCAGGGGATTGTTCCCGTCGCGGTCGGTCGGCCCGGACCCGGGAATGACCAAAATGATCGGCGAGCCTTTTCCGGCGTCGACCAGGGTCCCGGCCAGGGGCCCGCCTGGACCCGGGGCGGTGACGGCGCGCTCGGCAGGCTGCGCCGCCGCCAGTGCGGCAACGAACAGGATCATTCGTCACCGCCCCAACGCCAGCGCATGCCGCCCTTGGTCGTCCTGGCAGCGATCACCAGGAAAATGACCGTCGCCGGGAAGATGATCGACAGCAGGATCACCGGCCGCTTGGCGAACAGGAAGGCGCTGCCGATCGTGACGGCGAAATAGACGGCCATGACGAGCCAGCCCTGCCACCTGATCGGCAGGGCCGTGCCAAAGCCGTAGCGCTTGGCCGAAAACCATTCGGGCCGATCATCCATCACTCTTGTCCTTTGGCGGGCGCCCGCGCCTGGCAGGATTGGGCGCTTGGAGTTTCACCCCCCTGGCTTTGAGCGCCTCCCTGATCAGGCATTCGACCTGCGCGTTGACGGAACGCAAATCGGCGGTGGCGGCGCGCTCGACCGCCGCCCATAAGGCGGGATCGACCCTCAGCGGGTAGGCCTTGCGCGCGCCGCCCAACTTCCGCGCCTAGGTGTACAGCGTGCCGGTGTTGACGACGGGCTGGGTATCGCGCTCGCCGCACAGGACGACCATCAGGTTGGACACCATCGCCGCGCGGCGCTCGTCGTCGAGATGGACGACGTTCTTGGCCGAGAGCTGTTCGAGCGCCATTTCCACCATGCCGACCGCGCCGTCGACCAGGGTGCGGCGGGCGGCGACGATCGCCTGGGCTTGCTGCCGGCGGAGCATCGCTCCGGCGATTTCCGTGGCATAGGCGAGGTGGGTGAAGCCGCATTCGTCGATCGTGATACCGGCTACCGCGAGGCGGGCAATCAGCTCCTTCCGAAGCTCGGCACCGACCTCGTCATGATTGCCGCGTAGCGTGATCTCGAGATGTTCGAAGTCGTCATAAGGATAGCGCGAACCGATCGTGCGGATTGCCGCTTCGACCTGCACTCGGACGAATTCCTTGTAATCGTCGACGTCGAACAAAGCCTGGGCCGTATCGACCACGCGCCAGACGATTTGCGCCGCCATCTCGATCGGATTGCCGCGCAGGTCGTTGACCTTGATCTTGTCGCTGATGAAGTTGTTGGCGCGGACCGACACTTTCTTGCGCGCCAGCCACGGCAGCACCCAGCGAAGGCCGGTGGTGCGGTCGGTGCCCTGATAGTCGCCGAACAGCGTGATCGCGGCGGCCTGGTTGGGCTGAAGCATGTAAAAGCCGCAGGCGATGAAGATCAAAGCCAGCGGAGCCACGATCACCGTAACCAGCGCCAGCGTGCTGGGCCGGTCGTTGGCCAGCTGCACGATGCCCCAGATCTGGGCGAGGATCGCCACCAGCAGCAGGAACAGCATCACATAGCCGCTGGCCGTCGAAGCGGTGCGCTCTCGGCTCATATTCAAGGCAATGACATTCGACTCGGTCATTTGTCCCTCCCGTTAATTGATATCATTTTTATATCGATTCAATTTTCGGTCAACTGGAATCGAAAGACGGGCTCCGCTAGGGCGGAACCATGAACTGGAAACTGGTGATCCATGGCGGATCGGGATCGATGCGCCGCGGCGCGCTGACGGAGGAGCTGGACAGGCTGGGCCGTGCTGGCCTCGAAGCCGCGCTCGGCGCCGGCGAGACAATCCTCGCGGGCGGCGGTTCGGCGCTCGACGCCGTCGAGGCGGCATCACGAGTACTTGAGGAAGATCCCTGCTTCAATGCCGGGCGCGGCAGCGTGCTTGCCTATGACGGCCATGTCGAACTGGACGCGTCGATCATGGACGGCCGCGACCGGCGCTGCGGCGCCGTCGCCGGACTCCGCTCGACACGTGCGCCGATCAGTGCCGCGCGGGCAGTGATGGAGCAAAGCCCCCATGTGCTGATGAGCTATGAGGGCGCCGACGATTTTGCCTGCGAGGCCGGGCTGGAGCAGGTGCCCAACCGCTGGTTCGTCACGCCAGAGCGCCGGCGCCAGCTCGACGAGCTATTGGCCAAGGGCGGCGGAGCGTTCGACGCCGACATTAAATATGGGACGGTCGGTGCGGTCGCGTTCGATAGCCACGGCCATGTTGCGGCCGCCACTTCGACCGGCGGGCTGACCGCCAAGCGCTGGGGCCGGATCGGCGATTCGCCGCTGATCGGCGCCGGCACCTATGCCGATGACCGTGCAGCCGCGGTTAGCGCGACGGGGCTTGGCGAGGTGTTCATCCGCGCCGCCGCCGCGCATGATTTGTGCGCGCGGGTCCGTCTTGGCGGCAATGGCATCCAGGAGGCGCTCGACGGAGTATTGGCCGAGGTGAAGGCGCTGGGCGGCAATGGCGGCCTGATCGCCGTGTCGCCCTCGGGCGAAGCCGCCTGGGGCTTCACCACGCCCGGCATGTATCGCGGGTTGGCCGGACCGTGCGGGCGAATGGTCCGGATCTACGACGACGAGGAATCCGAACGATAGGGCAGCGCCTGGCGCGCCCATTCCAGTTCCAGCCGCACGGCTTCTCGCTCCCGTTCGAGAAAGTCAGCAACCGCGCGACGGAATCCCGTGTCGGGGAGGAAATGAACCGATGGCGTTACGACCGGCTCATAGCCCCGGGCCAGCTTGTGCTCGCCCTGCGCCCCGGCCTGGATCGTTTTCAGGCCATGTTCGATCACCCAGTCGATCGCGCGATAGTAACTCAATTCGAAGTGGACGAACGGCCGCTCCTCGAAGGCGCCCCAATAGCGCCCGTAAAGCGTGTCGCCGCCGATAAAATTGAGCGCCCCGGCAATCGGGCGCCCGCCGTCGCACGCCAGGAACATCAGTGCCGCGTCGCCCATCGCCGCGCCAATGCCATCGAACCAGGCGCGGGTCAGATAAGGGCGCCCCCATTTGCGGGCCCCGGTATGCTGGTAGAAATTCCACATCGCGTCCCAATGGGCCGGTTCGATCTCGGCCCCGCGCAGGGCCACAATCTGCAGCCCCCCGGCCGCCGCGGCACGTTCCTTGCGGATCGACTTGCGCTTGCGGCTCGACAATGCGCCGAGAAACTCGTCGAAGCTTGCATAGCCGCGGTTGAGCCAATGAAATTGCAGGCCGTCGCGGCGGAGCCAGCCGCGGGCTTCGGCCGCCATCGATTCCTCCTCGGTGAGGAAGGTGATGTGGGCCGACGACAGGCCGTTCTGCACCGTCACCGTTTCGAGCGCGGCGAGCAGCGCGTTGCGATCTTCACCAAGAAGCCGCGGCCCGACGCAGGGCGTGAACGGAACCGCGACCTGCAGCTTGGGATAATAGGCCCCGCCGGCTCGCTCCCAGGCGTCCGCCCAGCCGTGGTCGAACACATATTCGCCCTGGCTGTGAGTCTTGAGATAGGCCGGCGCCGCCGCAGTAACGCGCCCTTCGCGTTCGACCATGATCGGCAGCGGCGTCCAGCCGCTCGCGTCGCCAACGCTGCCCGACGCTTCAAGCAACGAGAGAAAAGCATGGCTCAGAAAAGGTTCGCCCGGACCCGCCAATCCATCCCATTGGCCCGCGGGCAGATCGGCCACGCCTCGGGCGATCCGTGCGACAATTTCAGCTTCGCGGTCGGCCATCGCCTTCCCAGATAAGCGCGTCCGCGTGAATTTCAGCTGTCTGGCGATCGCCAGCCGAGCGGATCGTCCAGCTGTAGACCCATCTCGCCTTGCGCTCCCTGGCGGCCCAGGGCCGCGCGATGACTCCGCAATCGATCGCCAGGAATTGCGCCGAACTGGCCCGAAGGCAGCGCCAGCGGTCGAACGCCGATGCGTTGCGGGAGATAACGAGGCCACGTTGCACCTCAGCGGCGTGTCGCGCCAGCCATTTGCCGACCGCCGGCTCGAAACTCATCACGCCGACCGGTCCGTCGTAGCCGACAAGATCCGCCACGACCGCTTCAGCCAGCTTCGCGGCATTGCCACCCCGGCATTTCAATTCGATCAGCATTGGCACTCGGCCGCCGATCACCTCAAGCAAGTCGAGCAGCCGCGGCATATGTTCATTGCTGCCGAGCAACCGTTGCCCGGCCAGCATGGCTGCCGGCGTCGCTTCGATCGTCAAGGCGGAGGCGCAGAGGCGCTGCAGGTCATGATCATGAAAGACCACGACCTTGCCGTCAGCCGACAAGCGTACGTCGCACTCGATCCCCGCCCCCGCCTCGATCGCAGCGCGGAACGCGGCCAGGCTGTTTTCAGGAACGCCCGGTCCATGGAGCCCGCGATGCGCGAACCCCCTCGGGCCAGGATCTAGCGGATCAGGATTTGACCTGAACGACTGCATCCACCTCGACCGCGCAGCCGAGCGGGAGGACCGGCACGCCCACGGCCGAACGCGCATGACGACCGGCTTCGCCGAACACGTCCTGCATCAGTTCGGACGCGCCATTGGCGACTTTGGGCTGGTCGGTGAAATCGCCATGGCTGTTGACGAACACGCCAAGCTTCACGACGCGCTCGACCCGGTCGAGCGAGCCGAGGGCAGCCTTGAGCTGAGCCAGCAGCATGATGCCGCAGCGGCGCGCCGCCGCCTGCCCCGCCTCGAGGTCCATATTCTCGCCGAGCCGGCCCTTGATGAGGTTGCCGTCTTCGCCGAAGCTGACCTGGCCCGAAACGTGCATCAGGCCGTTGGCCTCGACGGTCGGGACATAAGCCGCCACCGGGGCGGCGGGCTCGGGAAGGGTGATGCCGAGTTCGGCGAGGCGCTGTTCGATGCTCATGGGGCGCGCTTGGCGCTCAACATGCCCAACGTCAACCCTCGCGGCGATGCACTGCGAAGCCGCCCCAGCTCTGATTGACCGGCATGAGCTCGAGCGTGTTGATGTTGAGGTGCGGTGGCAGGCTCGCCACCCACCAGATCGTCCCGGCAATGTCTTCGGCGGTCATCGGGTCCATATTGGCATAGAGCGCGTCGCTCGCAGCCTGATCGCCGCCAGTCCGCACCAGGGTGAACTCGGTTTCGACCATGCCCGGCTCGATCGACGTCACCCGCACGCCGGTGCCCTGCAGGTCGCAGCGCAGGCCGAGCGAGAATTGGCGGACGAAGGCCTTGGTCCCGGCATAGACCGCGCCGCCGCGATAGGGATAGGTCGCCGCGACGGACGCCAGGTTGATGATCGAGCCCTTGCGCTCGATCAGCCGGGGCAGCAGTGCGCGGGTCAGCGCAACCAGGCCGGTGACATTGGTGTCGATCGCGACGTCGAGCGGGTCCTGGTCCGCATCCTGCAGATTGCTCATCGGCGGGGCCAGCCCGGCATTGTTGAGCAGCAGGTCGATCTCCCGATAGCGCTCGGGCAGCGCCGCGAGCGCCGAGCCAAAATCACCCGGCGCGCGCATGTCGAGCAACAGCGGAAGGAAGAAATCACCGAGTTCCTCGGCCAGCGCATCGAGCCGGTCGCGGCGACGGCCCGTACCGATCACCTGCCATCCCTCGCTGGCGAACCTGCGCGCGCTTGCAGCGCCGATCCCGGCGGTAGCGCCAGTGATGAAGATGGTCTTGGTCATTTCAGCCTTTCCAAAATCCAGGGCGTTGCGGTCGGCCAGTCGTCGATCCGCGCATGGGCGAACTCGGCGGTCGGCACGGCCGGCGCCAATAGCGGTTCGGCGACCATATGCAGCCGGTGTACTTCAGGTGCATGTTCCGCAACCGAGGCGTGATGCACCGGTAAATCGTCGACGAAGACGGTTGCCCCTGCCCCGTATCGGTCGATGATCGCCTTGGCGGGAATGCCCTTGCCGCCGCGGTTGCAGACCACCTCGTGCCCGATGCCGTGCCTGGCGAGCTGGTCGACGCGCCAGGGATGGGCCTCGTCGCCCAAATTGGTGAGAATGACGATGTTGGCGATTTCGCCGATCCGGCCGAGGGCCTCGAGCGCGCCGGGCACCAGCGTCTGGCGATGCATCTCGCCCCGAAAGAATTCAGTGAGCAACGGCCAAACCTGCTCCCGGTCGACCAGCTCGCCGCTGCTGCGATGGGTCAAGGCTTCGGCAAATTGCCCGGTCTCGAAGGCGAAGCGGATGTCGTGGGCCTCGCCCAGCCAGGCGTCAAAATGGGACACCATGTGCAGCAGCACTTCGTCGCAATCGGTGATCAGCAAGGGGCGCTTCACCGCTCCAGCTCC
Source organism: Sphingomicrobium sp. (assembly GCA_035491735.1). Taxonomy (GTDB): domain Bacteria; phylum Pseudomonadota; class Alphaproteobacteria; order Sphingomonadales; family Sphingomonadaceae; genus Sphingomicrobium. Next base: position 28,142 of record DATJKE010000100.1, read on the forward strand.
GAACGGATGGATACAAGTTTTTCCGGTTTGATTCCAATCGCTTGGGCAACCTCTACCAAGTCCGGTTCATGGGCTTCGAGAAAAGCCAGCAGCGCGGCCAGCAGGCCCCTTTCACCGGCCCGGGCGCGGAGCTCGTCCGCGTCCAGCCCGGTGAGGTCGAGGAACCTCCGGGCGCGCCGTTCGTCGGTTAGCGTCGCTGCAAGCGCCGCAAGTGCCAGCGCTTCGGCGTCGCCGGGTCCATCGTTTGTCCTGTGGGTTAACATCGCTTACTGCGGTTTCTCAGCATTCGGGGGGTGATTGATTGGCCAAGATCCTGGTTGTCGAGGACAACGCCCTCAACATCAAGTTGTTCTGCGACTTGTTGACGGCGCACGGTCATGAAACCGAGCCGGTGACCGACAGCCGCGACGCGCTCGAAAGAGCGCGCGCCTTCCGTCCCGATCTGGTGATTACCGACATCCAGCTGCCTTACATCACGGGCATTGAGCTGATGGAGTTGCTGCGCGCCGATGACCAATTGAAAAATGTGCCGATCATGGCGGTCACTGCCTATGCCGCGGTCGGAGACGACGAGCGGTTCAAGGCCGCGGGCGCGCAGGCCTATGTCTCCAAGCCGATTTCGGTGATGCGGTTCGCCGAGACGGTAGACCAGCTTCTTGCCGAGAGCAGCGGCGTCGAGGGGCCTAGCCAAAACAACCATTGATTGGCGCGGCGAGACGATCGGTCAGCCAACAGCCTAGTCGAACAGGCTGGACACCGACGTTTCGTCGGCGATGCGGTGGATTGCCTCGCCGAACAACGGGGCGATGGTCAGGCGACGGAGCTTGTCGTTATCCTTTAGACCTTCGCCATAGATGGAATCGGTAACCACCAGTTCGGTCAGCACGCTGGCCCCAACGCGAGCCACGGCCGCGCCCGACAGCACGCCATGGCTGCAATAGGCGATGACCTCGGTCGCGCCCTGCTCCTTCAGTGCGGCCGCGGCGTTGCACAATGTCCCGGCACTATCGACGATGTCATCGACCAGGATGCAGCAATGACCCTCGACGTCGCCGATGATGTTCATCACTTCGGATTCGCCGGCCCGTTCGCGGCGTTTGTCGACGATTGCCAGCGGAGCGTTGTCGAGCCGCTTGGCAAGGCTGCGGGCGCGGACCACGCCGCCGACGTCGGGCGACACGACCATCAGCTTCTTGCCCGAGTAGCGAGCCTGGATGTCCGCCGCCATCACCGGCGCGGCCCACAGATTGTCCGTCGGAATATCGAAGAAGCCCTGAATCTGGCCGGCATGGAGATCCATCGTCAGGACCCGGTCGGCGCCGGCGACGGTAATCAGGTTCGCGACCAGCTTGGCCGAGATCGGCGTGCGGGGGCCGGGCTTCCGGTCCTGCCGGGCGTAGCCGAAATAGGGGATGACCGCAGTGATCCGCTTGGCCGAAGCGCGCTTCAGCGCGTCGATGCAGATCAACAGCTCCATCAGATTGTCATTGGTCGGAAAGCTGGTCGACTGGACCACGAACACATCCTCGCCGCGGACATTCTCCTGGATTTCGACGAACACTTCCTCGTCGGCGAAGCGGCGGACGCTGGCGTCGGTCAGCGGCAGCTCGAGATAATCGGCGATCGCCCGCGCCAGCGGCAGGTTCGAATTCCCGGCGAGCAGTTTCATGCGTGACGATCCCGTGACGATTGGCCAGTTCGCGCCCCTTAGGAAGCGGCGGACAAAGGCGCAAGGTTGCGTAAGGATGGTTCGGCGCTAAATCGGGATTGCCGTGACCGATCGCCTTCGCATCGCACTTTGCCAGCTCGACCAGCGGATCGGCGACCTTTCCGCCAATGCGGATGCGATGCTCGAATGGCGCGCCAAGGCCGCGGTAGAAGGCGCCGACCTGGTCATGGTGCCGGAGCTGCAGCTAGTCGGCTACCCGCCCGAGGACCTGGTATTAAAGCCGGAATTCGTCCGCCAGACGATGGAGGCTGCCGAGCGGCTGGTCGACGCCACGGCCGACGGCGGTCCGGCCCTGTTGTTCGGGACGATCCATTCAGACGAAGGGGTCAATTACAATGCCGTAGTCCTGGCCGAAGGGGGCAAGCTCATCGGCCGGACGCTGAAGCATGAACTCCCCAACTATGGCACCTTCGACGAGAAGCGCATTTTCGCTCACGGCCCCTTGCCCGAACCCATTCAAATTGGTGGCGTGAAGCTGGGCGTGCCGATCTGCGAAGATATTTGGCTGGAATCCGTCTGTCAGCACCTGGCGGATGCCGGCGCGGACATGCTGCTGGTGCCGAACGGCAGTCCCTATGAAACCGACAAGGACGACCAGCGGCAGCGGTTGGTGCGGGAGCGCGCCATCGAGACGGGCCTGCCGATCGTCTATCTCAACCGGGTCGGCGGACAGGATGAGCTGGTGTTCGACGGATCGAGCTTCGTCACCAATGACGATGGCGGGATCGCCGTGCTGATGCCGGATTTCGAGGAAGCCATGGCGATCACCGACTGGGTTCGTACGCCCAATGGCTGGCGCTGCGAGCCGGGCGAACGGGCGACTCTTTCGCCCTATCCGGAAGACATGTACCGGGCGATGATGGTCGCGCTGCGCGATTATGTCCGCGCCAACGGGTTCCCCGGCGTGATCCTGGGCTTGTCGGGCGGGATCGACAGCGCCCTGTCGGCGGCGGTGGCGGTCGATGCGCTTGGCGCCGACAAGGTGTGGTGCGTGATGCTGCCGTCCAAATACACCAGCGACGAGAGTCTCGAGGATGCCGCGGAATGCGCACGGCTGCTGGGCGTGCGCCATGACGTCATCCCGATCGTTCCCGGCGTCGATGCCCTCGACGAGATGCTGGCGCCCTGCTTCGAAGGCGACAACAGCGGCATTGCCGCCGAGAATATTCAGTCGCGGCTCCGCATGGTGACCCTGATGGGGCTCAGCAACAAGTTCGGCCACATGCTGCTGACGACCGGCAACAAAAGCGAAATGTCGGTCGGTTATGCCACCCTCTATGGCGACATGGCCGGCGGCTATTCGGTGCTGAAGGACGCCTACAAGACCACTTGCTTCGCTTTGTCCCGCTGGCGCAATGCAAACCGGCCGAAGGGCGGGCTTGGTCCGGAAGGACCGGTGATGCCGCAACGGGTGATCGACAAGCCGCCGACCGCCGAGCTTCGCCCCAACCAGAAGGATGAGGATTCGCTGCCGCCCTACGCCATGCTCGACCGGATCCTCGAGGCGTTGGTCGAAAAGGAGCTATCGGTGCGCGAGACGGTGGCGGTGACCGGAGCCGATCCAGCCGTGGTTGCGGATATCGAAAAGAAGCTGCTCCGGGCCGAGTATAAGCGCCGGCAGGCACCGCCAGGGGTCAAGCTTGGCACCCGCAACTTCGGCCGCGACCGGCGCTATCCGATCACCAATTCATTCCACACCAGCTGACGAGACCTTTCCTGCCTGTCGGGCAAGGACGGCACCGTCACGCTTGAGCGCCGCTAGCTTTAGACGCCTCACGGGTGATAGGGGCTGCGGCCCATGACTGTCGTCACTCGCTTCGCACCCTCTCCGACCGGCAGACTCCATGTCGGCAATATCCGAACCGCGCTCCACAATGCGCTGTTCGCCCTGAAAAATGGCGGGCGCTTCCTGCTCAGGATCGACGATACCGATCTGGAGCGATCGAAAGAGGAGTTTGTCGAGGCAATTGTCGACGACCTTGGCTGGCTCGGTCTCAAGCCGGACGCCATGGTGCGCCAGTCGGAGCGGTTCGATCTTTACGAGCGCGAGTTCGAGCGGCTGAGTGAGGCCGGCCGAGTCTATCCTTGCTATGAGACACCGGAAGAGCTGGACCTTCGCCGCAAGGTGCTGCTCGGGCGCGGCCTGCCGCCGGTTTATGAACGCAAGCCGGAGGGCTCACCCGTTCCTGACGGCGTTGCCCCGCATTGGCGGTTCAGGCTCGACCATCAGGCGGGGATCGAATTCGACGACCTCATCCGCGGCCACCACAAGTTCGACCCAACCCTGATCAGCGATCCGGTGATCCGGCGGGCCGACGGCAGCTGGCTCTACCTGCTGCCGAGCGTGATCGACGACATCGACCTCGGCGTGACCCATATCGTCCGCGGCGAGGATCATGTGTCGAACAGCGCGGTGCAACTGCAGATGTTCGACGCCCTGGGAGCTGAACATCCGCATTTCGCCCATGAGGCATTGCTGGTCGCGGCAGAGGGCAAGCTGTCGAAGCGGCTCGGCTCCACTGGAGTCGACGCGCTGAAGGAGGCGGGGATCGAGCCGATGGCGCTGCTGTCGCTGCTGGCCCGGCTGGGAACCTCGCAGCCTGTCGAGGCGCGGGCGCATCTCGGCGAGCTGGCAGAAGGGTTCGACTTTGCCACCTTCGGCCGGGCGCCCGCCCATTTCGATCTGACCGAGGTCGAGCAGCTCAATGGCAAGCTGCTCCATCATCTGGATTACGCCGATGTCCGCGATCGCCTGCCGGAAGCGATCGGCGAGGCCGAATGGCTCGTGCTGCGCGGCAATCTGGCGCATCTCGACGAAGCCGCGGAATGGATACCGGTCCTGCATTGCCTGATCGCGCCGCCGGAAGTCGTGCCAGACGACAAAGGGCTGATCGAGGAAGCGGCGCGGCTGGCCGAGACGGTCGACTGGTCCGCCGACCCCTGGCACGCGCTGACCGATGCGTTGAAGGAAAGCACCGGCCGCAAGGGCCGCGCCCTGTTCCGGCCGCTTCGACTCGCTCTCACTGCGCGCGAATCAGGCCCGGAGATGGGGCCATTGCTAAAGCTGATCGGCAAGGAACGCGCGCTCGAACGGCTCACCGCCGCCGCCGGATAATCTTGAGAAATCCCGCATATTTTGCGCTTGCCAATTGCTTGTGATGATGTAACATTGCATGTCTCTATGGTGGGAGAGATGCGATGCTTGCCTACGCCGCCAATATGCCGAGAACCGCCGGCCGTGACCGGTCCCCCAAAGCGCTGACGCTGATCATTGCCGGCCACGCGCTGGTCCTTGCCGGAGTGCTGACCGCCCGGCCGGAAATCATCGGCCAAATCACTGGCGAGAAGACGACGGTCTACAATGTGCCGGTTCCACCGCCGCCGCCGCCCCCGACGGACGATCCATTGCCGAAGCGGCCGGTCACTCAGGATTCGTTCATCCCGGCGGAGCGACCAATCGTCGATATGGAACGGCAGGATCCGATCGACATCGCCACTGGACCCAGTCTCAAGGATATTGAGACGGTGATCGGCAGCGGGCCGACCACGATATTCGATCCGCCCAAGCATGTGCCAGTCAAGGTCGCGGCCCGCTGGGCGACGTCCGAAAGCGCGCTGAAACCGCCTTACCCGCTCGACAAGATCCGCAGCGAGGAAGAGGCGACGCTGCGCCTGAAGCTGACCATCGATCCCCGGGGCCGGGTGATTGTGGTCGATCCAGTCGGCGCCGCCGACCCCTCCTTCCTGGAGGCGGCACGACGTCACATCCTCAAGGCCTGGCGCTACAAGCCGGCGACGGAGGACGGGGTCGCGGTGCCGTCGACCACGGTGATAAGCCTCAGTTTTCGCCTGGAGGATGTGTGACCATATCCATCGTCCGAGGCTGGTCCCATACGGCAGCACTGCCGGCCGGGGGCTGGCCCCGGGCGGTTGCGGGTCCTACATATGGGGCCATGGCAATTCTTCCTCCGACGGTCGGCCCGCGCGCCGCGCTCAGGGACCTGACCGCTTTCCTGCGGCAACGCAGCCGCGAGCAAGTCATCGCCGGCACGCTGGCGGTGCTGGTGACGGTCATCATCGTCATCATTTTCTTCGTCGATTCGAAGATCAATACCGCCCCGCCGCCGCAAGTAATCTTCGTCGAAAATTATCCGGCGAACCGGACCGACGCCCAGATCAAGGCCGATCAGCTAAAGGCGTCGGAAGACCGGAAGAAAGCCGAGGAAGCGCGGCGCAAAGAATTTCAGAAGCTCGAGAAGCAATTCGGCATTGAGTGACGCCATTGAGCGATAGGCGATACATGCTCGAAGCCGCGCGGCTCGGTGAAGCCGCCCGCGGCCGGTCTGCCCCCAATCCCAATGTCGGCTGCGTAATCGTCAAGGACGGCGAAATCGTCGGCCGCGGAGCAACCGCGCCCGCCGGGCGGCCCCACGCTGAAGCGGTAGCGCTGAAGCAGGCCGGCAAAAATGCTAAGGGCGCAACGCTCTACACGACGCTCGAGCCATGCGCCCATGCCAGCGAACGCGGGCCGACCTGTGCCGCCATCATCCCCGCCGCCGGAATCGTCCGCGTCGTCATCGGCATCAAGGATCCCGACACCCGCACCGCCGGGCGGGGCATCAAAATGCTCAAGAAGGCCGGGATCGATATAACCTCAGGCGTGGCCCAGGAAATCGCGCGCGATAGCATGTCGGGCTATCTTAGCCGGATCGAGCGCGGGCGACCGCGCATCACGCTGAAGCTCGCCCTGTCGATCGATGGCAAGATCGCGCTCCCCTCAGGCGAGAGCAAGTGGATCACCGGCGAGGATGCACGGGCCCATGTCCACCTGGAGCGGTCGCATAGCGACATGATCCTGGTCGGGCGCGGCACCTACCTGGCCGACCAGCCTCAGCTGGACGTGCGACTACCGGGCCTCGAGCAATGGTCGCCGCGGCGGGCGTTACTCACCAGCGGAGAGGCCGTCGAAGGGTGGGAAATCCTTAAGTCTCCGCAAGATGTCTATCGACTTCATGACGTCAACGACCTGCTGGTCGAGGGCGGATCGGCCACCGCGACGGCCTTCCTCGCGGCCGACCTGGTCGACCGCGTGCTGATCTACCGCGCGCCGATCCTGGTCGGCGAGGGCAAGCAGAGCGTCGGCTATATCGGGCTGGACGCGATCGCCGATGCGCATGGGCGCTGGCAGGCCAGCGATGGGGCACGGCTTGGCATCGACCGGCTCGAAGTCTACGAGCGCGTTCGCGACTGAAACAGGGGCGCGAATGTTCACCGGCATCATCACCGACATCGGCATAATCCGCAGCGTCGAACAGAAGGGCGACCAGCGCCTGACGATCGGATGCGGCTATGACATGGACAGCGTCGACCTGGGCGCGTCGATCAGCTGTTCCGGCGCCTGCCTGACAGTGGTCGACAAGGGTGAGGACTGGTTCGCGGTCGATGTCAGCCAGGAAACAGTGTCGAAGACCGCGCCTGGCCAGTGGACGGAAGGTGGCCGGCTGAACCTCGAGCGTGCGCTGAGGGTCGGCGACGAAATCGGCGGGCATATCGTCACCGGCCATGTCGATGCCGTCGCGACGGTGACAAGGGCTGATGAGGTCGGCGGCAGCATCGACCTGACCATCGAAGCACCTCGGGCTCTTGGCAGCGGGATCGCGCCCAAAGGCTCGATCTGCCTGGACGGCGTGTCGCTGACCGTCAACGAGGTCGAGGATGCGGGCGACACGACCCGCTTCACCATCAACCTCATCCCCCATACCGCCGAGCAGACCACCCTGGGGGGCATTGCGGAAGGGCGAAAGCTCAACCTCGAGATCGACGTGCTGGCGCGCTATTTGAAGCGGATGGCCGAAGCGCGCGCCTAGCCTAGCGCGCCAGGCCGTTCGCCCAATCTGCCATGGCCTGCAGTTCTTCGGGCGTCATCCCGGCCTGCTCCGTCGCCACGGCCACGGCGCGAAGGGCGACAAGATCCTGTCCGCCGACCGGCTCGTCAAAATGCACCCCGCATTGACCGCGGCTGTTCCACACCACCGTCCCCAGCGTATCGATCGGGCCGCAGCGCAGGATGACGTCCTTGCCGGCGGCAGGCAGGTCGGCAGCCTCCAGCCGGGCGCCGGTGCGGGAAACATCCAAAAGGCTGACCCCGTTGCGGCCATCAAGAGCTTCGACGGACGCGGATATCAGAATATAGGCGCGCGGCTCGCCGCGTCGGCCCCGAAGCTCGGGATCGTCATTTCGCGGCGCGGTGCGCCGGTCTGAATGGGCGGCGGCCATTCGCTCAACATAGACTGGGTTGGTTAAGAACTGGCTATGAATGCGGGATCGCGGTCCGGACCTCCTTCGATCGTATTTCCACCGCGTTGCGCCCATCAGCGCCGAAATCCTCTTTTTTCGGGAAAAGTGCCGATAGTCCCCCCGCGCAAACTGCCATTTAGATCGTCCTGACCCTTCTCCGTTCAATCCGGGAGGCGGATTTGAAAAATCGGGCGAGCAACAGTCACAAACGGTCGAAAGGACCGGGGTTCGGGATCGCATGGTCCGGCGCGCTGTTGGCGCTGCTACTGTCCGTCGCGACCGACGTGGAGGCCCGGGGCCGAGGCGGCGGCGGAGGCTTTCGCGGCGGCGGCGGAATCCGCGGCGGAGGGTCGGTCAGCATGAGCCGCGGCGGCGACTTCGGCCGCGGATCATTCGACCGCGGATCGGGAAGCTATCGATCCGGCGGCACGTTCAGCCGCGACGGCAGCTACAGCAAGCCGTCGAAGCTGGACAACAAGCCTTCCGCGCTGGACCGGCAAAGCGGGCGTGAGACCAATTGGGATTCGATGACCCGCGTGCCCAGCGGCGGCGGCGGGTCGGCAACGCAATTGCCTGCGAGCCGGCCTGGAGGAGGGGGATCCGGTACGCAGCTGCCTGCCGGTCGCCCCGGGGGCGGCGGATCGGCGACGCAATTGCCGGCGCATCGGCCAGGTGGCGGCGGATCAGGTACGCAGTTGCCCGCCGACCGGCCCGGAGGCGGCGGATCCGGCACGGCGTGGCGGCCCGACTGTCCGAAATGCAGCGATGGCTGGGATGGCTGGGTCGACCACCCGATCGCAGCCGGAATCGCGATCGGCGCGATTGCCGGCGCCGCTGCCGCGATCGGGACGACCTATTATTCGCTGCCCTACGATTGCCCGCCCTACTATTGGAGCGGGATCTATTATTACAGCTGCGACGGCATCTATTATGAGCCGCAATATGAGGGCGACACCATTGTCTATGTGACGGTGCCGGATCCTTCGGGAGGGCAGCAGAAGCCGGCGAAATAGGGCAGTCAGCCCGTCCATTCCTTGATCAAGCGGCTGCCGTTCCACAGTTCCGCTGACCGATGCTCGCGGACATCCTCCGCCAAGGCAATTGCTTGCCGGTCGTCCTCCGCATCAAACTCCTCAGCGGGCTCGAAGCGACGCGTAAGGTGGCTAAGCCGATATAATCGGTAGCTCGACATGAAATACCCCCCAAAGGAGCCACCTTGGTAGCGGAACGAGACCTATCGACCCATCGGGCAGACTACCGATGGGTTCAAAGCCGTTCCCTGCGCCGAAAATAGTGATTAGCCCGCAGTTCGCTTTGGCTGTCCGCCCGCGAGGCCAAGCGGGAAATTCGCCGCTGTGAGGTCGCTCGCCGGGTTCCGACAACCCGGTAGGGGATCAGGAGGAAATCGATGACCCCCGGCGCTGGGGAAGGCCGGGGGTCAGGAGGGTTGTTGATGGCTTTGCAACAACGGGCAGTGATTAGGCCTCTCTTCAAGGCCGGGCTATCCGGTCAATTACCAGTGCACCTCTCATCCAATACCTGAACAGAAATAGGCCGGGCGGCATTCGCGCCTCCGCCCGTTGCGGACATCGGCAGCTTCGACAATGATGGTAACCGCAGATCTCAATAGGAGTAGCCAATGACTCCCGTCATTACGGCCTTTGAAGCCTCGCCCGATCGCGGCCGGGGACTGGCGCGGGACATGGCGGTTCGCTGGGCCTTCGAGGAGGTGGGACAGCCTTACGACGTTCGCCTGGTTTCGTTCGCAGAGATGAAACAGCCGGCGCACCTGGCGCTGCAGCCGTTCGGACAGATCCCGACCTATGAGGATGGCGACTTTGCCCTGTTCGAGTCCGGCGCGATCGTGCTGCATATTGCCGAGCACCATCCCGGCCTGCTTCCGGACGATGCCGATGACCGGGCGCGAGCCATCGCCTGGATGTTTGCCGCCAAAAGCACGGTCGAACCGGTGATCGTCGAGCGCGAAGTCGCCAAGCTCATTGAAGGGGACAAGAGCTGGACGGTGGAGCGGCTGCCCCTGATCGACGACCGCATCCGCGGGAGGCTGGCTGCCCTTTCGAACTGGCTCGGCGATGCCGAATGGCTCGACGGCGAGTTCAGCGCCGGCGATTTGCTGATGATAAACGTGCTGCGCCGGCCGAGCGCGTCGGCGCTGCTGGACGAATTCCCCAACCTCGCCGCCCATGTAGCGCGGGGCGAGGCGCGGCCGGCGTTCAAGCGAGCGTTCGATGCGCAGCTGGCGGTGTTCGAGGCGAGCGAAGCTGCTGGTTAGTTCCCGGCCAGGCGTCGGAAGCGGTAGCGGCCGTTGACCGGTTTCGCCTGGAAGGATTGCCCTGACGAACAGGTGACTTTGTAAACGCCCGCCGCGCCCTCGACCGGCATGGCCGAAGCGACGCTGCCGCAATGATAGCCGATCCGGTCGATGGTCCGGGCGACCGTGCGGTGCGGTAGCGGCATATTTGCCACCACCGCCGGCACTGGCGTTTCCGGCGCGAGCCGGTCGGCTGCGGGTGCATCGGCCAGATCCTGTGGGGGCTGAATCAGCTGACGCTCCGCTTCGGATGCTGCGAGCTGCTGCTGAGGCCGGGCCGGGCGCTCGGCATGCGGCCTGGCCGATGCTGCGCGGCGCGGCTGGAAAGCCGGCTCCTCTACCACTGGCCGGGCCGGTTCGGTCCACAGCTCCGCGATGGTCGGCAGTTTCTCTTCCGGCGCCTGGCGCGCCGGTTCAGCGCGGATAGCCTGCTCAGGCTGCGCGGCGTCGCTGCCTGACCACCAGCCGGCGAGCGCCCCGAACAGAACGGCTGCGCCGGCCAGGCCCCCGACCGCTATTCCGGTTCGCTTCCACTCAATCGGGCGGATACCAGCATCCAAATGCCGGTCAGCCAAGCTGAGTTCGACGGGCTCACCCGCCAAGGGAAAGTTCAGCGGCCGCGATGGCTTGTCCGCAGCAGAATCCTGAATCGGACCAGATTGCGGTCGGGCCTGTGGCTCCGGCTCCGGACCTGGAGCCGATGGCGGCGGAGCCGCGACTGCGGGCCGCTGCATGAAGTGGGCCGAGGCCGGTCTGGAAGCGGGAGGAATAGTCCGCTTGGGGGCCAGGCCAAGCGACGCATCATAGGCGCGGCGCCTGACCGGATCGCGCAGCGTTTCGAAGGCAACGCAAATTTCGGTGATGCTGCCGAACGCGTGCGGCCGGAACACGCTGGTGGCCCGTGCAAATGCCTGGGCGATGGCATCGCCGGCGGCTCCCGGGGCGATCCCCAGCATTTCATAATAGTTGGGCCGAGACTTGACCGTGCTGACCACGCGTACCCCGCTTACTCGCTCGCCTGAAGAGTTAAGTCGCGGACGATGCTGATCTTTTCAGGCGAATCCCAGTTCGCCCTGCCGCAGATTCAAGCCCATTCATGGCTACCGGCCCGGTGTTTTCGCGAGTTTAATGGACACAATCGAGTCTGTAATGTGATTGTTGATCAAGAAACGATCATTTCTTTCTAGCGTATCACATTTGAGTGTGATAGCGGCGGGCCATGTCTACTAACCTGATCGATAAGTTGACCGCTCTCGTCGACTCCGGCGAGGCGAGTCGCAGCGGGCTGGCCCGCGCCGCCGGCCTCCACCCCAATAGCCTGCGCAAGCTTGGCTCGACCGACTGGAACCCGACCGCCGATACGCTGGTGCGGCTGGAAAAGTTGCTCGACGGCGGCGTCCAGGACGTGCTGGTCGGCGCCGAGGCGATCATCGACGAGGCGCGCAACGGGCGCATGTTCATCCTGGTCGACGACGACGACCGGGAGAATGAGGGCGACCTGGTCATCCCGGCCCAAATGGCGACGCCCGATGCGATCAATTTCATGGCTCGTCATGGCCGCGGCCTGATCTGCCTGGCGCTCGGCAAGGAACGGGTCGACCAGCTTGGCCTCGAGCCGATGGCACGTGTCAACGGCACGCGCATGGAGACCGCCTTCACCGTGTCGATCGAGGCGCGTGACGGCGTTACGACCGGCATTTCGGCAGCAGACCGGGCGCGAACCATCGCCGTGGCGATCGACGCCGGCAACGGGCCGGACGCGATCGTGTCGCCCGGCCATGTCTTCCCGCTGGTCGCGCGGCCGGGCGGGGTGCTGGTCCGCGCCGGGCACACGGAGGCGGCGGTCGACGTGGCCCGGCTGGCCGGGCTCAACCCCAGCGGCGTGATCTGCGAGATCATGCGCGAGGACGGGACCATGGCGCGGCTCGACGATCTGATGGAGTTCGCGCGGGTCCATGGCCTCAAGATCGGTACGATCCGCGACCTCATCGCCTACCGGCTGAAGAAGGATCATATGGTCGAGCGGGTCGCCGAAACCCGCTTCACCAGCCAGTCTGGCGCGAACTGGACCGCGCAGGTGTTCCGCGACAAGGCCAGCGGCGAGGAGCAGCTGGCGCTGGTCCATGGCGGCATCGAACCGGAGCGACCGACGCTGGTCCGGATGCATTCGATCGACCTGTTCGCCGATGTCCTGGGCGAGCAGTCGCAGCGGTCGGGGCTGCTGTACGGTGCGATGGGGATGATCGAGCAGGAAGGGGCGGGCGTGGTGGTCGCGCTCCATGCAGCGGCGCCGGGTTCGCTGAGCCTTGCCACCAATTTGCGCTCCGGCCAGCCGGCGGAAAGCGGGCCGGCGCTGCGCGCTTATGGGATTGGCGCGCAGATTCTCGCGGCGCTCGGCATCCACGACATGATCCTGCTGTCGAACACGCGCCACGCGCCGGTCGGCCTCAGCGCCTATGGGCTGACGATCGTCGAGGAGCGGTGCATCGGCGCGGCCAATGAACGTGAGGCGGCGTGCTGACATGGCCCGGGTCCTGATCGCCGAAGCGCGATTCTACGCGCATCTGAACGACATGCTGCTGGCCGGGGCGCGGGCGGCGCTAGAGAAGGCCGGCCATACCCATGAGACAATCACCGTGCCCGGCGCGCTCGAGCTGCCCGGGGCGATCGCCCTGGCCGCCGAGGCCGGCAAGTACGATGCCTTCGTCGCGCTCGGCGTGGTGATCCGCGGCGAGACTTATCATTTCGAGATCGTCGCCGGGGAGAGCGCCCGCGGGCTGATGGCGCTGACCATGGACGGCATTCCGGTCGGCAACGGCATTTTGACCGTCGAGAATGAGGCGCAGGCTATCGTTCGCGCCGACCCCAAGCAGGGCGACAAAGGGGGCGGTGCCGCGGAGGCGGCGCTGGCGCTGCTGGAACTGAAGTCCAGGGTTAGCTGAGCGCCAGCCACACCTCGTTGCGACGCAGCGGGCCCGGGATCATCGGCGAATTGTAGAAGGCATATTCGGGCTCACCGCCGGCGTTCACGCCGCGCTTGGCGAGCCAGCCGCGAAGGCGATCCTCCTGCTCGGCGAGCAATCGGTCGTTTGCCCGGCCGGCAAAGCTGACCACCGCCACCTTGCGCGCCGGCAGCTCGACCAGCTCAATCCCTTCGGGGGGTTCGGGGAGGTCATCGGCATCCCGGCCTTCCGGCATGACGAAGCGGGTCCGCCAGGCGCCTTCCAGATCGTCGTCGAAAAATGGCGGATCGCTGGCCATCGGGTCGCCGCTGTCCTGCATCACCGGCACGGTCATGGCGAGCTTCTCGCCGTCGCGCGATTTGGCGAACAGATAATCGGCCAGGATCCGAAAACCCTGGTCGAGGGCATTGCGGCGCGGCCCATTGACCACCGTTTCCGCCACCGTCAGCGGCGGATAGTCGCGGATCTGGTGGTCGCCGTCGGTCTCGAGCGGGCGAAAGCCGGGCTCCTCGGTGGCGCGCTCCTTCAGATAATAGAAGGCCGCGCCCCCGAGCACTGCCGCCGCGACGCCGACGCCGGCCATTAAATCCTTGCGCATGATGGTCCTCCTGATGCCAAGCAGGAGAAAGCCTCAGGCGGCGACCTGTTCCCCAAGCATCGGGTAATCGATGTAACCCTGGGCACCACCCGAATAGAATGTGCGCTGATCGCCGTAATTGAGCGGCGCATCCAGCGCGAACCGGGTCACAAGGTCGGGATTGGCGATGAACAGCCGGCCGATGCTGACCGCGTCGGCGGTTCCGCCCTCGATCCGGTGCCTGGCGTCGGTCCAGTCATGGTCGCTGTTGATGACGATCTGGCCGGCATAATGCCGGCGCATGGCCGGGCTGACCGGCGCGGTCGGGACCGAGCCGGACGAAGTCGGCTTGTACGGTTCGCGAAGCTCGATCCAGGGGACCTTCAGCTCCTCAAGCAATTTGGCCAGCTCGACGTAAAGCGCGATCGGATCGCTGTCTTCGACCCCCTGCACCAGGATGTTGGGCGAGAAGCGGATACCGACGCGCTCCATGCCGATCGCATTGCCAACCGCTTCGAGCACGCGCCGCGCGAAGCGGAGCCGGTTCTCGATCGCGCCGCCATAATCATCGTCGCGGTGATTGGCGGAATCGCGCAGGAACTGGTCGACCAGATAGCCATTGGCGCCATGGATCTGGACGCCGTCGAAGCCAGCGTCGATCGCATTGCGGGCAGCCTTTGCATATTCACCGACGATTCGGCTGATGTCGGCCTCGGTGACCGCGCGCGCCTCCTCATAGGGCTTCTTGCCCTCATAGGTATGGGCGAAATCCGGCGCCGTGGTGGCCGACGAGGAGACCGGCTGGCCGCCGCCGAGGTCGGAATGGACCAGACGGCCCATGTGCCACAGCTGGGCGACGATCCGGCCGCCTGCCCGATGGACGGCGCCGGTCACGGATTTCCAGCCGTCGACCTGATCCTGATTCCACAGGCCCGGCGCGTTCGGCCAGCCGAGGCCTTCGCGGCTGATGCCGGTAGCCTCGGAGATGATCAGGCCGGCGCCGGCGCGTTGCGCATAATAGCGGGCCATCAATTCGGTGGGCACGCCGTCGCGCCCGGCGCGGGCGCGGGTCAGCGGGGCCATCAAAATCCTGTTGGGGAGCTCAAGCGCACCGAGCTGAAGCGGAGTGAAGAGACTGGCCATCAAGGTCCTTTCAGATAGTCGCTTCTTCCCCTGCGACGTGGCACAAGAATTAAGGGCTCGCCGAAACCGGTTCAATTGCGGAACTTCGGCGGACTTCATAAATACAGCTTATCGGCTGCGGCCTGCTTGCAGCTTCCATGCGCGCCCTATCCGCCCTAGAGGCGGCGCGTGACGCAGCGCAAATCCGAGCCCCTGGCCTTCGCGGCCTTGCTGATCGGCAATCTCGCCCTCGCCGGTGGCCCGTTCCTGGTGCGCCACGGCGGGGTCGGCCCGATAGCGGCGGGGTTTTGGCGGCTCGCTCTGGCGGTACCTTTCCTCTGGGCGATCGCCTGGATGTTCCGCCAGCCGGTGCATATGCCGCGGAAAGCCCTGACCGTCGCCATCGCATTCGCCGCCTTCTTTTTCGCCGCCGACCTCGCCAGCTGGCATGCGGGGATCCTGCTGACCAAGCTCGGCAACGCCACCCTGTTCGGCAATATCTCCAGCTTCTTCTTCGCGGCCTGGGGCCTGTGGCTGGCGCGCAAATGGCCTTCCACCCTGCAAGGGCTGGCGCTCGGCCTGGCCGCGGCCGGCTGCGGCCTGCTGATGTGGGGGAGCGCCGAACTGTCCGCCGCAAACCTGCGCGGGGACCTGCTCGCCGCTTTCGCCGGACTGCTCTACACGGGCTATCTGATCCTGGTCGAACGCACGCGGGGCAAGCTCGAACCCTTGCCACTGCTGTTCCTGGCCAGCCTGTTCGGCGCGCTATTCCTGCTACCGGCCGCGCTTGCCGCCGGCGAGCAGATCATTCCCGCCGACTGGACTGGCCTGTTCGCCCTCGCGCTGTGCAGCCAGGTGATCGGCCAGGGGCTGTTGGTCTATGCGCTCGGCCATGTCCCGCCGCTGGTGGTCGGGGTGGCGATGCTGACCCAGCCGGCGCTATCGTCGCTGCTTGGCTGGCTCTATTATGGCGAGGCCTTCACGCCCCGCGACTGGACCGGCGCGGCGATGATTGTGGCGGCACTTATCCTGGTGCGAATGAAAGAGCGCGGCGCCCCACGCTTGCATGAGCCGGTCGCCCAGCCCAATTAGCGCATCATGCCGACTCCGCTGGAAACGCTGCGTATGAAACTGGCCCTCCCCGTTGGCGAGCATGCCGCATTCGATGGCTGGACCCAAAAAGCCGTCGATAGCGCCGCCGAACAAATCGGCGTTGACCAAGCGCAAGCGCGCCTCGCTTTTCCCAAGAACCAGGCGGAAATGGTCGATGCCTATATCCAGGGCGTCGATGCGGCGATGGAAGACCATTTCACGCCGGAGCTGATTGCCAAGCTCAAGATCCGCGATCGGGTCCGGGCCCTGATCTGGTTCCGGCTGGAAACCATGGCGCCAGCCCGCGAGGCGGTGCGCACCGGCCTGTCAATCTTCGCCATGCCGCAGAATCTGGCGACCGGCGCCAGGATCGCGTGGCGGTCCGCCGACCTGATGTGGCGCATCGCCGGGGACACGGCGACCGACTATAATCATTACTCGAAGCGGCTGATCCTGTCGGGCGTCTATGGGTCGACCCTGCTCGCTTGGCTCGACGACCAGAGCGAGGACTGGGGCGAGACCAGCGACTTCCTCGAGCGCCGCCTGGCCGGGGTGATGCGCTTCGAAAAATGGAAAGCGGCGTGGCGCGGCAACGACCTCCATCGGCCGAGCCTGACCCGTTTCCTTGGGCGGCTGCGCTATCCGGCGCGCTGAATCTACTTCCCTCGCGTAACTGTTATTGATAATCGCTTGCAAATGACCGGCCCAATGATTCCGCTCGACCAGCTGAAGCTCGGTACGCATGCGCGCATTGCGGCGATCGACTGGGCCGCGCTCGGCGAGAGTGAGGCCAACCGCTTGAGGCAATTCGGCTTTGACGAGGGCGTTTCCATCGAGCCGCTCCATTTGGGGCCGTTCGGCAAGGACCCGCTGGCGGTCAAAGTGGGCCGGATGACCGTCGCCATTCGCAAGGCCCAGGCCAAGGCGGTCAAAGTCACGACCGAGGCCGCATGAACCCGCTGCCGCTGGTCGCGGTGGCCGGTAATCCCAATGCCGGCAAGAGTGCGCTGTTCAACGCGCTGACCGGCGCCCGTCAGAAGGTCGGCAATTATCCAGGCGTCACGGTTGAGCGCCACGTCGGCCGGGCAACCCTCCCCGACGGCGCACCGGTCGAGTTCGTCGACCTGCCCGGCGCCTATGGACTCGATCCATCCAGCCCGGACGAAGCGGTCACGCGAGACGTGCTGCTCGGCAAGCAAAAGGGCGAACGGCTGCCTCAGGCGCTGCTGATCGTGGTCGACGCGTCCAACCTCGACAACCATCTGCGCTTTGCATTGCAGCTGATCGACCTCGGCCTGCCGACCGTGATCGCGCTGAACATGATCGACCTCGCCAAGCGCGATGGGCTCGAGCTCGATGCCGGGAAGCTCGAGCAGGAGCTCGGCGTGCCGGTCGTCGAGACCGTGGCGGTCAGGAAGCGCGGCATGGACGAGGTCATGGAGCGCCTCAACGAACTGCTGCTCCAGCCGCGCAAGATACGCGCCGGTGAAGGTCCGAGCCATGACCTGCTGACCCTGCAGCGCAGGGCGCGTGAAATCGCGATTGGCGCGATCGTCCGGGAAACGCCGGTCAGGCGCATCACCCACCGGCTCGACGGCGTGCTGCTGCACCCGGTCGCGGGGCCGATCATCCTGGCAGCGGTGATGTTCCTGATGTTCCAGGCGGTTTTCTCCTGGTCGACCGTCCCGGCTGACGCGCTGGAAGCGGCAACGCTGAACATCGGCAATGTGGTCGGCCGGGCGCTGCCCCCGGGGCTTTTCCGATCGATGATCGTCGACGGCGTGTTCGCCGGCGTCGGCGCGGTGATCGTCTTCCTGCCGCAGATATTAATCCTGTTCGGCTTCATCCTGGTGTTGGAATCGACCGGCTATATGGTCCGCGCCGCATTCATCATGGACCGGCTGATGAGCCATGCCGGACTGTCGGGCCGGGCGTTCATTCCGCTGCTGTCGAGCTTCGCCTGCGCGGTCCCCGGAATCATGGCGACACGGACGATCGACGATCCCAAGGACCGGCTGACCACGATCCTCGTCGCGCCGCTGATGACCTGCTCGGCGCGGCTGCCGGTCTACACGCTGATCATCGCCGCCTTCATCCCAGCCGTTACCGTCGGCCCCGGGATCGGCCTGCAAGGGCTGGTGCTGTTCGGTCTCTATATTTCGGGAATCGTCAGCGCACTGCTCGCGGCGATCGTGCTCAGCAAGACAGCAGTTAAGGGCGGGGGCGGCGCCTTCATGATGGAGCTGCCCAAATATCAGCTGCCGCGGCTGGGCGACGTCTTGATCGGCCTATGGCAGCGGTCGATGATTTTCCTGAAGCGGGCCGGCACGATCATTCTCGGCACCACCATCGTGCTATGGGCGCTGGCCAGCTTTCCGCAGGCGGGGCCGGGCGAGAAGCAATCGGACGTGTCGATCGCCGGCCATATCGCCGACGGCATTCACGCCGTGGTTGCGCCGATCGGCTTCAACAAGGACATCAGCATGGCCTTGCTGCCAGCGATGGCCGCGCGCGAGGTCGCCGTGGCGGCGATCGGCACCGTCTATTCGCTCGACGCGACCAGCGACCGGGGGGTCCAGACGCTCGAACAAAGGCTGGCCGGCCGCTGGAGCCTGGCGACGGCATTGGCCTTCCTCGCCTGGTTCGTGTTCGCTCCCCAGTGCATCTCGACCATTGCCGTCACCCGCCGCGAAACCAACGGCTGGCGCTGGCCGCTGTTCATGGTCTCCTACCTGTTCGTGCTGGCCTATATCGCCGCCGGCGCGACCTATTGGACGGCGGTCGCCTTCGGCCTTGGCTAATCGCCGTGCCCGTCCTAACGCTATCTTCAGCTAGAAATTGAGGAGAGTGACATGGCGGGCGTGAACAAGGTGATTTTGGTCGGCAACCTGGGCGCCGATCCGGAAGCCCGTTCGCTCAACAATGGCGGCGAAGTGGTCAACATGAGGGTCGCCACCTCCGAAAGCTGGAAGGACCGCGACGGCAACCGCCAGGAGCGGACCGAGTGGCACAATGTGGTGATCTTCAACGAGAACCTGGGCCGCGTCGCCAAAAGCTATTTGAAGAAGGGCAGCAAGGTCTATCTCGAAGGCCAGATCCAGACGCGCAAATGGTCCGACCAGTCGGGCAATGACCGCTACACCACCGAGATCGTGCTGCAACGGTTCCGCGGAGAACTGGTGCTGCTCGACAGCCGAGAAGGCTCGAGTGGCGGCTATGGCGGCGGTGGTGGCGGCGGCAGCTTTGGGGACGACGATTTCGGTGGAGGCGGATCGGCCGGCGGCTTTGGCGGCGGCGGGTCCAAGCCGCAGCAGCGGCCGCAGCCGGCGGCGTTCGACACCGACCTGGACGACGACGTTCCGTTCTAAGCCATTCTAAGGCCCGTTGCCGCCGAGTTTTTCCTTGAGCGCAGCGAGGGCCGCGAACGGGCCGGCTTCTTCTTCGCTTAGCACTCCGGCCTCCTTGAGCGCGGCGTCGGCACCGGCGCTGCGCGGGTAGGGATCGAGCGCCAGCGCCAGCGAGTCGACGATCGCGCTACCCAGTTCGATCGCTGAACCGTCATGGAACATGGCGTCGAGGTCATTGGCGCCCAGTTCGATCTCTTCGTCGGGGCGCCCGGCCCCGGGCTCGGGCAGGAACAATATTTCGAAGGCTTCGTCGACATGGGCCGGGACGGGCTCGCCGGTGGCGACACAAGCCTGTTCGAGCGCGGCCTTGATCCGGCCGGTCGCGCGGATCCGCTGGCCGTCCCTGCCAAGCACCGCATGAGCTTCCAGCCGGTCGAGCGACAGCAGGCCCAGCCGTTCGGCAATGGAGGCGCATTCGGCCTCGCCGGCGCTGAGGTCGAGACGGTCGCCGTCGCGGATCTGGTCGAGTTGCAATCGCTGGTCGAAGTCGCTCACCCGACCTTGCCCCCGATCACGTCGCGGTCGTCAAAGCCGCTGAGGCCCTCATTGAACCGGCGCAGCGCTTCGCTGGAGAAGGTCACGGCCGATTCCATCAGCGGCGGGTCGTCGCGATAAATGCTGAAGCGGACCGCGTCCGCCCAATCCATTTCGTCGTTGCGCGTGCGGCGCCACCAGTCGACTCGAGTCGCCAGCGCCCCGACCAGCAGCCGCACTTGCTTGCCGATCGACGGGTCGCCGAAACCCTCCTCGCGCATCTGCGCGTCCATGTCGGCGATGAAGCTTTCGGTTAGCGCCACCGAATGGCGCACCGCATCCTCGTCGCCGTCCTCCAGCCGAAGGATGGCCAGCGCGGCAAGCGTCGAAAGTACCGCGAATCGGCCATCCATCGTGTCCGCGACCGCTCCCTCACGGTACCAGGCCGGGCGCCGCGCTTCGGCGACAATGGCATGATAGAGCGCTCCGGCGTCGGCCCCTTTCGGACGCAACATCGCCATTAATGAGCGCATTGCCATTCTCCTTTTGCCGGCAGCGGCTTGCGCGAGCCGTGCG
>DATJKE010000101.1:0-3602 GCA_035491735.1 Sphingomicrobium sp.
CGGCCTTGTCGGCCATACCGGCAACGCCAATCCGTCCGGCCCGCATCTCCATTTCGCGATCTTCCGGATGAACCCCGGTGAGCGCTGGTGGCAGGGAGTCCCGATCAATCCCTATCCCCTGCTTGCCGGAAAGCCTCCAAGGGGCTAGGGGCGGCGCCGATTGGGCGGTTCGGCCGTCCCGGCTCTTTTTCATCTCTCTGGCATATAGGCGGATCACCTAATGAAGATCAGCGGCGTCGACATTCGTCCCGGCAACATCATCGAATATGAAGGCGGCATCTGGCGCGCCGTGAAAATCCAGCACACCCAGCCCGGCAAGGGCGGGGCCTATATGCAGGTCGAGCTGAAGAACCTCATCGACGGCCGCAAGAATAATGTCCGCTTCCGTTCTGCCGAGACGGTCGAGCGGGTCCGGCTGGACACCAAGGACTTCCAGTTCCTCTACCACGACGGCGACCAGCTCGTATTCATGGACAAGGACAATTACGAACAGGTCCAGCTTCCCGAGGATTTGATCGGCGAGCCCGCCGCCTTCCTTCAGGACGGCATGGACGTGGTGATGGAGCTTCACGAAGAGCGGCCGATCAGCGTCCAGCTGCCAGACACGGTCGAAGCGACGATCGTCGAGGCCGACGCCGTGGTGAAGGGCCAAACCGCCAGCTCCAGCTACAAGCCGGCCATGCTCGACAATGGCGTCCGCGTGATGGTCCCGCCGCACATCAGCGCAGGCACAAAGATCGTCGTCGACGTCTACGAGCAGACCTACGTTCGGCGCGCGGACTGATGGTTTCGCATTCCGGCCTGATCACTGTCATGACGCGCGCCGCCCGCAAGGCGGCGCCGCGGCTGCGTCGCGACTACAACGAAGTCGAGCAGCTGCAGGTGTCAAAGAAGGGCCCGGCCGACTTCGTGTCGATGGCCGACAAGCGCGCCGAGCAGACCATATTGGACGAGCTCAAGAATGCCCGGCCCGACTGGGGCATCATTAGCGAAGAGACTGGCGAGATCGCCGGCGATCCCAACAAGCCGCGCTGGATTGTCGACCCGCTGGATGGCACGACCAACTTCCTCCACGGCGTGCCGCATTTCTCGATTTCGATCGCGGTCGAGGAGCCGTTGCCCGGCGGCAAAACCGGCATCAGCCACGGCTTGGTCTATCAGCCGCTGACCGACGAGACCTTCTGGGCCGAAAAGGGCCGCGGAGCCTGGCTCAACGAACGCCGGCTGCGCGTATCCGCGCGGCGCAACCTCGACGAAGCGCTGGTCGGAACCGGCATTCCCCATTTCGGCCGTGGCGACGTCGCTCGATGGTCGCGTATTTTCGGCGCCATCGCGCCCGAAGTTTCCGGCATCCGCCGTCTAGGCTCGGCTGCACTCGACCTCGCCTGGGTTGCGGCCGGCCGGTATGACGGTTTCTGGGAAGACGACCTCGACATGTGGGACACGGCTGCCGGCGTGTTGCTAGTCAAGGAAGCCGGCGGCTTCATCAGCGATTATCGCGGGCAGGACAGGATGGCCGAGCGCCGCGAATATCTGGCGGCAAGCGGCGAACTGCATAGCAAGCTGCACAAGCTGCTGGCGGGCGCGCTTCGGTGATCCTTGGTGCCGTCGCGGCGCTGGGCCTTGCTGCCCAGCCGACGACGGTTGTAACCATCGATCCCAGTCACCGGCTGATCGAGGGCCTTGCCACCGACGGGCGGTCAATCTGGGTGTCGAGCCTGATCGACCGTCAAATCCTGCAATGTCGAAAGCGTTGCGCGACGATCGCTACCCTGCCCGAAGGACTGCATCCCTTCGCCATCGCCTGGGACAGCAAGCGGAAGCGATTGTGGGTCGCGGCGGACTGCCCGCCCGGCGTGCCGTTCATCAAGCCCTGCGAGCGAGGTGCGCTGATTGCGCTCGACAAGCGTGGCAAGGTCCGAACGAGGATTTCGCCGCCGATAGGGTCATTCCACCCCGGCGATGTTTCAGCCGCCGGAGACAGGGTGTTCGTCAGCGATAGCCAGAGCGGCATGATCTACCGGCTGCTACCGTCAGGCAAGGCGTTGATGGCGCTGGTCCTGCCCGGTGTTGGAAAGAGCGGGCAGGGAAGCGTGCTCGATGCTGCTGGCAAATCGCTGATTGCCTCCGACTATAGCCAGGGCATCACGGTCATCGATCTCGCGACCGGAACGAGGCGACTTGCACCTCGCCTGGCCAGCAAGCCGTCGCTACGCGGTATCGATGGCCTCGCGCGCTGCGGCGACACCTATTTCGGCGTCTACAATGGATCAGCTCCGGGGCGCCTACTGGCCTTCCGGATCGGCCAGGAAGGCGTCGACTATGCCGACCTGATCGAGGGCCTGATGCTGCCGGACCCGACCCAGGTTGCCTTCGACGGCAAGCGCGTGCTGGTCGTTGCCGACAGCGGATGGGAATTGGCTGGAAAAGGCCAAAGCCGCACTTACGGCGCGCCGATTCTTGCTATCCCGCTCGGGAAGGACTGCAAGCCACTGTAGCGAAGCCTTATTGCGATTCATTCTCACATTTCCACGCCTTGCCCGATGCGGGGCGGCGTCCTAAAGCGCCGCCATTCTTGTAACCCCCTCGGGAGCCCTCCTTTGGCCAGCGTTGCCGCCGGATATCTGCCGATCCTTTTGTTTCTCGCCATCGCCTTGGCGTTGTCGACGGCCTTTGTCGTGCTGCCAATGTTGGTCAGCCGCCTGACCGGGACGCACAAGCCGGACGCGGAGAAGCTGAGCGAATATGAGTGCGGCTTCCCCGCCTTCGACGACAGCCGCGCCCAGTTCGACGTCCGCTTCTACCTGGTCGCGATCCTGTTCATCGTGTTCGACCTCGAAGCGGCCTTTCTTTACCCTTGGGCGGTCAGCCTGATGGGCACTGGCTGGGTCGGCTGGACCGCGATGATGATTTTCCTCGTCGAGCTTGCCCTTGGCCTCGCCTATGCCTGGAAGAAGGGAGCGCTCGAATGGGAGTGATGCTGAGCCCTGGGCGCAATCCCAATATTACCGAAGAGGAAGTCGCCCGCGCTGCCGGGCTTGTTCCAGGCAGCGTCGAGGAATCCAAATTCCTCGAGATGCGCAAGGAGCTGGACGAGAGGGGCTTCCTGGTCACCACGACCGAGGATCTCTTCACTTGGGCCCGCACCGGCTCGCTGTGGTGGATGACTTTTGGCCTCGCCTGCTGCGCGGTTGAGATGATCCACGTCAACATGCCGCGCTACGACCTGGAGCGGTTCGGCGCCGCGCCGCGCGCTTCTCCGCGCCAGTCGGACGTAATGATCGTCGCCGGCACTCTGTGCAACAAGATGGCGAGTGCGCTGCGCAAGGTGTACGACCAGATGTCGGAGCCGCGCTATGTCATCTCGATGGGCAGCTGCGCCAACGGCGGCGGCTATTATCACTACAGCTACTCGGTGGTGCGCGGATGCGACCGGATCGTGCCGGTTGATATCTATGTTCCCGGCTGTGCTCCGACTGCCGAAGCACTGCTCTATGGCATCATGCAACTGCAGCGGAAGATCCGTCGCGAAGGGACGATCGACCGGTGAGGATGCCGGCTCCCGTGATCAGGGCCCGCGAGGGCTTCGTTGACGCCTATCG
>DATJKE010000102.1:0-6334 GCA_035491735.1 Sphingomicrobium sp.
TATCACCATGTCGGTAAGCGCCACCACGCGGCCAATGCGGCCGGGGGAAGTGGAGGGGGTAGACTATCACTTCGTCGACGCGCCCGAATTCAATCGGCTCATCGAGGCCGATGAATTCGCCGAGTGGGCCTATGTCTTCGACCACCTCTATGGCAGCCCCAAAGAGCCCATCAAGGAAGCGCTGAAGGACGGCCGCGACACGCTTTTCGACATCGACTGGCAAGGCACGCAGCAGCTGGAATATGCCTTCCGGACCGACCTGGTCCGCATATTCATCCTGCCGCCTTCGATGAAGGAACTGGAACGCCGCCTTCACGAGCGCGGCACCGACAGCGAGGAGATCATCGCCGGGCGGATGCGGCGGGCATCTTCCGAAATCGGCCATTGGGCAGAATATGATTATGTCCTGATCAACGAGGATATGGACAAGTGCCTGGACGACGTCCGGGCGATCATCGCGGCAGAGCGTCTGCGCCGCGAGCGCCAACCCTACCTCTTGGGATTTGTCCGGGAACTGGTTGCCCGCCCTAACTGAGCAGTTCGAGAAATCTCGACGCGGCAATAAAATCGCGGCGGCGATTGTGCAGTGCCATCACTGCTTCTTCGTCTGAACCCCATTGCTCGAGCTGCCATTCCTCGTCGAGGCTGACTGCCTCCCAAGCTTGATCCACGTCTACAGCATTTTCGAACACCGCCAGCGCCGCAACCAGCGACCCGCCAATCGTTACCAGCGGCGCCAGACCCGCGAGACGGAAGGCATCAAGCGTCGCCACGGCATGGCCAAGCTTGCGCACCGTCTCCTCCGGCTGCGGCACATGCATCACGCCGGACACGCAGGCGAAATCGATATCGTAGCGCCGCCGCGCCCAGGCCAGCAGCACGTCCCAGCTCTCTGACTGGCGGGCCACGAGGGCTTCGGGCCCTTCAGCGCGGTAGCAGGTAAGATCGCTTTCGGCGTAGCGAGCGAGCCCCGCGGCAAAACTAGCCTTGTCCTGCGCCACCCGATCGATCGCCGCATTAGCGAGACCGGTCAGCGGCATCTCCCGCGGATCGACGGTTTCGCCGCAATCTTTCCATTCGGCCGCAATCGCGTCGGCCAGAACCCATGTCGGCACGATGAGGTCAGCGCGCGCCGGGGTCTTCACTGGCCTGCCGTCGAGCGCGATTCCGAAGCCATCACCCGCCTCGACCACCTCGGCCGACTTCCAGAAGCGCCTCACTGGTCCTGCCGCTCCCATCCGCGCTTGAGGATCCTTGGCGCGATTACCGCGTCCAGCGCGCCCATCACTACAAGAAGGCCGCCGAGCAGTTTGTTGCCTCCCGGCTGGAGCAGGTCGGAAAAGGCAATTGCAATGCCCGCCAGGAAGGTCGCCAACCCGACCAGCCGGATCGCCAGGAATGTCCGGAAGCGCCGCTTCCAGAGTACGTCGTCGGTCACTTTCGCTTCCTTGAAGTTGGGCGTCCCGGCAATTTCCCGGCCTGGCTGCCACGGGCTCGCCGCTCGCCCTTGCGGGCCTTGCGCGCGGACTTTGCCGCGGCCGCCACCCGCCTTGCCTTCGTCTCGGGCGACTTTGCCGGGTCCGGATTGTCCAGCGGCAGCCTGTCCCCCGCCATCGGATCGAAGCCAAGCATCGTCAGGGTTTCGGCAAAATGGGACGGCAGTTCTGCCTGATAGTCGATCGGCTTGCCGTCGAGCCCGTCGATCTTGAGGCGGCGCGCATGAAGGTGAAGCTTGCGGCTGATCCCGCCGGTGAGGAAGGCGTCGGGCCCGCCATATTTCGCGTCGCCCACAATCGGGTGCCCGATCGCTGCCATATGGGCACGGAGCTGGTGGGTGCGGCCGGTGAGCGGCTGCAACTCGACCCAGGCTGCTCGATTGCCGGCCCGGTCGACCAGCCGGTAGCGGGTCTTGGCGGGAAGGCCGTTCTCTTCGTCAACGTGCATTTTCTCGCCGCCCGTTCCAGGCTGCTTGGCCAGCGGGGCGTCGATCAGGCCCTCCTCCAGAGAGGGAACGCCGGCGATAATCGCCCAATAAACCTTGCGTGCGGTCCGGCCCGCGAAAGCCTTGGTGAAATGCGCGGCAGCTCTCGCCGAGCGGGCGACAAGCAAGACGCCGCTGGTGTCCTTGTCGAGCCGATGGACCAGCTTGGGACGCTGACCATGATCGTCGGCCAGGCCATCGAGCAGGCGGTCGAGGTGCTGGACCGTCTTGGTCCCGCCCTGAGTGGCCAGGCCAGGCGGCTTGTCGAGCATGATCCAATCGCGCCCCTTGGCCAGCACCATGTCCTGGACGAACGCCGCTTCGTCATCGGTTAGGGGCTCAACGATACGCTTGGGCCGCGCGCCCGGTCCTTCTGCGGGGGCGGCCTCAGCAGGCGGGATTCGAAGGTTTTGCCCTGTTTCCAGCCGGTCGCCGGGCGTCGCCCGCTTGCCATCGACCCTGAGCTGGCCGGTGCGCGCCCAGCGCGAGACGGTGTTGAAACTGATGTCGGGCAAGTTGCGCTTGAACCAGCGGTCGAGACGAATGCCGTCATCATCCTCGCCGACGGTGAACGTCCGCACATTTTCGCTGGAGCGCTGGGCCATGGCCGCCCCTTAGCCGGAAGCGCCCGCCTCCGCCATTGCCCAATAGTCGAAGGTCTTCTGCTGAAGCTGGCGGATGAACCTGGTCGCCTTCGGACCTTCCCAAGGCCCCTCATAGCCATGCGTCCGGCCGCCGCCGGAAACCCACCAGCCCTGCCCCGGAAGGCCGTCCGACTGTCGCACGACCAGCACCGCCAGCTCGGGCTCGCCGCGGGCCGCGGCTTCTTCGTCGACCGCTCCCAGCGTCTTGCACAACGCCCGCATCTTGGGGCGCGAGAAGCCATACCCCAGATGCTCCAGCAATTCCGAATAGCTAAGGGCATGGCCAGCCGCCGCGGCCGATACCAGATGGGCGCGTACCTCCTGCGGATCCCCCAAGATCGCAGCTGGATTATTCATTCCTTGGGCTGGTCTGGGACCGGGGTTAGTTCGAACACCAGCAACTTCGAACCCGATTGCGGATAGGGGATCACCAGCCGCCAGCGGAAATTGCCAATGCGCTCGAATATCCCGGCCATGTCGCGCCGGGGATCGTCGCCATAGTTGAGCACGTCCTCTTCATTACCGAGTCCCAGGCTGCCCAGGAAAATCAGGCGGTTGGGGTTGTCGTCCTCCCACATCCTTCCCGCCGGGCGCTGGCTGCCGGTCAGTTTGATAATAGTGAACATGTTCCGGTCGATGCCGACGTGGCAGAAGAATGGCTTGAACTTTTCGAACGCCACGGCTTTGGGCTTTTCACGGCCCAGCTTGTCCATCCGGCAATTATAGATGCCCGGCGTAGGAAAGGGCCTCGGCAGGCCCGCGTCGGGATCGAGCAGCTTGCCTTCCGCTTTCATTTCTCCGCCAGCGCCCGCTGCCCGAGCCTCGGCCAGGCCGGCCGCCCAGCCGGTTGCGACCCGGCGGATGCGATTAATGTCGGCGGCGCTGGCCTGGGCCTGCCAGATATCCGCGCGGGTCGGGGGCGCCGCAACCACCACCGGCTGCGGCTTTACCTCCTTGCCGGGCGCAGTGCACCCGGCAAGCCCGAGCATAACCAGCAACATGGCAGACCGAATGTGCCTCAAGACGCGACTCCGAAAAATGCCAACCCCGGCACCCCCTAGGGTGACAAAGGCGGGCAGTGGATTCAACCAACGATAAGTTCACCAAATCTAATAAACGCCTGATTTGATCGATTGAGCGCCCATGCTCGATTGACTGCACCCGCGCACCCGCTACGCGCTTTCGCAAGTGAACGCGCCCCTCCCCGATCACGACGCCGCCCACGCTCGAGCCCGAGCGGGCCTGCTGTTTGGCCTCGCCGCCTACGGCCTGTGGGGCGTCATGCCCATCTACTTCAAGCTGTTGAAGGCGGTACCGTCGATCGACATCGTAGCGCACCGGATCGTCTGGTCGCTGATCGTGCTGGCGCTGCTGGCGACGCTGGCCAGGGCCTGGGATCAGATCGCCGCCGCCGTCCGCAATCCGAGAACGCTGGCGATGCTGTTTTTGACGGCGTTGCTGATCGGCACCAACTGGCTGCTCTATGTCTATTCGATCAACAGCGGGCACATCCTCGCCGGTAGCCTTGGCTATTACCTGAACCCGCTGGCCAATATCCTGCTGGGCCGGTTCATCCTCAAGGAACGGCTGACGAAACTGCAATGGGCCGCCGTCGCCATCGCCGCGGCGGGTATAGCGGTGCTCGCGGCCGGGGCGCTCGGCACCCTGTGGATCAGCCTGACACTCTGTTTCAGCTTCGCGACTTACGGTCTTCTCAGGAAGATCATCCACGTTGAATCGTTGGCCGGGCTGACGGTCGAAACCGCCCTCCTGTTCCCAGTCGCACTGGGCTGGCTGCTCATCGGCGGGGCGGAAGGCCGGCCGATGTTCGGCGGCGGCGGGCCGGAAACGGCGTTGCTGGTAGCGGCAGGCGTGGTTTCCACCGTGCCGCTGCTGTGCTTCACTGCCGCCGCACGCCGCCTGCCCTACTCGACCGTGGGCATACTCCAGTTCATCGCCCCGACCCTGCAGTTCCTGCTCGCCGTCGCCATCTATGACGAGCCCTTCACCTGGGCGCATGGGGTGGCGTTCGGCTGCATCTGGACGGCGCTGGCGCTCTACCTCGGGTCGATGGTCCGCGACCGGCGTGCCAGCCAGCAACTCGAATGCAGCGAGATGGCAGAGGCCTGAATTTTTGAAATCGCGGGGATGATGCTAAGCCCGCCCTCGGAATTGGGGGGCCGGCATGCTCAACTTCGTCTCGCTGATCATCGGCATTGTGGCGCTGGTCTGCGCCGCAATCGCGTTCGTGCCCCTACTCAGCTGGGCCAACTGGCTGATCATTCCGCTGGCCGTGATTGGTGCCGGCGTCGGTCAAATGTCCGGCAGCAACACCGGCCGCAATCTCAATCTCTTCGTCATCCTGGTCGGCATCGTTCGGCTGATGCTGGGAGGAGGGATACTATGAGCCGCGATCCACGCATCGACGCCTATATCGCCAAGGCTGCGCCGTTTGCCCAGCCGATCCTCAAGCATGTGCGCGAGCGTGTCCACGCGGTTGCGCCCGAAGCCGAGGAAACGCTGAAGTGGAGCATGCCGAGTTTCACCATCGACGGCAAAATCCTGATGGGCATGGCGGCGTTCAAGGCGCATGCAACTATTGGCTTTTGGCGGGGTCAGGAAATGGGTCTAGACGTTTCCAAGGACGCCATGGGCCAGCTCGGCAAGCTGACGTCGCTGGATGACTTGCCTCCCGACGGTCAGCTGGATGTGCTGATCCGTAAAGGTGTCGAGCTTGCCCGCGCGGCTCCAGCGCCGCGCAAGGTCAAGCATGAGCCGAAGCCACCGGCTGAATTGCATCCGGAATTCGCCAAGGCGCTTGATGCAAGCCCCAAGGCAAAGGCGACGCTCGACGGCTTCCCGCCTTCGGCGCGACGCGAATATCTCGATTGGGTGGCGGAGGCCAAGCAGGACGCAACCCGCGCCAAACGCATCGCCAATGCGGTCGAATGGCTGAGCGAAGGCAAGCGCAGGCACTGGAAGTATGAAAACTGCTGAATCCTAGCGCGACATCCTGAGTGCCGGCCCGAACCGTGTTTGCGCTTCGCCCTCGCAGGCAAAGCCGCAGTGATCATAGAATTGGCGTACCGTTGGATTGGCTACGACCATGAGCGTCAGTCCTTGGTCACGCGCCTTGTGGACCGCGGCACTGATAAGCGCGGTTCCAATCCCCCGCCGCCACTGATCAGGCTCGACAAATAGTCCGTCCAGCTCCGCATGATCCGTCTCGATGAGGACCGCGGCGAAGCCTCCAATCCGGCCGTCGACCTCGGCGACCATCACCTCGCCGCGCTCGATTTGCACCAGCGGCAGTTCGATCGCGTCGGGATTGGCTTCGAGTTGCTCACGATAGTCGCCAAGCGCCAGCGATGCGCGGCGCTGCAGTAATTCCAGCTCGTCGCGTTCCTCGGGCCTGGCCAGCCGGATTTGAAGGTCAACGAGTCCGGACATACCGGCCCGGAGCATCCTCGATCGGCTTCAGCTTGCCCTCGCCGGGAACACGCGCGCCCTTTGCCTTAACCTTCCTGGGTCCTTGCTCGTTCAGCCATTGAATCCAGTCGGGCCACCAGCTGCCTTTATGCTCGGTGGAATAAGCGATGAATTCCTGCAGCGTGGTCGCCGGCTCGTCGCTGGTCCAATATTGATATTTGTTGGCCGCCGGCGGGTTCACCACGCCGGCGATGTGGCCGGAACCGGCAAGAATGAACCG
>DATJKE010000103.1:0-3305 GCA_035491735.1 Sphingomicrobium sp.
GGCCCGTGCCAGCCAGACCTGCAAGGGCGATGTCGAGGGCGATACCGTCCTGCCGCTGCTGCTGCACGGCGACGCGGCCTTCGCGGGGCAGGGGATCGTGGCCGAGTGTTTCGGCTTTTCCGGCCTACCCGGGTACGAAACTGGCGGCACGATCCATTTCGTCATCAACAACCAGGTCGGGTTCACCACTAGCCCTCAGTTCGCGCGCTCGTCGCCCTATCCGTCGGACGTTGCCAAGGCAGTCCAGGCGCCGATCTTCCACGTCAACGGCGACGATCCCGAAGCGGTGACCTTCGCCTGCAAGATGGCGATCGAGTTCCGTCAGGCGTTCAATCGCGACATCGTCATCGACATGTGGTGCTACCGCCGCTTCGGTCACAATGAGGGCGACGAGCCCAGCTTCACCCAGCCGCTGATGTACGCGGCGATCAAGCAGCATCCGCCGGTCAGTCAGCTCTATGGTGCGCGGCTGATCGCCGAGGGCGTGGTCGACCAGAAATGGATCGACGGGACCACCGCCGCCTTCGTCCAGCATCTCGAAACCGAATTCGAGGCTGGAACCAGCTATTTGCCAAACAAGGCCGACTGGTTCGAAGGACGCTGGGAAGGCCTCGGAACGCCTGGCGAGCCCGTCGATGCGCGGCGCAACGTCAACACCGCCATCCCAGACGACCAATATGCGCGCCTCTCGGCGCTGCTGACGACCGTCCCCGAAGGGCTGACGATACACAAGACGTTGGGGCGGATCCTCGAAGCCAAGAAGAAGGCCCTCGACGAGGGGCAGGGCATCGACTGGGCGACCGGCGAGGCGCTGGCATTTGGCAGCCTGGTCGAGGATGGATTCCGGGTGCGCCTGTCGGGCCAGGACAGCGGCCGCGGCACTTTCAGCCAGCGCCATGCGGTTTGGACCGACCAAACGAGTGGCGATAAATATGTTCCGCTAAGCACCAAGCGTGACCAGGCCGGCCAGCCCTGGTTCGAAGTTCTCGACAGTCCGCTCAGCGAGTTCGGCGTGCTTGGCTTCGAATATGGCTATTCACAGGCCGATCCGCGCGCACTCGTACTGTGGGAAGCGCAGTTCGGCGACTTCGCCAACGGCGCGCAGACGATCATGGATCAGTTCATCGCCGCCGGCGAGGCCAAGTGGCTGCGCGCTTCGGGGCTGGTGCTGCTGCTGCCGCATGGTTTCGAAGGGCAGGGACCGGAGCATAGCTCGGCCCGGCTGGAGCGCTACCTGCAGCTCTGCGCCGAGGATAATATCCAGGTCGCCAACTGCACCACGCCGTCCCAATATTTCCATATCCTGCGCCGCCAGATGCTGCGCGATTTCCGCAAGCCGTTGGTGATGATGACGCCCAAGTCGCTGCTGCGGCACAAGCTTGCGGTATCGAAGCGCGACGATTTCATCGGCGAAGGGCATTTTCACCGCATTTTGAGCGATCTCAACCCACCGGCCGCCGGCGAGACGCGCCGCGCGGTGCTCTGCTCGGGCAAGCTAAGCTATGAGCTGATGGAAGCGCGCGATGCGGCGGGCGACACGTCTACCGAGATCATCCGCATCGAGCAGCTCTACCCCTTCCCGTCCGAACCCTTGGTCAAACGGCTGAAGGCGATGCCCAGGCTGGAGGAGCTGGTCTGGGCGCAGGAAGAGCCGAAGAACAATGGCGCCTGGCAGTTCGCCGAAGATTTGCTTGAGGACTGTCTGGCCGAAGCCGGCCACGTCAGGTTGCGGCCGCGTTACGCCGGCCGTGCCGCTTCTGCTTCGCCGGCGACCGGGCTGGCCAAGCGCCATGCTGCCGAACAGGCAGCCTTGATCGCCGACGCGCTGGGGCATAGCAGCCGCGGGCGAGCATCCGCACAAGCTTCGTAAGGGAAACGCTACCCATGGCCACCGATGTGAAGGTCCCAGCGCTGGGCGAATCGATCACCGAAGGGACGCTGGCGCAGTGGCTCAAGCAGCCGGGCGAAGCGGTTGCGGCCGATGAGCCGATCGCCAGCCTGGAGACCGACAAGGTGTCGGTCGAAGTGCCGTCGCCGGTTGCCGGAACCCTGAGCGAGCAGCTGTTCAAGGAAGGCGACACGGTTGAGGTCGGCGCGGTGATTGCGCGCATTGGCGAGGCGAGCGGCGCTGCTGCCGGCGGTAGCGGCCAAAGCGAGCCTGGTGCCACTGTTGCTCCATCGTCACCGGCGGCGGCCGAGCCGGCTACCGGCCAGGGACAAACCGAAGTCGCAGGCGCCCAGGTCAATCCGGTCGGCGCGGGCGAGAATCCGGCGCTGCGCGAAGACCATGCCGCGGCTCCGGCCGACCATGCCGACCTGACTCTGTCGCCGGCCGTGCGTCGAGCGGTGCTCGAGCACCATGTCGACCCGTCGAAGATCCACGGCACCGGCAAGGATGGCCGCATCACCAAGGATGACGTGCTGCTGGCGGCCAAGGCCAAGGACGGCACCCCGGCACCGGTCCATGAGCCGGAAGTGAAAGCCCCGGTTGCCGCGGCCGCGCCAGCGCCGGCACCCCAGCCGGCCAGAGCCGCCGGTGAGCGCCACGAAGAGCGGGTCAAGATGACCCGGCTCCGCCAGACCATCGCAACCCGCCTCAAGGACGCGCAGAACACCGCGGCGCTGCTCACCACCTACAACGACGTCGACATGACGGCGGTGATCGACGCGCGCGCCCGCTACAAGGATTTGTTCGAGAAGAAGCACGGTATTCGGCTCGGTTTCATGGGCTTCTTCGTCAAAGCCGTGGCGCTCGCCGCTCGCGACGTGCCATCGGTCAACGCCCGCATCGAGGGCGATGAGATCGTCTATTCCGACTTCCTCGACGTTTCGGTCGCGGTGTCGGCCCCCAAGGGCCTGGTCGTCCCGGTCATTCGCGACGCCGACAAGCTGAGCTTCGCCGAGATCGAGAAAGCGATCGCGGCCTATGGCAAGAAAGCCAAGGACGGCAGTTTGACCGCCGAGGATATGAAGGGGGGCACTTTCACCATCTCCAACGGCGGCGTGTTCGGCTCCTTGCTGTCGAGCCCGATCATCAATCCGCCGCAGTCGGCGGTGCTCGGCATGCACCGCATCGAGGAACGGCCGGTGGTGCGCGACGGCCAGATTGTCGCCCGGCCGATGATGTATCTGGCGCTGTCCTACGACCATCGCCTGATCGACGGCCGGGAGGCCGTGACCTTCCTCGTTCGCGTGAAGGAAGCGATCGAAGACCCGACCCGCCTCTTGATTGATCTTTAAGCGTACCCACAAACCGTTCGGGCTGAGCTGGTCGAAGCCCTGTCCTTCCACTTGAGAAGGCAAAA
>DATJKE010000104.1:0-54452 GCA_035491735.1 Sphingomicrobium sp.
CACCGTCCGCAAGATTTCGTTCGGCGAGGGCGTCGAGCGCGTCTTCCCGCTCTATTCGCCGATCATCGATTCGATCGAGGTCGTGCGCCGTGGCGCCGTGCGCCGCGCCAAGCTCTATTATCTCCGCGGCCGCCGCGGCAAATCGGCGCGTATCGCCGAACGCCGCGAGCACCGCACCGAGAGCAAAGAGGGCTAAGCGCCCCTCAGGCTCGAAATGGCTTGAAACGCGGCCGGGCTTTCCAACATGGAGGGTCCGGCCGTCGCTTTTTGAAGGAATGAAGGAATGTCATCGGGCTATCGGGTTGTTGTGGTCGGAGCGACCGGGAATGTCGGCCGCGAAATCTTGAATGTCCTCGTTGAGCGCCAATTCCCCTTCTCTGAAGTGGCGGCGGTAGCCAGTTCGCGCTCGACCGGCGACATCATCGACCTCGGGGACAGCGGCAAGGAACTCAAGGTCCAGAACATCGATCATTTCGATTTCGAAGGGTGGGACATCGCTCTGTTCGCCGCCGGTTCTGACGTCAGCCGTGCCCACGCTCCTCGCGCCGCGGCGGCCGGCTGCACGGTGATCGACAATAGCTCGCTCTACCGGATGGACCCCGACGTTCCGCTGATCGTGCCCGAAGTGAATCCCGAAGCGATCTCCGGCTATCGCGCCAAGAACATCATCGCCAACCCCAATTGCTCGACCGCGCAGATGGTCGTGGCCTTGAAGCCACTGCATGACGCCGCGACGATCAAGCGCGTCGTCGTCGCCACCTACCAGTCGGTCTCGGGCGCCGGAAAGGCGGGCATGGACGAACTGTTCGAGCAGAGCCGCAACATCTTCGTTGGCGATTCCAACTCCCCGGTGAAGTTCACCAAGCAGATCGCCTTCAACGTCATCCCGCACATCGACAGCTTCCTCGACGACGGCTCGACCAAGGAAGAATGGAAAATGGTGGTCGAGACCAAGAAGATCCTCGATCCCTCGATCAAGGTCAGCGCGACCTGTGTCCGCGTGCCGGTGTTCGTCGGCCATTCCGAAGCCGTGAACATCGAGTTTGAGAATGAGCTGTCAGCGAAGGAGGCCCAGGCGATCCTGCGGGAGGCTCCGGGCGTGATGCTGGTCGATAAGCGCGAGGATGGCGGTTACGTCACGCCGGTCGAATGCGTTGGCGAATATGCCACCTACGTCAGCCGCGTCCGCGAAGACCCAACGGTCGACAATGGCCTCAGCATCTGGGTGGTCAGCGACAACCTCCGCAAGGGCGCGGCGCTGAACGCCGTGCAGATCGCCGAGTTGCTGGGGCGGAGGCATTTGCAAAAGGCGGCTTGACCATGGCTGATACGTTGACCGGCGGATGCGCCTGCGGGCGCGTGCGGTACGAGGCGGAAATTGCCGGTGACGAAGCCTATCTCTGCCATTGCCGCATGTGCCAGAAGGCCAGCGGCAACGTCTCGATCGCCTTCACCAATGTGAAGCAGGCCCAGGTGCGCTGGAGCCATGAGCCCGACTGGTATGAAAGCTCGGCCATCGCCGTGCGCCCCTACTGCCGGGAATGCGGCACTTCACTCGGCTTCAAATTCCGCGACGGCAGCGAAAATATGGACCTGACGGTAGCGAGCTTCGATGACCCGTCGCGGTTCAAGCCGCACCACCATTTCGGCGCGGAGAGCATGCATCGCGCATGGCTCAATACCGATGGCCTGCCGGAAATGCGCACCCAAGACTATCAGAAACTGGTCGACAAATGGGTGGCAGCGACTGGAAAAATGCCTGAATAACTTTGCACCCGCACCCATAAGACGCGCCGTTTACTTGGCGTTCAGTTAGGTTGAACTGAGCCGTTTCTGCGGGCGAGCCGGGCAACATGCTTCCTTCGAGGCCGTTAGTCAGCCTGAAGGAGAACAAGTCATGACCCGTAAGTATATCCTTGGCCTTGCCGCGGCCGCTGCCACTCTTGTGGCAATCGCCCCCGCTGGCGCCCAGCAGTGGCGTTGGAACGAGGGGGGCTGGCGCACAATTGGTTACACTCGCGTCGATGGCCGCGACAGCGACACGATCAACCTGCCGGGCCGCACGCGCCAATCCGAGATCCGTTTGTGCGCCATGAACCAGCCTTTGGCCCTGCGTGATTTCGACATCCGCTTCGAAAACGGCCGCAGGCAGGACGTCAACACCCGCGCAAGGCTTGCTGCCGGTCGCTGCACTCGCGATGTGGACTTGGTCGGAGGCCGCCGAGACATCGCCAGCGTCAGGCTGCGCTATGAGCCGATAACTCGCACTTGGCAGCGCCCGGTCGTGCGAGTCCAGGTCCGCGGCTAACGAGGTCGACTGGGGCAGGCGGTTCGGGCCTGCCCCGGTCCTTATTTCGTCAAACCTGGAAGTCCGAGTTGCAATTACTTTCGATCGCCACTGAGGCGCTTTGCAACCTCTCCCTGCGCGAGAAAATCCGCCATCATCACCGAGACCTTGTCCTCGGATCCGAGCAGCACGCGCGGGCCTCTCCCATACCAGCTTGCCCAGACTTTCCCGTCGTCGAGGCTGAAGAGAACACCACCTGCCGATTCATCGGCGCCGCTTCGCTGAATAGCGACAAAGACGCGGCGGGCCACGGCCACCAGGCAGATCATGCCCGCCGATGCCGCGAGGAAAATCCCCGAACTCGACTGAAAACATGACGACGCTGCAAGCTCAGCTGGTGTGCCTATGAACGACAGGCCGAGGATGGGTACGGCGGCCAGCGCAACCATGCTCGCTTCCCACCACGGAAGGAGGATCGCGCAGAACACGACAAACGGCAGATAGGGCATGAACTCGCAGCCGGTCACGACCGGGTCGATCAGCGCTCGAATTAGCGTTGCAAGGCTAAGCGCAAGGATCGCAGACAGCAGCGCTATCCTGCCATTGAGCGGCGGCGCTGTAAGCCATCGCGCGAATCGGAAACGAAGCATGGATTTGACTGTGACCACCGAGCTGTATCCGCCCTCACTACGGCTGCTGCGAAAGGCTGAATATCGGGCTTACTACCTAGCTGATAGGCTCATTCGAACGGAAAATTCCGGCGAAGGCTCAGATCAGTCCGCAGAAAGGCGGAGCGTCCTTGCTGGAGCAGACGTCGGGCTTGGCGCGCATTGTCTTCCAATAGGTCATCAGGCCGAATTTCTGAGCGTATGAGGGGAAGGCAGGATCGCGGATTGCGCCGGCCATCGCGGGCATGAACAGCCATCCTGTCGCGTCGATCCTTCCGCGCTCCAGGTTTTGACTTACGAGCTGGAGAGCTTCGCGGTTTCCGCCAAGCGCAGCGACCAGCGTTGTGACGATTCGGCCCTGCGCCTCGGGCGGTAGCGCCGTCAGCTCTTGTACAGCCTGCGCCTTGGCCGTGGCATCGCCAGAAACCATTGCCTGAAAGCCGGCCTGCATGGCCGCCTTGACCC
This sequence comes from Sphingomicrobium sp., assembly GCA_035491735.1. GTDB lineage: Bacteria > Pseudomonadota > Alphaproteobacteria > Sphingomonadales > Sphingomonadaceae > Sphingomicrobium. The sequence continues at coordinate 3,421 of DATJKE010000104.1, forward strand.
GTTCCGGAGTCTTGGTCTTCGGGCTATGCGCAGCCTTCAATGCGGCGGCATAGTCACCGGTGATGGCGGCCTGATGGATTATAATGTCTTCCCTGAAATCCGGCGCCGACGACAGATCGATCGCTGCATCGATATGAGGCCGGGCTTTGTCGGCCCTGCCCTGCTGGAGCAGCGCTTCAGCGAGGCCTAGCTGGGAGTCCGAGTCGAGAGCGAGCACATCGGTCGAGCGCTGAAATTCATCCGCCGCATCGGCGATCCGGCCGACCGATTGGAGCATGGTTCCGTAACTGTGATGCTCGCAGCCGCATGCCAAAGGCCGCGCCGCCAAGGCTGCCTTGAACAGCTTCTCCTGGCCGACGAAATCGCGATAGTCGACCATCAGGGCCCTCATGATGAGGGCTTCGCTATTGCTCTTGTCGAGATCGATCGCCTTGTCGGCGGCTGCGGCCGCCTGTTTTCTAAGCTCTGCTACTCTAGGATTAGTCGGGTCGGCCCAGGTGTTGCTCAATGCCGCAACCGAAACTGCCGACCATCCCCAGGAAAAGTCGGGTGCCGCGGCAACGATCTTGTTGGCCAGGTCGAGCGCTTTTCCAGGCTCGAACTGGACGAAGCCCTGGTTGTGGCAATAGCTCAAATAGTCCGTGAGCACCGCATCGGGCATCGCCTTGCGGTAGGTGGACGCGCCGAACAGGCCGCAACGCACCATGTTCCCTGCGTCGACGGCGACGTGACGCGGGACACGCACTGCATCGTCATTTTCGTAGGTGAAAATGTTGGACCATAGGGTCGCACCGGACCGTTCGTTTGTCAGGCGGACGTTGACCTTGATCTTGTCGCCGTCGTGGCGAACCGTGCCGCCGAGCGCATAAGCGGGCGCGGTTCCGGGCGGCGGCGTGGCCGCCGTCGAAACGCCTACCACGCCGTCGTCATTGAAGGCGGCGATGATCTCGTCGCGGATCGCGTCAGGCATTCCCCCCGGCAGATCGGTTGATAGGGAAGAAAAGCCGGTCAATCGCACCATCATGCTGTGCGCGGCTGCAGGGGCAGGGCGAAGCAGCCACCATCCTCCAGCAATGATTGCCAGAAGGAGTACGGCCATCATGGCAATTAGCGCAGGTCGGCGCGACCCCGGAAGCGCGCGGCGGTGCTTGGTTCCGTGCTCCTCGGCGTCCTTGTGGCCAGGGCCTGTCGTCAACCGCTCGATGTGCTGAACGAGCGAATCGATCGACTTGTCCCAGCTGTCGAACGCGTCGATCCACTGGCGCGTCGAAAGCTCGTAAGCGAAGGCGTCGCTGGGTTCGACATCCTCGATCCGGAACGCCATCACCGGGACATGGTACCGGCTCGCGAGCGACAATTCTTTCTTGATCTCGTCGCTGTTGTTTGCGGCCTCGGAGAAAACCAAAACCATCGCTTGCGCACTGCGCAATGAGCGGACGATCGCTTCCTGGTAATTATCGCCAGGTGCGACGTCGCGTGTGGAAATCCAACAGGTCGGACCGCGCCGTTCGATCGCGTCGCAGAGCGACAGGGCGTCCTTTCGATCGGACGTCGCATAGCTGACAAAAACGGGCCGCGTCAGTTCGCGGTCATCGCTGGTTACAGGACCCGGATCATTCACGGCCACCCCCCCCTGCCGGACCCTACTGACATTGAGCAAGAAAAAGAAGGTGCCGGCCCAACGGGTCCTTTCGGGCCGAGCAAACGTTGCAATGTAGGAGCTGTCTTGCCATCGGCGGTGCATGTCTCTGACGCGGTCCCGCCAATGCCCAATCCTCGCGTACACGGACGCGCACGCGCGCGTCCGTAGGGGTGCGACTCTTGTGACTTTTGGCGATCATGACTGAAGCCACTACCCACCATTGGAACGCCTCCGATGGCGTCGAGCTAGCGTGGCGCGAGGTCGGGCAGGGCAGGCCCGTGATCCTCCTCCACGGCCTCTTCTCCGACGCGCAGATGAACTGGATCAAGTTCGGCACGGCGGACCGTGTCGCGGCCGGTGGCTTTCGGGTGATCATGCCCGACCATCGCGCCCATGGGCTCAGCGGCAAGCCGCACGGGGTGGAGTATTATCCGAAGGGTATCCTCGCACGGGATGTACGCGAACTGGTGGCGCTGCTCGGTCTCACCGACTTCGAACTCGGCGGCTTTTCGCTTGGGGCGCGGACCACGGTTGAGGCAATTGGAGAGGGGATGCGTCCCCGCCGCGCGGTCCTTGGCGGCGCCGGGCTCGAGGGTTTGCGCAACTGGAAGCGCCGCAAGAACTTCTTTCTTGAAGCGATCGAACGGTTCGACACGGTACAGCGGGGCGACCCGCATTGGCTGTCGATCCAGTTCATGAAAAGCCAGAAGGTCGATCGCATTGCCGCGGCGCAATTGCTCGAAAGTTTTGAAGACGCCTTCATCGATTGGCTTCAGGCCTTTACCATGCCGACCCTCGTCGTGTGCGGCGAGGAGGACGATGATAATGGATCGGCGGAGGAGCTCGCCAACGTGCTGCCAAGTGCAACCTTCCGCGAAACGCCTGGGACGCACATGACCAGCATTACCAAGGCGGAGTTCGGCGAGGCGATAGCGCAGTTTCTAACCGCATGAAGACAGGCCGTCACCGCTTGACGAACGGACCCAGCAAGTTCCACTGCTAAGGCCGCGCGACACAAGAAAAAACTCCAGGGACGAGGACGCCTGATGATGAAATTCGCCGCTTCCGTTTCGCTTGCCGCGCTGGCGCTGGCCGGCTGCGCTTCCACTTCTGCCGCCCCGGCCGCGCCGGTCGTTCCGGCCGCTGCCGCCGAGCCGGCTTCAGGCGCCGCGCCGACTGTCGCCGACGCCCAGGCGTTCGTTGCGGCGGTGGAAAAAGACCTCGCGGACCTTAACGTAATTTCGCAACGCGCGGCCTGGGTCAACGCGACCCACATCACCGACGATACTGACGCGCTGGCCGCTTATTTCGGGACGATTGGCACCGAAAAGGGCGTCAAATACGCCAGCGATGCCGCCAAATACGCGGCCGTTCCGGGTCTCGATCTCGACAGCGCACGCAAGCTCAATATCCTGCGCGGCGCGCTGGTCTTGGCAGCGCCGAGCACCCCGGGCGCCGCGGCGGAGCTCAACGACATCGCGACCAAGCTCCAGTCGACCTATGGCAAAGGCCGCGCCCGGCATAACGGCAGGGAAATCACTGGCGACGATGCCGAAGCGCTAATGGGGACGCTTCGCAATCCGGCCGAGCTCGCCGAAATCTGGCAGAGCTGGCATGAGAATGTCGGCCGGCCGATGCGGGGCGACTATGCCCGCATGGTCCAGATCGCCAACGCCGGCGCCAAGGACCTCGGCTATGCCGATAGCGGTGCCATGTGGCGGTCGCAGTATGACATGACGCCCGAGGAATTCTCGGCGATGTACGACCGGCTGTGGGCGGAGACCAAGCCGCTCTACGACCAGCTTCACTGCTACACCCGGACCAAGCTCAACCAGAAATATGGCGACAAGATCCAGCCCGCGTCGGGCCCGATCCGCGCCGACCTGCTCGGCAACATGTGGGCGCAGGAATGGGGCAATATCTACGACATTGTTGCGCCCAAGGGCGCCGGCGACATCGGCTATGATATTGGCGAGCTGCTGGAGGCCAAGAAGAAGGACCCGGTGGCGATGTTCAAGATCGGCGAGGGATTCTATTCCTCGCTCGGCTTTGCCCCGCTGCCCGGCTCATTCTGGCAGCGCAGCCAGATCACCCGCCCGCGCGACCGCGAAGTGGTGTGCCACGCCTCGGCCTGGGACGTCGACAACAAGGACGACCTGCGCATCAAGATGTGCACCAAGGTCAACGCCGACGATTTCGTCACCATCCATCACGAGATGGGCCACAATTATTACCAGCGCGCCTACAACCAGCAGCCGTACCTCTATCTGAACGGCGCCAACGACGGCTTCCATGAAGCGATCGGTGACTTCATCGCACTGTCGATCACGCCAGAGTATCTGGTGCAGATCGGCCTGCTCGACCGTTCCAAGGTCCCCTCGGCGGACAAGGACACCGGCCTGTTGCTCCGGCAGGCGATGGACAAGGTCGCCTTCCTGCCGTTCGGCCTGCTGGTCGACAAATGGCGCTGGGGCGTGTTCGACGGGTCGATCACCCCGTCCAACTACAACCAGGCATGGGTCGACCTGAAGCGCCAGTATCAGGGGATAACCCCGCCAGTTGCGCGCAGCGAGGCAGACTTCGACCCCGGTGCCAAGTTCCACATCCCGGGTAACACGCCCTACGCCCGCTACTTCCTCGCCCGCATCCTGCAGTTCCAGTTTTACAAGGCGGCCTGCGATATGTCGGGTTGGAAGGGGCCGCTGCACCGCTGCAGCTTCTACGGCAACAAGCAGGTTGGCGAGCGGCTGAACGCGATGCTGAGCATGGGCCTGTCCAAGCCATGGCCCGACGCGCTGCAGGCGTTCACCGGCACGCGTGAAATGTCGGCCAAGCCGATGTTGGAATATTTCGCGCCGCTGCAGGCCTGGCTCGAAAAGCAGAACGCCGGCAAGCAATGCGGCTGGTGAGGTGACGAAAAGCTGAGGGGAGCGGCACGACCGCTCCCCTTCGCCTATTTGGCAGTAGCGGTATTGGTGCTCCTGCCGGTTTCCTTGAGCGTCAGCGCCTCCTCGGCGATTTCCTGCTGGGTCGGCTGGTCACCCATCCTCTCCGCCTTGAACTCGCTCAACCGGTCCATGCCGCTGTTCAGCGCCTCGCCGATTTGCTCGCGGCGCGACCACAGGAATGCTCCTGCCGCAGCGACGCCCGCAATGCCGGCGGCCAATGCGGCTGTAGCTCCGGGATTATCCTTCGGCTTGGTGAAAAACGCCGCGTCCTTGAACCGGCCCTTCGAGTCTCTTCTTCTGTTGGGCATTTCAGGCCTCCTTCAAATTCCCCTTGGGGGGAACGCGCCAACCCAGTGCACGTTGCCCCCGGAAGGCGAAGGGAAGGAGGCCTGCGACGAAATTTACAGCTGGCCGAGCATCGTTTCGGCGCTGGAAGCCGAATATTCGCCCGGCGCCTCGACATTGAGTTGCTCGACCACGCCGTCGTTGACGATGGCCGAGTAGCGCTGGCTGCGCTTGCCCATGCCGAATTTGGACGCGTCCATGGTGAGGCCAAGTGCCTCGGCGAACTCGCCATTGCCGTCAGCGAGCATCGTAATGTCCTGCGATCCCTGGTCACGGTTCCACGCTCCCATGACAAAGGCGTCGTTGACGCTGGTCGCGACGATTTCGTCGACTCCCTTGCCCTTCAGCTCAGCGGCTTTTTCGACATAGGAAGGCAGGTGCCGGGCCGAACAGGTCGGCGTGTAGGCCCCTGGCACGGCGAACAGCGCCACGCGCTTGCCGGCGAAATAGTCGCCGCTCTTCACTGGCACCGGTCCTTCCGGCGTAGCTAGCGTCAACTGGACGTCGGGAATGCGGTCGCCCACCTGGATGGCCATCGAATAATCTCCTTTGAAAGGTCAGGCCGCGACATAGGCGCGGCGCATTACGGTCACAAGACTTGCAGCCCTTACGCGGCAGGAGCATTTTCATGGGCATGGAAACGCCTCGGTTCCTGTCCGGCAAGCTCCTCCTGGCCATGCCAGGCATTGGCGATCCGCGCTTCGAGCGCGCCGTGATCGCAATGTGCGTTCATGACGAAAATGGCGCAGTCGGCATCGGCATCGGGCACCAGCGTGCCGGCATCGGCGTGCGCGGCCTGCTCGAGCAGCTGGGAATCGATCCCGGCAAGGCGCCGGACGGCCCGGTGCTTCACGGCGGACCGGTCGAGCCGGGCAGGGGTTTCGTCCTCCACAGCGAGGATTGGGGCGGGCAGGATACTATCCAGGTCACCGGACTTGGCGCGCTGACTGGGACAATCGACGTGTTGAAGGCGATTGCCGAAGGGCGAGGGCCGAGCCGCTATTTGATCGCGCTCGGCTATGCCGGCTGGGGCGAAGGCCAGCTCGATGAGGAAATGACTCGTCCCGGCTGGTTTGCAGCCGACGGGCGCAAGGAAATCCTGTTCGAAACGCCTACCGCCGAGCGGTGGGTGGCCACCTTCAAGGCGGAAGGGATTGACCCACGGTTGCTGGATAGCGGCGGCGGTGCGGCCTGATCAGACCGCAGGTTCGAATCCAGATGTCTTCGCCGTTTCGCCAGCGAACTTGGCTTCCCAGCCCAGGCTTGGGTCATAAACGTTGAATCCAACGGCGAGCCGGTTCCAGCCGTTTATCACGTTGATAACCATGGTCAGCTTGAGTTGTTCTTCCTTGCTGAACTGAGCATCGAGCGCCGCATAGACATCATCCGGCGCGCGACGATCGGCCACCAGGGTCAGATGTTCTGTCCATCCGAGCGCAGCCCGTTCGCGCTCACCATAGACGGGCGCTTCCTGCCACGCTGCGAGAAGATGAAGGCGCTGCTCGGTTTCGCCTGCCTTGCGCGCGTCGGCAGTGTGCATGTTGAGGCAATTGGCACACCCGTTGATCTGCGAAGCGCGGATCTTGACGAGCTCGATCAGGCTTCGCTCGAGCCCGCTGGCTTCGACCTTATTGGAGAAATCGAGGAATAGCTTCGTGAGCTCAGGTGCCGCGGTGTAGAGATTGATGCGAGGTTTCATGCGTACTTCCTGTGGATGAGTGACTGGCCATTGCGAAATGGTCGATCGAAACCATATCGACCCGGCCCGCTCCCGGGACAAGGGAGCCCGCCAATTTGCTTTTACACCCGCCGCTGGCTAGGGGCGGCGCAACTCATTTCACCGGAGAATTGCACCCGTGGCCACCGCCGACACCCTAACCCGCGACTATATCGTCAAGGACATTTCGCTCGCCGATTTCGGCCGCAAGGAAATCGAAATCGCCGAAACCGAAATGCCGGGGCTGATGGCCCTCCGCCAGGAGTATGGCGCGGCGAAGCCTTTGAGAGGAGCCCGGATCACCGGCTCGCTGCACATGACCATCCAGACCGCGGTGTTGATCGAAACGCTAACCGCGCTGGGCGCCGAGGTTCGCTGGGCCTCGTGCAACATCTTCTCGACGCAGGACCACGCCGCTGCGGCAATCGCGAGGTCGGGCGTTCCGGTGTTCGCGGTCAAGGGCGAAACGCTCGAGGAATATTGGGACTATGCCGCTCGTATCTTCGACTGGGGTCAGGACCAGACCTGCAACATGATCCTCGACGACGGCGGCGACGCCACCATGTTCGCGCTGTGGGGCGCACGGGTCGAGGCGGGGGAGAGCCTGTTCACGCCGCAGAATGAGGAAGAGGAGATCTTCGTCGCGACGCTGAAGCGCTTCCTAGCCGAGCGGCCGGGCTATCTCACCAAGACGGTCGAGACGATCAAAGGCGTCTCTGAGGAAACCACCACTGGCGTCCATCGCCTCTACGACCTCGCCAAGCAGGGCAAGCTCCCTTTCCCGGCGATCAACGTCAACGACAGCGTCACCAAATCCAAGTTCGACAACCTCTACGGCTGCAAGGAAAGCCTGGTCGACGCCATTCGCCGGGCGACGGACGTCATGTTGGCCGGCAAGGTCGCGACCGTCGCCGGCTTCGGCGACGTCGGCAAGGGCTCGGCGGCATCGCTACGCAACGGCGGCGCCCGCGTACTGGTGACTGAGGTCGATCCTATCTGCGCGCTGCAAGCGGCGATGGAAGGCTTTGAAGTCGTGACGATGGAGGAAGCGGCCAAGCGCGCCGACATCTTCGTCACCGCGACCGGCAATATGGACGTCATCACGCTCGATCACATGCGCGAAATGAAGGACATGGCGATCGTCTGCAACATCGGCCACTTCGACAGCGAGATACAGATCGGCGCGCTCAACAATTACAAGTGGACCGAGATCAAGCCGCAGGTCGACGAGGTCACTTTCCCCGACGGCAAGCGCATCATCGTCCTGTCCAAGGGGCGGCTGGTCAATCTCGGCAATGCCACCGGCCACCCGAGCTTCGTGATGAGTTCCAGCTTCACCAACCAGGTGCTGGCGCAGATTGAGCTCTGGACCAAGTCGGACTCCTATCAGAACGACGTCTATGTCTTGCCCAAGCAGCTCGACGAGAAAGTCGCGGCGCTCCACCTCGACAAGCTCGGCGTCAAACTGACCAAGCTTTCGTCCAAGCAGGCGGCCTATATCGGCGTCGAGCCGGAAGGCCCGTTCAAGCCGGACCACTACCGCTACTAAAACGCCTATTCAGGGGTAAATCGGCGCTCCCGGATCCAGCGGCTGGCGAGAAATTTCTCGCCGGCGCTGACCGGTAGCCCCGCATGCTGCGCGGAGGGATCGGGAACGCCCGAAGAATCGGCGTTGCGGAACAGCAGGCCGTCCCCCTTCTTGCCTTTCACCTTGAGGCCGGTGGACAGGAATTCTGTCTCGCCGCCCTCATAATCGTCATTCAAATAGACCAGGAACGTCAGCACACGCTGGTTTTCGGAATCGCTTATCGCGTCGAAGTGAGGGCGGTATTGTTGCCCCGGCCGATATCGCAGCACCTGGAGCGGTTCGCCCTGTTTGACGTGGGTGTTGCTGGCTTCCGCCAGGCGGCGGCAGAGCGCGTGGATGGCCGGGCTCTCGCTTACGAGAGGGAATCCGATCGCGTCGGAAGTACGAACCGGATTTGGCACCTGCTGTCCGGTTTGCGGATCGACTACCAGGGACGGCCGAAGCGACGGCGCGGATCGCTCGATCAGGAAATCGCACTCCTCGGCCGAAAACAGGCCGGAAAAGAGTTGGACTTCCGGCGACGATGAGAGCTGCTCGCTGGGGAAGGGGCCTTTCGGCTCCCCAGCCTCGCCAAGCTGCATCGCGCGGATCGCTTTCATTTCGCGCACCGCGTCTGCATCGGATTGCGCAGCCCCTTCCAATAGCTTGATCGCTGCGCCCCAATCGGCGGCACCACCTGTCCCGTTGGCGACGAACGCCCGGTAAGTCGCGGCCGCCGATGTGCTGCCGGCTTGTGCGGCCTTGCCATAAAGGTCGCGGGACAGCGCTAGGTCCCGGTTCACCATGTCGCCCGACAAAGCCATGGCGGCGAGCATTTCCAGCGCGCCGGCATCACCACTCCGAGCGGCTTGACCCAGCAGGTCCATGCCCTGGCGAAACTGCCTTGACGCAAACAGCGCCTGGGCCCGGTCGACTATCCCTTCAGCCATGGCCCCTTGTTGGCAGCGGCTCTTCGCGCCCGCTACAAAAAAAAGGCCGGGGCAAATGCCCCGGCCAAAAGGTTTGAGTGATTATCGATCGGACTAGAAGCGCGCCCGGAACCCGGCGAAGAACCGGCGCCCGAGGACGTTGTAGATGGCGCTGCCCGCGCCAGTCGCGGTCGTGCCCAACGGTGGCTTCTTGTTGGTGAAGTTGTCGATACCGAAGAAGAACAGATAGTCCTTCCCAAGGCCGCCCAGGCTCTTGATGTTATAATCAAGGCGGATGTCATGATAGAAGACCGCCGGATAGTTCTTGTCATCCGCAAAGTCCGCGTTGAACGGCGGGCAGGCTCCGGTAATCGGGTTGCAAGCGCCCGACGCCTTATTCTGGTCTTCATAGGCGGCGGAAACGGCCATCTTGCCTATGTAGCTCATCTGATAGCCGAGGGTGAACGGACCATAGGTCCCCGCGACATCCCAGCGGAACTCATCCTGCGGATCGCCGAGCTCCCCTAGAATCCTGTTCTCAAGCGACAGGAAGGTCGGGTTCTCGAAATTGCTGATCTGGATATTGTGCGTGTAGATCAGCCGGGTATCGAATTTCACCGGACCGATGTCGGTGCGATACGCCACTTCCGTGTCGACACCCTTGCGGACGCGCTTGGCGAAGTTCTGGGGCCCCGACAGCAGTGAGTTCCCCAGGACCTGACCCGGCACTTCGCCGAAAGGACCGAGGCCTGGACCCTGCCAACGCTGGAACAGCCCACAGAAGGGGTTGTTCAGGTTCGGTGCGTCGTAGCAGCTGTTGACGATCGTCTGGGCGCTGAGCGAGACGATCACGTCGTTCACGACGATCTTGTACCAGTCGACGCTGATCGAAAGACCCGGGACCCAGCGCGGCTGGATGACCGCACCGACCGTGTAGGAATTCGATTTTTCCGGCAGGAGGTCAGGGTTGCTGCCGCTCAAGATGGGCAGCGAAATGGTGACGCTCGGCAGCGTGCCGAAGAGTGCACCGAGGTCGGCCAGACAGTTCGCCGGACGGTTGGGATTGTTGGCGATGTTTGCCGTCTGGCACGGATCGATGAAGCCCGGTGCGAAGTTCGGAACGACCGGGAAGCCGGTTTCCGAAACGTTCGGGGCGCGGATCGCGCGGCCGTAGTTACCGCGGAAGCGGAGGTCGCGGACCGGGGCCCATTCGAGGCCGATGTTGTACGTTTTCACCGTACCGATCGCGCCGCCATACCAGGACAGACGCCCTGCGCCGCTCAGCGTCAGGTCTTCAAAGAAGGGCTCATCCTTCATGATCGGAACCTGAATTTCGCCATAGAGCTCCTTCACCTTGAACGGATCCGGATCGAAGTCGCCGATGGAAACGCCGTTGGTGAAGCCGTCCGCCACGAACGGATCCTGCTTGTAGCTATTCTTTTCCTTGCGATATTCGCCGCCGATCACAAAGCTGACGGGGCCGCCTGGAAGTTCGAACAGCTGGCTGGAATCGCCGGCAACGAAGCCGAGGATGTCCAGCTGGCTCATCCACGCCTTGTTGCGGGCGTTGTAGGTGAAGTAGGCCGCAGACGCCTTATTATCGCGCCCGCCGAACGGATTGTACGGAATGCAGGCCGCGATGTCCTGAGGCAGACGAGCAATATTCGCGGCGGTTCCGCCGAAAGCATCGCCATTAGCCGCCAATGGAGCAAACTTCGCGCGGCACTGAATGCCTGCGCCCGGGTTTGCAGGATCGATCCCGGCGTCCATCGCCAGCATGAAGCGCTGCTTGTCGACGAAGCCGAAGGTGGTCGTGTCTTCCTTCATCTTCCCGTAGTTGACCGAAACTTCGTAGTTCCAGTCATCGTTGAAGTTGCCGCGGACGCCGCCAACCACGCGATAGGTGTCACGCTTGAATTCCTCGTCGCGGATGCCCGAGTCCGCCAGATGGCGGGCAATCACGAAGCGGTAGGTACCGGCCGCGATCTGCGCCTGTTGAGCAGCCGTAAGGTTGCCGAGAATGGTCAACCCGGTGCCCGGATCGGTGGAGGTATTGGGGCACGCAGCGGTGAGGCTGGTGTTGCAGTGTGAAGCCAGGATCTCGTTGGCGATCGTGGTCCGCTGGGCAGGGGTCAGGAACGGATTGTCGATCCGGACGCGCTCGCGGGAGTCGAACTGAGTCTGCTGGCCCTGGATGAAGGACGGGCCGAAGTTCGATCCGCGAGTCTTGACGCGAACCCACTTGGCTTCGACGAACGGCTCGAACGCATCGCTGACGGTGTAGTGACCCAGCAGGTTGAAATTCACCCGGTCCATCTTCGGCAGCACCGACAGCAATTGGGCTTCGCGGCCAGTCTGGCCATTGCCGCCTACGATGCTGCCGATGATGCCCGTACCAACGCGGGTGCCGGTCTGCGGCAACAGGTTGCCAGCCGCATCGAACACAAAGGTGCAGTTATAAGGGGAGCCGCCGACTGTCGTGGCCGCGCCATCGGAGGGACCCAGGCCCGTGCCGCAATCCGCGTCGGCGGGCCGTTGGTTGATCGGGATCAGGCCGAAGCGATTGATGCTGGCGCTGCGGATGTCCCTGAAGAAGGTGCGGTCCGCAACATCGTCACTGCCGTGCCGGTCAATTGCAAGCGCCGGATCGACGTCGACCACCAGGAAGCCGTCCTGACTGCGCAGCCACGGAATGTCCGAAGCGAAGATGCGGTCCTGATGGGCATATTCGCCATGAACCGTGACGTTGCCGCGGCCATCGTCGAAATTGTGGCCGTACATTGCGGAAACATACTGGTTGCCGCCGAAACCTTCCCACGAGGTCGCTGCATTGCCGCGAACCTGCAGGCCGGTGAAATCGCGCTTCAAGATGAAGTTGACGACACCGGCAATGGCGTCCGAACCGTACACGGCCGAGTTACCGCCGGTGACGATGTCGACGCGGTCGACCAGGTCGTTCGGGATGGTGTTGACGTCGGGCGAAACGGCGTTGTTGAGAATGTCGGCGCCGACGTGACGGCGGCCGTTGACCAGCGTCAGGGTGCGGACCGTGCCGAGGCCGCGAAGGTCGAGCAGGTTGAGGCCGGCGATGCCGATGCCGAGACCTGGGTTCGACTGGGCGAAAGTGCTGCGGAGCTGCGGTAGCTCGTTCAGCGTGTCGCCGATGCTGATCGACGATTGCTGAATGAACGATTCGCCGCTGATCGAGGTGATCGGAACCTGCGATTCAAGGTTCGGACGGCGGATGCGCGAACCGGTAACGACGATCGCCTTGTCCTCGCTCTCGGCCGACTTCTGCAACACTTCCTGAGTGCCCGAAGCGGCGTCCTGAGCAGGAGTGTCCTGGTCGGTTGCTTGTTCCGTAGTCGTGGGTGGCGGCGCAGCGTCCTGAGCAAATGCCGGAGTGGCAATAAAGGCAAGACCGCAAGCGGCGAATGTCTGGAGAGCCGTTGCTCCCAACAGCATCCTCTTAGTCATGTTTTGAGACCCCTAGGTGTAAATTTCCCAGCCCCTCATCGGCGAAGCGGCGGAATTTTCATACTGTCAGTTGGGGTGAAAAAAGAGATTCCTACTGCGATGTTACATTAATGCCACATTCAGGTGACGGAGCACTCAAAAATCTTAATCCCAATCAGTGGGATACCCCTGGGGGAGGGGTCGCAATGCATCGCTTGCGCTCAAGTCTCGTTCGGAACGACGGGATAGCAGTCGGCAATAGGACCCAGAGCCTGCTTTAGCGGTCCGAGCCACGGATCGAATGCTCGCCATTGCTCGAGCCCCTCGCGGTTGATCGGGCGCCTTACTTGTTCGGAACTGGCTGTCCGAACCTCACGCTTGTTTTCGTGAAACCGCAGGCAACTATCGTCAAAAGCGACCCCAAGATAATCGAGCATTCTGCGAATCTCGAATTCGGGCTCGGTCACCAAATTCTCATGGATCACGCGATGGATCCTGCCCGGAGCGATCACATCGAAATGGGCCAGCATGCGGATGTAATCCGAATAGAAACGGCCGATGTCGTGCAGGTCATAGGTAAACTCCTGGCCCGCCGCAAAAAATTGCCGGTAGTTTGAGAAGCAACAGGCAAGCGGATGCCGGCGCGCGTCGATGATCTTTGAATTGGGCAAGATCGACAGGATGAAACCGATGTGCAGCCAATTGTTCGGCATCTTGTCGATGAAGAACGGCTTATCCGCTCGCCTCTTCAAACCGACATTCCATAGATAGGCACGGCCAAGCCGCTGTAGTTCCGCTCCCGGCAATTCAGCGAGGTGTTCGAGATATGCGCCGCCCTCGGCGACGGCCGTTTTCTCGTCGGATAGAAGGTCTGCAAGGTTGGATATCTCCGACAGCTCGCCGGTCGCCTCGATATCCGGATGGGACGACAAAATTTGCTCGATCAGAGTCGACCCGGAGCGAGGCAGCCCGAGTACGAAGATGGCATCGGGGGCAGATTCTCCACCATGTTGGCGTTGGGCGAAATAGTTGCGGTCGAACAGCGCAATCGATTTATCGACGAGGCGAGTGATGGCATCGGGATCATGATCGCTCGAAAGCGACCGCAACCGATTGCCCTCAACATAGGCTTCGAAAGACGATTGATAGTCTCCGAACTGTTCGGACGCACGTCCGAGAGCGAAGAAGAGTTGTGCCAGATCGGTTTCGCTTACACCGGGCGTCCGCACCAGCTGCTTCAACGTATCGAGATCGGTTTCGGTGAACCGGGAGGCTTTGAGGTCGCCGATCGCGCACCAGGCCTCACCAGCGCTGGGTCGAGCTTCGATCGCACGCCGATATTTCGCGACAGCCTCATCCTGCTCACCGATCGTCCGGAGCACGTGGCCATAACTCACCCAATGTTCCGGATTGTCCGGGTATCGCTGGACGAGGCGCCCGTAGAGTTGCAGACCCTCGTCAATCAGCCGCGCTCCGGGCTTTTCATCCGGCCAGGCGATTCTGCTGCGAAACGAGCCCGGTTTGCTGACTTCCCCGCCTGATCGAACCTGAGCAAGTGCCTCCCGGAGGGCTATCGCACGATCATAGTCGGGCGCGACGGCAAGCGCCCCTTCTACAAAGCGCTCCGCCTGGTCGAATTGGCCCATTCGCGCCGCGACTTCGGCGACCATCCGCATGGCTGCGGCATTTTCGGGATGTTCCTCGAGGAACTTCAGGGCGAGGCGATGGCTTTTGCCAGGCTGTTGTTGCGCCAGCGTCATAAGCGCTTCGAACAAGGGAGGCTGGAACATCGACAGATCGACAGCCTCCTGCTCCGCATGGCGCGCTTCTTCGATCCGGGCTTGGCGCCGAAGCGCCAATCCAAGGAGGCTACGCGCATCGACGCATTCAGGATCGCCTTCGATGATAATCCGTGCCTGGCGCTCCGCGGACGCGGGGTCGCTGGCTAGCAGCCGTCGCCCATTCAGGAGGGCCTGCTCCTTGCTTCCTTCCGATTGAATCGTCGCGCTCACGCCTGTGCCCATCGCTCGGGCACATTTGGATAGAAATCGACCACATCGCCGAGAGCAGTACGGAGGGGCTCAAGCCACGGTTCGTACGGACGAACCTCATCACTTGAGCTGGAATAGATCGGCTGGCGGACTTGCTCCGAGCTGGATGTCTTTACTGCCCGCGGATTTTCATGCTGCCGCAAACAGGCTTCCTCAAACGGAAGGTCCAAATAGGCGAGCAGCTTCCTGATTTCCTCCTCGGGATTGGCCGTAAGCCTCTCGTAATTCACCCGGTGGATTCGCCCCGGCAGCACCTGGTCGTAATGCGCCATCAGCTCGACGTAGGCCGAATAGTAGCGGCCGAGGTCCTCGAGATCGTAGGCGAAATTCTTGCCGCTCGCGAAGTTTTGCCGGAAGTTGGAAAAGCAGCAGCTCATCGGATCGCGGCGGACGTCGACGATGTAGGCGTTCGGAAGGATCATCTGGATGAGGCCGACGTGAAGCCAGTTGGACGGCATCTTGTCGGTGAAGTGGGGGCGTTTCGATTGGCGCTTCGATCGCGTCGAGTAAATATAGGACGCTCCCATCGCAGACATTTCGTCAGGAGCGAGCCCGGTCAGCTTGTTCAGATAGGGCGGAGCTTCCATGCCGGCTACATGGCCGTCGGCAAGGAATTCGGTGAGCAGGATCAGCTCGAACAGTTCCTCGGTACCCTCGACCTGGCTGTGGGAGGACAGGATCTGCTCGACCAGTGTCGAGCCGGCACGCGGCATGCCGATGATGAAGATCGGCTCCCTGGTCGCCAGCCCGGAGCCCTTGCGGCTCTCGAAAAATTCCGGGGTAAACAGCGCCTTTGACTTTGCGACATGATCTTCCACGGAATTGGCGAAGTATGTCACCAGACTGCGTTTCAGCTTGTTCGCACTCTCATAGTGGCGGAATGACGCGGCGAAATCGCCCTGGTCGCGATACGCCTTGCCGAGGGCAAATTGGATTAGACTGCTCTGCTGCTTGCTTGTGCTGCTACTTTCAACAGCCTGGAGCATGGTTTCGATATCGTCGGGCGCGAACTTGAAAGTCTTCAGATCGGCCAGCGACCACCACCCCTGACCGTAGGCTGGATTGATCTCAACAGACCGCCGGTAAGCGTCAAGGCTCTCCTGCGCGCGACCCGAGATCCGCAGCACATGGCCATAGCTCAGCCAATGGTCCGGATTGCCCGGCCGCTCGGCCACCAACTGCTCGTTGCGTCGAAGCGCGTCATCGAATTCGTCCGTTCCAACCGGCGGCTCGTCGGCTGCGGACGAGGGGACGGCAAGGGCCTGTTCCTGGGCCCTGAACAAACTGCGAAGGTCATTCGCTGCCTCATCGAACGATGGTGCAAGATGCAATGATCGCCGGAGAAATTCTTGCGCCCTTGCCAACTTTCCCCGTGAGGTCGCCAGTCGCGCAGACAATCGCAGTGCTTCGGGATCGTGCGGAGTGTCGTTGAGAAATAGGCCGAGCAGGCGCTCTGCGTTCGACAGCTGATCTGTGGCTAGATATTGCGCCACGCGGACCAGCACGGGGTCGGCTTTGGAAATCCGTATACCCTGCTGTTCGGCGTCATTTGCTCCCGCCACGTCCCCGGTCAGGCGCAGCGCCGCCGAAAGGATGAAATAAGTCTCGGCGATCGATGGCTCGACGCGGATGATCTCGCGGGCCTGACGGACTGCGGCCTTTGGATTGGAAGGTGTCAGGCGGCGCGCGCTGGCCAAGGCCTCTTCAATGGTTGCCGTGCCCTGAGCGGGGGAATCATTCATTTGCCCGTCCAAGCACAGCCTACACCGGAAAACAAAAGGATTTCATTCGGTTGCACGCTGGCAAAAAGAAAAGGGGCCGGGCTCTTGTCCCGGCCCCCGAAGATTTGAATGACCGCCTAGAACCGAGCCTTGAAGCCGGCGTAGAAGAAGCGTCCGATGTTCCGGAAGACGCCCGTGCCACCGCCAATGCCGGTTGCTCCGAGCGGAGGCTTTTCATTGGTGATATCGTCGATGCCGACATAGAAATTATAGTTATTGCTGACATCGATCGCTGCCCGAACGTCGTGGTACCACATCGTCGGATAGAATTTCTGATCGGCAAAATCAGGATCCTGGGCCGGGCGACCCTGCTTCGAGAACCAGGTTTCATACTCGGTTCCGTTGAGCAGCTGTTTGCCGATGTAGCGCAGCTGATAACCGAACGAGAACTTGCCCGTCTTCAATGTGGTGTTCCAGCTGAACTCGTCCTTCGGGTCATTCAGTTCCAAAAGGATTTGGTCCGCAATACCCGGATCGGTGGGGTCGAGGAACTGGTCGTTCTGGAGAACATGAGTCCAAATCACGCGCGTATCGAGCATGCCGATGTCGAACAGCCTGCCTCGATATGCTGCTTCGAAGTCGAGGCCCCGCACCTTGAGCTTCGCATAGTTCAGCGGGATGAGATGCAAGCTATTCTCGATGATCCGCCCTTCTTCTTCGCCGCCCGGTCCGCCGCCCGGTCCCGCACGCTCGAACAGCGGGCAGAAGGGATTGTCGAGGTCGGGCAAGTCATAACAGGCGTTGATCACGGCCTGGGCAGAAGGCGAGGTGATCACATCGTGGACGGTGATGTTGTAGTAATCGACCGACAAGGAGAAGCCGGGGACCCAGCGCGGCGTGAGAACGCCGCCCAGCGTGATCGAATCCGAGCTTTCCGGTTTCAGGTCCGCGTTGCCGCCCGACAGATAGGCAAGCGACCGGGTATATTCGAAGTTGAAATCCGCCGGCACGCCGGCCGCTAGGCAATTGGCCTCCCGGAATTCTGATCCCTGTGCCCGGTTATCCAGAGCGCAGGGATCTTCCGGCGCCGGTGTGAAGTTCGAGCCCAGCGGCGTGAAAGCGTCCGCGAGACTTGGCGCGCGTACCGCTCGCGAAAAATTGCCGCGGAAGCGGATATCTCGGGTCGGAGCGAGTTCGCCGCCGATGTTATACGCCCACACGCCGCCGAACGTTTTGTACTTTGCGTAGCGCGCTGCCCCCGAAAGGGTCAGCTCGTGGATGATCTGATCCTTCAGGATCGGTAGCCGGATTTCGCCGAAGACTTCATTCACCTTGAACGTCGGTGGGGTGAAGTCGGGAATCGCGTTGTAGAAAGTCATGCCGGCCGCCGTGGAATCATCCTGCTTGTAGCTGACGTCGTAGTTGCGATGCTCTGCGCCAAGCGCGAAACCGATCGCGCCGCCAGGCAGATTGATGAACTCGCTCGTGTCGCCCGAAACAAAGGCGTTCACCACAAACTGCTTGATCCAGCCCTTGGCCAGCGAATCCTGAAGGATATAGTCCTTTGCGGCCTGGCTGATGTTGCCGGATCCGAACGGGTTCAACGGCACGCAGTTTGCGACATCGTTGGCGAGCTGGGCCGCGGCGAATGCAGGATCCAGATTATTGGCCAGCGGTATGGCATAATCAGGGTCGATTTTCGCACGGCAGACGATATTGCCCGTGCCGTCGTCGACAGCGTCCTTGGCCAGCAGGAATCGCTGCGTGTTGACGTTGCCGAAGATGCGAGTTTTTTCCTTCAGCTTGCCGTAATTCAGCGAGACTTCGTACGACCAGTCGTCATTGAAATCGCCGCGTACGCCGGTGACGATCTGGAAGGTGTCGCGGCGAGCCTTTTCCTCACGGTTCCCCAAATCCAGGTAATTACGGTACATGTAGAAATAGCTCTGACCATGTCCTTCCAAGACGTCGCGAGCCTGGGGGTTGAGGAATGGATTGTCTGTGAAAAATACGTCGCGGCTGAAGGCTTCGTTGACATTGGGTGTGCTTGGATCGTCTCCCAGCGGATGGCCGTCCGGATAAACCTCGGATGTCGACGGAGTGAAGAACGGACCCGACGCATTACCAAGCGAGTCCGTCCGAACCCACTTCGCCTCGACGAACGGCACCAGCGCCGGCGAGACCTCATAATGGCCGATCAGGTTGAACGCGTAGCGATCCAGGGCTGGCGACAGCCCGAACTGCTTTCCGTCACGAGCATTGTCGCCATTGCCGCCCAGGAAATAACCGAAATATGGCACGCCGATGCGCTCGCCAGTCTGTGGCGCGAGCGTTCCGTCAGGTTGGAAGATATAAGGATTGACGAATAAACCGGGCTGGCGGTTATTGGTGCCTTCCAGATAAGTGAAATAGCCAAAATAGGGCCCGGACCAAACGGTGCCGCCATTGGCGTAATAAACGAACCGCACGTCTTCGAAGAACCTGCGGTCGGGAGTGCCGTCCGATGACTCGCCAACCGGATCTTCTTCAACCTGGAAGAAACCGCACACGTTCCTGAAGCATTTGCCACGCTGGGAAGCGTAGAAATCGTCCTGGCGGGCATATTCGAAATTGAGCGCGACATTGCCGCGGCCGTCGGCGAAATTCGTGCCGCCGAGCGCGCTTATATAATAGCTGCCGGCGTCGCCATATTTGCTGATGCCGCCCTGGCCGCGCACCTGCAGACCCTCATAATCCTGTTTCAGGACGAAGTTCACGACGCCGGCGATCGCGTCGGAACCGTAGATCGCGGAATTGCCGCCGGTGACGACGTCAACGCGCTCGATCAGGTCGGTTGGGATGGTGTTGGTGTCGACTTCGACCGCGTTGCCGAGGATGTTCGAAGCAATGTGACGGCGGCCGTTCACCAGCGTCAGGGTGCGCTGCGTACCGAGGCCGCGAAGATCCAGGATGTTGAGACCCGACGTGCCGAGGAAGCGAGTCGAGTTAGACTGGTTGAACGTGTTCCTAAGGGCCGGAAGCTCGTTCAGCGTATCGCCGACAGATGTCTGTCCGGTTTCGAAGAATGCGTCGCCTTGAACCGATGTGATTGGAACAGTCGATTCAAGGTTGGGGCGCTTGATGCGGGAACCCGTGACGACAATGGCGGCGCAATTGGGGTCGCTGGGGTTGGTGGCGCAGTCGACACCTTGGTTAGCTGCCGCCGTTGGTGCGGGTTGCTCTGCTGCTGCGGCATCCTGATCCGCCGGCGGAACGTCCTGCGCGAAGGCAGGCTGGGCCAGCATCACGGCACTGGTAAATGCGGCCGATTGGAGCACGGTCGCGCCGAGCAGCTTCATCCTCATAGTGAAACACCCCTTTTTTACGCTTTGAACAGGACAAGGCGGCGAGGCTTGGATATTTGCCGTTAATGATCAATCGAGGCTCGACGAACGGCGGCCCGTTTTCAAATGACTGTGGCGATTTTATCACGCAGCATTGCGCTGGGTTGATGAGACTGAGCAATATTGCGCTGCTTTACTGTGTCTCTCCAGCGGCCCTATGAATGTCTCATGATTTGCGGGGGCAGGGCAGGGTGATCGTCGGCGCACAGGCTGCTGCGGCAATCATTGTCATCGCCGCTTTATGGGTCGCGCTCGCGGCGGCATTGGCCATTCTTGCGGCACGCCGGCTTCGCCGCGCACAGTCGGTGCTCGGCGCCGCACGAACCATGCGTGCGCTTCTTGATGCCGCTCCGGCGCGTGCGCTGCTGGTATTTGGCGACGGAAGTATCGAGGCTGATTCAAAGCTGGTTCGCGAACTTGGGCTTCCCTCGCCGCCGGAACGGCTGGAGCAATTGGCCGGCGACGATCATGGTTTCGATCGCGAGGACTTCGCCGCCTTTGGCGAAGTCCTGGACGATGTCCGGTTGAGCGGCGCTGCGATCCGCCGGCAATTGCGTTTGGCCGGCCGTAGCAAGATCGTCGAGTTGCGCGCCGAGTTGGCGCCGCCTCCCGCCAAGCCTGGTTCGGTGCTGGTCTGGCTGTTCGACATCAGCGACGCCGATGCCGAGCGGGTCAAGCTGATCCGCCGGCTCGACCAGACCGAAGGTGCCCTGGATGCGCTCACCCACCTGATCGAAAGCGCGCCCTTCCCAATGTGGTATCGCGGGCCCGACCTCAGCCTCGGTCTGGTCAACGCCGCTTTCGTCACTGCTGTCCAGGGCCGCGATGCAGCCGAAGTGATCGAACGAGGCAATGAGCTGATCGATGCCGTCGGGTCGGATAGCGCCCGCGCCGGGGCCGAGGTCGCACTGGAAAGCGGGCGGCCCTATTCGCGGACCCAGCCGGCGACCATCGGCCAGGAGCGGCGGATGCTGCGGATCGTCGATGTGCCCTTGCCTACGGGTGCTGTCGCCGGCTTCGCGGTCGACATCCAGGATCTGGAGGATGCCCGGATCGAACTGGCCCGGCACCAGGAATCGCAACGCGAGCTGGCGGACCGCATGACCGCCGGCGCGGTACAGTTCGACGGTGAGCGGCAACTCGCTTTCTTCAATCAGCCGTTCGCGATCATGGCTCAGCTGGAGCCCGAATGGCTGTCGGAAAGGCCGGAATTCGACCGGGTTGTGGAGCGGATGCGTGAGAATGGCCGCTTGCCCGAAGTCCGCGATTTCCCGGCCTGGAAGGCCGAGCGGCGCGACTGGTTCACGTCCGCCGAAGAGACCATCGAGGAAGACTGGATCCTAGCCAACGGCGACCATCTTCGACTGCTTGCTCAGCCATTGCCCGACGGTGGCCTCAGGCTGATCTTCGAGGACCGCACCGAGCAGGTCCGGCTGGCTTCGGCGCGCGATACTCTGTTGCGCGTTCGCGCCGCGACCTTCGACAATCTGTTCGAAGTGATCAGCGTGTTCGCTTCGGACGGACGGCTTTACCTATGGAACCGTCGGTTCAGCGAGCTTTGGGACCTCGACGAAGGCTGGCTGGCGGAGCATCCGCGCGTCGACGAACTGGTCCCGGCCATGGCCAAGAGGCTGGTCAATCCGACCGCCGCCGCCCAGGTGCGCGAGCTGGTTCGGTCGACCACCAGCGGCCGCCAGTCCGGGACCGGCCGATTGTCGCTGACCGATGGGCGCCACCTCGACTTTGCCGCAGTGCCTTTGCCCGACGGAAATGCGTTGTTCACGATGATCGATGTCACCGATTCCAGCCGGATCGAGGCCGCGCTTCGGGAGCGGGCAACTGCGCTCGAGGAGGCAGACCGGGTCAAGACCGATTTCGTCGCAAACATGAGCTACGAGCTTCGAACTCCGCTGACGTCGATCGGCGGGTTCGCTGAAATGTTGGCGGCGGGATATGCCGGCAAGCTGCCCCCGGCGGCGTCGGATTATGTCGGCGCGATACTGGAATCGGTCGACCGCCTGTCGAAGCTGATAAACGACGTGCTCGACCTGACCCAGGGCGATACGCAAGGCGTCGTACTGGAACGCGAGCGCGTCGACATTGCCGGTATGTGCCGCGCCGCCTGCGAGGCGCTGCGCGCTCGCGCCGAAGAAAAGGGCCAGAAGCTGGAGGTCAATCTTGAGCCGAGCGCAGGCAGCGTCATCGGAGATGCCCGCCGTTTGCGGGAATCGGTCGAGCATATTCTTCGCAATGCCGTCGCTTACACCGATGACGGCGGGCATGTGTGGCTCAGGGCAAGCGGTGACGACGAGCAGGCCGTCGTAACGGTCGTCGATGACGGACCGGGAATCCCAAAGGAGGACCAGGCTCAGGTGTTCGCCCGTTTCCACCGCTCCGGAGTCAGGGGTGAGGCCGCACTCGGCCTTGGCCTGCCGCTTACCCGCCAGTTCATCGAGGCCCATGGCGGTGCAGTCGAGCTGGAATCGGCGATCGGCAAGGGCACCAGTGTTTCGCTCACCATTCCGCGCGCCCCGCAATGAGGATCAAGGACGAGAAGGCGATGCTCGCTTTCGGCCGAAAGCTTGCGGGAGCAGTTGGGCCCGGCGATGTGGTGACGCTGTCGGGTCCGCTGTCGGCTGGCAAAACCACTTTGGTGCGCGGACTTTTGGCGGCGCTGGGCCACAAAGGTGAAGTGCCCAGTCCCAGCTTCGCCCTGGTCCAGCCCTATGAGATGCTGGAACTGCCGGTGTGGCATGTCGATCTCTATCGCATTGATGATCCTTCCGAGCTCGACGAACTCGGCCTCGATGATGCCGGTGAAGAAGGCGTGTTGCTGGTCGAATGGCCGGAGCATGCCGGCCGCAAGCCGTGGCCCCGGGCGCTCGCCCTGTCGCTCGAAGTGCTGGAAGACGGTGCGCGCGCCTTGACAGCGGAGGTGCCGGCGGCATGGGAAGGGCGATGGCCTCCCCGATGATTCCACCCGAGTCCGCTTCCGATTTTCTTTCCCGCCACGGCTGGAGCGACGCTGAGATCCTGCCGCTGGCCGGCGATGCAAGCTTCCGCCGCTACTTCCGCATTCTCGCAGGGGAACGGCGAGCGGTGTTGATGGACGCGCCTCCACCCCAGGAAGACGTCCGGCCGTTCGTCGCGGTAGCGGGCTGGCTGGAACAGATCGGCCTGGTCGCGCCGAAAGTCCTCGCCGCTGATATCGACCGCGGATTGCTGCTGCTTGACGATCTGGGCGATGCGCGGATGCGCGAAGCGCTCGATGCCGATCCCGAGGCCGAACGGGAGCTTTATGAAACCGCGGTCGATGTGCTGGTTCATTTGCATCGCCAGCCGCCGATGGAGGGCCTGCCCAAGCATGGGCTCGCCGAATGGCTGGCCGAGGTTCAGCTATTCCCGGAATGGTATGCACCTGCCGTCGGCCTCGACCGGTTCGACCAGGCGGGCTGGGATCAGGCTTGGCGCGAAGTGCTCGAGCCTGTCGCCAACGACGGTCTCGCTCCTGTCACCGTGCTGCGCGATTATCATGCCGAAAATGTCATGCTGGTCGACGGAAGAGGGGGAATTGGACGGTTCGGATTGCTCGATTTCCAGGACGCGCTGGCCGGTCATCCGGCCTACGACCTGGTGTCAGTGCTGGAAGATGCCCGTCGTGATGTGCCGCTGGAGTTGGAACGCGAAATGATCGATCGCTATCGCGATTGCACTGGCGCAGACGATCGGTTCGAGCGCGCCTATTGGGCCCTCGCGGCGCAGCGCAACACCCGCATCCTCGGTGTGTTTTGCCGATTGTGGAAGCGCGACGGGAAGGACCGTTACAAACAATTCCAGCCGCGGATGTGGGGGCTGCTGGAGCGTGATCTTGCACGGCCCGGCCTGGAACCGCTCAGGATATGGTTTGAGAATAATGTGCCGGCCTCGGCGCGCTCGGCGGCGTGGACGGAAGCGGCATGAACCGCAAGGCGCGCGCGCTGGCCGTTCGGCCCGAGATTGTGGCTGCCGTTCCCGACACGGCCATGGTCATGGCGGCGGGTCTCGGCAAGCGTATGCGCCCGCTGACCGCAACCCGTCCCAAGCCGCTGGTCGAAGTGGCTGGCAAGGCGCTGATCGACCATGCGCTCGATCGGCTGCGCGCCGCCGGCGTGCACAAGATTGTCGTCAACGTCCATTATCTTGCCGACGCGTTGGAAGCCCATTTGAAGGCCAGGGCCAGCGATCTCGATGTCAGGATCAGCGACGAGCGCAAGCTGCTGCTGGAAACCGGGGGCGGGCTCATCCAGGCCGACAGGCTGATCGATGCCGACCCGTTCCTGGTGATCAACAGCGACAATTTTTGGGTCGACGGTCCCGCCGACACGCTTCACCTGCTTGCCTCTCTCTGGCGAGACAAGGACATGGACGCGTTGTTGCTGGTGGTCCCGCAGGCACGGGCCGGGAATAATCGCGGGCCGGGTGACTTCCACATGAAGGCTGACGGACGGCTGACGCGGCGCCAGAAGGGCAAGGTCGCTCCGTTCGTTTTTACTGGAATCCAGATCGTGTCGAAGCGGCTGCTGCGCGATGCGCCCGAGGGGGCGTTTTCGACCAACATCCTGTGGGACCGGGCGATTGGGGAGGGCCGCTGCTTTGGCGCGGTCCACCAGGGGCTGTGGTTCGACGTCGGAAACCCCGCCGCGATAAAGGCCACGGAGCGCGCCCTCCAGCATGGCTGAGGGCTGGTTGTTTGATCGCCGGCGTCCCAACGACCCGCTCGTCTATTCAATTCCCGCGCACCGCAGCTTCGCGGATGCTCTTGCCGTTGG
Source organism: Sphingomicrobium sp. (assembly GCA_035491735.1). GTDB lineage: Bacteria > Pseudomonadota > Alphaproteobacteria > Sphingomonadales > Sphingomonadaceae > Sphingomicrobium. The sequence goes on from DATJKE010000104.1 coordinate 27,988, forward strand.
ACTGATCGACGCGCTTGGCCGGGATCCCCAGACGCTCGCCCGCGGCCGAATTCTCCTGCCAAACAATCGCGCCGTGCGAACGCTCACTGAAGCATTTGTCAGGGCCAGCAATGGTGGACTGGTTCTGCCGCGGCTGATCGCGATTGGCGATCCGGATATTGGCGAACGGATCGGCGGCGCGCTGGACCCGCTCGAACTTGCTGACGACATTCCGCCGGCGATCGATCCTTTGCAGCGGCAATTATTGCTTGCCCGTCTGCTTCGCGCCGATGGCGAAAGCGCAGCCGAAGCCATGCGGCTAGCCGCGGAACTGGCGCGCACAATGGATGCGCTGGCCGTCGCGGAGGTGCCCTCGTCGCGCCTGTCGGAAGCAGTAGGCGAAGCCTCCGAAATGGCCGGCCACTGGCATCAGTCGATCGAGAGATTCCAGGCTGTACTTGACCGTTGGCCAAAGCTGCTGGCCGAACGCGGGCTGATCGACCTGGCCGGTCGACGTAGCAGGCTTTTGCATGCGCTGGCCGAGCGCTGGGAAAGCCAAACGCCTGACGGCTTTACCGTCGCCGCAGGTATTACAACGTCCGCCCCGGCGATCGCTGCGCTGGTTGGTCGGGTGGCCCGGCTTGCACAGGGGGCGGCGATCCTTCCGGCGCTGGCTGACGAGCGTTCGATGCCCAGGTCGGAATGGGAAGCGCTGGGACCGGACGAGGACGGGCGCGGCGAGGAGAGTCATCCGCAATACCATCTGAAACAGCTACTCGACCGGATCGCCGTGGCCCGTCAGGAAGTCCGGCCATGGCGCGGTGGTGGCCGCGTATCGTCGCCCGTCGCCCGCAGCCGGGCGGTGGCCAATGCCATGTCGGCCCCGCGGTTCAGCGAGAAATGGACGCTGCTGGCTCCGGCCGGCCGAAGGCTGACTGGCATCCGAGTGGCCGAACTGGCCGACCCTGCAAGCGAAGCCCAGGCCATCGCCATTGCTCTTCGCGATGCAATTGAAACGCCAGGCCGGACAGCAGCCCTGGTGACCCCGGACCGAGATCTCGCCCAGCGCGTTTCCGCACATCTCGAGCGCTGGGCAATTGAGGCCGATGACAGCGCAGGCCAACCGCTGTCGCACACCCCAGCCGGAACGCTACTCTTGGCCGCCGCCGCGGCCTCGGTCGAGCGGCTCGCGCCGGTACCTTTGCTTGCCCTGCTGAAGCATCCGCTGGTCGGAGGGGAGGGCGAGCAACGGTTGTCATGGCTGGAAAAGGTTCGCGCGCTCGATCTCGCCTTGCGGGGACCGCGGCCCCGGCCGAGTCTCGAAGGTCTCGATGACCGTTTCAAATTGCCGCGCGTGGGGCGCGCGTGGAAGGATGTTCGAGCGTTCGTTGCGCCCCTGGAGCCGGGCGTCGGTACCACACTTGCCCAGGTCGCCGCGCGTTTGCGTGAAATTGTCCAACCGCTGGCCGGTGACGCGGCGTGGCGCGGTCCGGACGGCCGGATGGCCTCCGAACTGCTCTCCCAAATAGAACAATCGGCCGAGGCGGCGCTGATCGCCGTTGCTTCCGACGATGTCATGGCACTGCTGCGCGGCCTGATGGACGCGCTTCCAGTCCGCAGGCCCTACGGAGGCCATCCGCGCGTTTATATCTGGGGTTTGCTCGAAGCGCGGCTGCAAAAGGCCGACCTGATGATCCTTGGCGGGATGAACGAGGGAGTTTGGCCGTCGCTTCCAAGCCCCGATCCATGGCTCCCACCGCAGGTCCGAAGGGCGCTTGCGCTGCCGGGACTCGAGTTTCGGACCGGGCTGGCCGCCCATGACTTCATGAGCGCATTGGGTGCATCGCGCGTGCTGCTGACCCGGGCGCGGCGCGACAGCCGCTCGCCGACGGTGGCCTCGCGCCTCTGGCTGCGGCTGCAGGCGATGACCGGCGGGATGACCCGCGACCAACGTCTGGAGCGGCTGGCCGCGGCACTCGATGCAAGCTCGACTGTCGAACCTGCTGCGCGCCCGGCGCCCCGGCCGCCCGCTGACGTACGCCCGAAACGCATCGCGGTGACCGATCTCGACCGCCTGAAAGCCGATCCCTTTGCCTTCTACGCAAAAGCCATCCTGCGGTTGGTAAAGCTTGATCCAATCGATGCCGAACATCACGCTGCGTGGAAAGGAACCGCCGTCCACGAAGTGCTGGAGGCCTGGTTCGAGCAGGACGGCTGCGATCCGGCCAGGCTTAGGACGCGCGCCGAGGCAATGATCGCCGATGAAGCGATTCACCCGATGCTGCGCGCCCTTTGGTCGCCCCGGCTGATGGAAGCGATCGACTGGATCGCTGCGGAATCCACCCGGGACAGGGAGTCAGGCAGGACACCGATCCTGGCAGAACAGAAAGGCGAGGCCGAGGTCGGCGGCGTGACGCTTCATGGCCGCGTCGACCGCATCGACCGGCTGGCTGACGGGAAGCTGGCGATTGTCGATTACAAGACCGGCCAGGCGCCGGCGAAGAAGGCGGTCGCGGAGGGCTTCGCGCTGCAGCTCGGCCTGTTGTCCCTGATCGCCCGCGATGGAGGCTTCGGGGACATCAAGGGCGAATCCGGCGCACACGAATATTGGTCGCTGGCGAAGAAGAATGGCCGGATCGGCTATCGCCAGTCACCCGACAAGGATGAAGGACCGGAGGCTTTCGTTGCCCGCGCCCATGTCCAATTTGCCGAGGCTGCCGCGAAATGGCTGCTTGGCGACGAGCCATTCCAGGCCAAGCTCAACCCGGCCTATGCACCTTACGAAGATTATGACCAGCTGATGCGGCTGGAGGAATGGTATGGCCGTGACTAGCCTAGTCCGCGCCTTCACTGTCTTGGCTGCCGCCGCGCTTGGGCTTCTTGACCTTCGAGGCGTAGAGCAGCGCCGCGACGATCGCCGCCGAGCCGATACCGACCGCGACTCCCGCCTTCACCAGCTTGGCCCGCCGTTCCTCGTCGCGTCTATCGTCGTCGCTCATTCGATCCTCTCACCGGCTCTTCGGCCTCGTCCCTATGCAATTCGCGCGGCCAAGGGAAGCGCCGCATGAGCCGCCGGCTTAAACCTTTCCACCGGCTCGAAGGTGCTCAGGCGGGCGCGTCCGATCCCTTGTTTCATGCCGCGCTTTCGGCGTCGGCCGGTACTGGCAAGACCCATGTGTTGACGTCGCGCGTGCTGCGCCTGCTGCTGCGTGGAACTCCACCTTCGTCAATCCTCTGTCTGACTTTCACCAAGGCCGGGGCGGCAGAAATGGCCAACCGCATCAGTGAGCGGCTGGCGCATTGGGTTCGATTGCCCGTGGAAGCGCTCCGCAAGGAGCTCTTCGCCCTCAACGAAGACAATAGTCCGCCGGCTCTCGAGCGCGCCCGACGGCTGTTTGCCGAGGTGCTCGAGGCGCCCGGCGGAGGTCTCAGGGTCCAGACCATTCACAGCTTTGCCCAGACGCTTCTGGCCTCCTTTCCGGCGGAAGCGGGCATCGCGGCTGGTTTCCGCCCGATCGAGGGGCGGGCGGAAGCGGAGTTGGTGCGGCGAACGCTGGCGGAGTTGCTCGAAAAGGCCGAAACGATCGGCGACCGGCAGCTGCTTGATGATGTCTCCGCGCTCAGCCTTCGCCTGGGCGAGGGGGGTGCCGAAAGCTATTTGATGGCCTGCGCTCGGGCGCATGAGGCGATGGAAGCGCTTGGTGATCCCGCAACCATCGAACCCCGCTTGCTCGCCATGATCGGAATCGAGAGCGACGATCCCGACGCTGACCTCATGCGGCGGCTCGACGACGATGAAATTGACCTCGATCTCATCAAACGACTGGTCGCTGCCAATCGGGGTTGGGGCACTGCGACCGGGGACAAGATCGTCGCTAACCTCACGGCCTTCCTCGCAGCCCCGCCGGTGTGGCGTAACGATCGTCTGGGCGATATCGGGGCCGGCCTTGTCACCGCCAAAGGCGAACCTTGTGCGATCAAACCGAAGCAGCGCGAAGCCGAGCCCGACTATGATCAGTTGGTCATCGAATTCGCGAATTGGTGCGTGTCGCTGCGCACCTTGGTTTGCGCGGCAGAGTTGGCGAAAACACAGGCTGCCGGCCTCCGCGCTGGCCAGGCATTTGCTCGCGCATATGTCCGCGCCAAGCGTGCCGCGGGAGTGGCCGACTTCGACGATCTGATCGCCTGGACTCGGCGCCTGTTTGCCCAGCCGGGAATGGGCGAATGGGTTCGCTACAAACTGGACCAGCGCACCGATCATATCCTGGTCGACGAAGCGCAGGATACCAACCGCGACCAGTGGGAAATCATTGGCGCGCTCGCCGAGGAATTTTTCTCGGGCAATCCGGAAACCGAAGACCGTTGGCGCACCCTGTTCATGGTCGGTGACTACAAGCAGGCAATCTTCAGCTTCCAGGGCACCGACCCCAGGGAATTCGAACGATTCAAGGTGACGGTGGCAGCGCGCGCTGGCCAACTGGTAGCGGCCGCCGACGATGCCGAGGTGAGTGCCCGCGAGTTTCGCGACCTGTCGATCGACGCCAGTTTCCGCTCCTCGCCGCCGGTACTTCAGCTGGTCGATGCGCTGATTGGCGAGGTTGGCTATCAGGCAATGGGGCTTAGCGCGCCACCCAATCCGCACCAGGCCTTTCACAGTAACCGCCCAGGCTGCGTCGAGCTGTGGCCGGCCTATGACCCCATCGTCGATTCCGACGAACTGGAGGAAGGCGAGGAAGGCTGGATCGACGAGCCCACCCGGCTTTACGCCGACGCCATTGCCGGGCGCGTCAAAGCCTGGCTGGAGGAAGCGCCGATCCTGGCGACCACCGGCCGGCCGTTGGCGCCCGGCGACATCATGATCCTGGTCCGCAGCCGGACGGAGCTGGCTTCGCTGATCGTTGCCCGACTTTACGCCCAGCGGGTTCCGGTTGCCGGTATCGACCGGCTTCATCTCCACAAACCGTTGGCGGTCAAGGACCTGCTCGCCGCGATTGGCTTCGCGGTGCAGCCGCTCGACGATCTCAATCTGGCCAATGTGCTGGTCTCGCCGCTTATCGGCTGGACCCAGGAGCAGCTTTACGGTCTAGCACAGGGCCGCGAGGGCAGGCTGTGGGCCGAGCTCGCGAGCCGCCGCGAAGAACAGCCGCACTGGGCCGACGCGCACGCCATTCTCGCCGACTGGCTGGCGATGGCGGACTATGTGACGCCCGCTCGTTTCCTCGAGACGATCCTGTCAGGCCCGCTCGATGGACGGCGCAAGTTGCTGAGGCGTCTGGGCGAGGCGGCACGCGACCCGATCGAGGAACTGGTTTCAAGCGCGCTCTTGTTCGAACAGCAGGAAGTCGCCTCGCTCGACCGCTTCCTTGCCTGGTTCGGCCAGGGCGAAGTGGAAGTGAAGCGCGATCCGTCGGCTCCGTCCAATGCCGTCAGGGTGATGACGGTCCATGGCGCCAAAGGACTGGAAGCGCCGCTGGTGATCCTCGCCGATGCCACGCACGATCCGGACAAGGTGGGAGGGACCTCGCCAATCGTGGAAGTGCCCGTGGCGGGCGCCGGTGACGTCCCGATGATCCGACCGCGCAAGGACGAATGCGCCCCGGTCTTCCGGGCTATACTCGACGCAGCGAAGGATGCCGACCGGGAAGAGCATTGGCGGCTCGCCTATGTCGCGCTGACCCGCGCCGCCGAACGGCTGGTGATCGCCGGGGTCAAGCCCAGGCGCGACGTGCCGCAGGCCAGCTGGCACGCGACTGCCGCCCGCGCCATGCAGGCGCTTGGGGCATCCTCGGTCGAGCTACAAGGTTGGGGCAGTAGTTTGGTGTGGGAGGGTGAGGGCAAGGCCTTGCTGCCCCGCAAGGCCGGCAAGCCCGAGATCGAGCCGATCCTCATTCCGCACTGGCTCCGGCAGCCTGCGCCAGTGGAAGCGCGTCCGCCGCGGCCGCTCTCTCCTTCGCAGATCGCAGAAGACCGCGATTCCGTTCCGCCGCCCGGCCCCGAGCTTCGTGCTGCCGCCCTGCGGGGCACACTGCTCCACTCCCTCTTCGAGCGGCTGCCCGGCGTTCCAGCCGGCGATCGCCATTCGTTGGCGATGCGCTGGTTAGAGCGGATGGGCGTCGAGCTCGATGCGCGCGAAGAGATCGCCGAGGCCGCCTGCCGGGTCATTGGCGATCCGCAATTCGCCGGCCTGTTCGGCCCGGACTCGCTGGCCGAAGCTCCGATTGCCGCCACGCTGCAGGACGGACGGGTTGTCGCCGGGACCGTCGACCGGCTTTGCATCGGTCAGGAACTGGTTCGCGTGATCGACTTCAAGACGGGGCGGAACATCCCGGCCGACCTGGCATCGATCCCGCCCGGTCATCGCGCCCAGATGGATGCCTATGCCGAAGCCCTCAAGATTATTTTCCCTGGGCGGCGAGTTGAGGCTTCATTGCTCTACACAGCCGGGCCCGAGCTGATTACGCTGCCGGGTTGAGGTTCACCGAGTCCTTTCCCATATCGGTTGCAAATCGCAATCCAAGGAGTCCCAAATGGGCCAGAATACCAAGACCGTCACCGACCAGAGCTTCCAGGCGGATGTGCTCAGTGCCGACAAGCCCGTTCTTGTCGATTTCTGGGCGGAATGGTGTGGACCCTGCCGGATGATCGCGCCCGCGCTTGAGGAAATTGCGGCCGAGCTGGGTGATCAGGTCACCGTAGCCAAGATCAATATCGACGAAAATCCGGACACGCCCGGCCGTTATGGCGTTCGCGGCATTCCGACCATGCTGCTGTTCAAGAATGGCGAAGCCGTCGCCCAAAAGGTCGGTGCCGCCCCGCGGAGCCAGATCCAGCAGTGGCTGGAGAGCAATCTCGGCGCTGCGGCCCAGTCCCAGGCAGGCCAGGCTTAACCGGGCTTACTCCGGAGGCTCGGTTCCCTCGAGCCCGACCGTATTCGGCCTGAAGCGATCGAATTTCGGCAGGCCGTCGTCGATCTGATTGTAGGGCACACGGCTTGCCCAGAAGATGTGGAAGCCGGGGCGCAAGCGTCCCGGCTCCTCCAAAGTCCCAGCACTGAAATCGATCGTGTCGGGTTGATGGTCGACATGGGTATAGAGCGGCGTCCCGCATTCGCCGCAAAACGCCCGGTGACCGAAATTGCTGGAGGCGATGCGGCGGACCGCGCTTTCCCCGGCTTCGACCAGATAATCATCAAGAGGGACGGTCGCGAACACCATCGCCGGCGAGCCGCTGTTGAGCTGGCAGGTCCGGCAATGGCACCAGCCCGCGTCATAGGGTTCGCTCGCCAGCCGGAAGCGCACCGTCCCGCACAGGCATCCGCCAGTCCAATCGCTCATGCGATACGCGCTAAGGCGCGACATTCTCCGGGTCAATTGACTAGGGCGGGGCTGCTCCCTACATCGCCCGCCACCATCGCCCGCGCGCGGGCGATCCCTTTTTCCTGCCCTTCTGACTCGGGCCATTTGAGGAATTGTTCGTCCCATGCTCGCCACTGTGGCCAAGAGAATCTTCGGTTCGGCCAACGATCGCTATGTCGCCAAGCTCGGCCGGATCGTGGAGACGATCAACGCTTTCGAACCCACCATCTCGGCAATGACCGACGAAGAGTTGCGCGGCCAGACCGAGTTGTTCCGCCAGCGGCTAGCCGACGGCACCAAGCTCGATGAACTGATTCCCGAGGCTTTCGCGACGGTGCGCGAGGCCGCCAAGCGCACGCTCGGCCAGCGCCATTATGACGTGCAGATGATCGGCGGCATCGCGCTTCACCGCGGCGAGATCGCCGAAATGCGGACCGGCGAGGGCAAGACGCTGGTGGCGACCTTGGCGACCTATCTGAACGCATTGCCGGGCAAGGGCGTCCATGTCGTCACGGTCAACGATTACCTCGCCAAGCGCGACGCCGAATGGATGGGCCAGGTCTACACATTCCTCGGGATGAGGGTCGGCGTGGTCGTCCCCAACCTTGCGGATCATGAGCGGCGGGAAGCCTATCTGGCCGACATCACCTACGCGACCAACAATGAACTCGGCTTCGATTACCTCCGCGACAATATGAAATACTCGCGCGATGCGATGGTCCAGCGGCCGTTTCACTACGCCATCGTCGACGAGGTGGACTCGATCCTGATCGACGAGGCGCGCACTCCGCTGATCATCTCCGGCCCGACCGACGACAAGTCGGAGCTCTACATGGGCGTCGACGCGATCGTGAAGCAATTCGTCGAAACCGATTATGAGAAGGACGAGAAGCAGAAGAGCATCGTCCTCACCGAAGAGGGTACCGAGAAGGCCGAGCGGATGCTCGAGGACGCCGGCCTGATCGAGGGCACCAACCTTTACGACATCGCCAACACCCAGGTCGTCCACCACCTGAACCAGGCCCTTAAGGCCAACAAGATGTTCAAGCGCGACATCGACTACATCGAAAAGGACGGGAAGATCGTCATCATCGACGAATTCACCGGCCGGATGATGGACGGTCGGCGCTGGTCTGATGGCCTGCACCAGGCGGTCGAGGCCAAGGAAGGCGTACAGATAGAGCCGGAAAACCAGACGCTCGCCTCGATCACTTTCCAGAACTATTTCCGCATGTATCCGAAGCTTGCCGGAATGACCGGCACGGCTGCGACCGAGGCTCCGGAATTCTTCGACATCTATCGCATGAACGTGGTGTCGATCCCGACCAATGTACCGGTCCAGCGGCAAGACGAAGACGATGAGTTCTACAAGAACATCACCGACAAGTTCGGCGCCATCGCCAAGGAAATCCGCGCGCGCCAGGAAAAAGGCCAGCCGGTCCTCGTCGGAACCGTGAGCATTGAAAAATCAGAGATGCTGTCGGAGTATCTGAATAACGAGGGCATCCAGCATTCGGTGCTGAATGCCCGCTTCCACGAGAGCGAGGCGCATATCGTCGCCCAGGCCGGCCGCATCGGCATGGTCACCATCGCCACCAACATGGCCGGCCGCGGCACCGACATCAAACTTGGCGGCAACCTCGAATTCCGCATCGAGGACGAACTCAAGGAAGTCGCCGAAGGACCCGAACGCGACAAGGCCATCGAACGCATGGCCGAGGAGATCGAGGCCGAAAAGCAGCGTGTACTAGAGGCCGGCGGCCTGTTCGTGCTCGGTACCGAGCGGCATGAGAGCCGTCGCATCGACAATCAGCTGCGCGGACGCTCGGGGCGCCAGGGCGACCCCGGCCTGTCGCGCTTCTATTTGAGCCTCGACGACGACCTGCTGCGCATCTTCGGCCCACAGACCGCATTCGCGCGGCTGATGAACAAGAACCTCGAGGATGGCGAGGCTATCATTTCGCCCTGGATCTCCAAGGCGATCGAGACCGCCCAGAAGAAGGTCGAGGCGCGCAACTACGATATCCGCAAGCAAGTCGTCGAATTCGACGACGTGATGAACGACCAGCGCAAGGTGATCTACGAGCAGCGCGCCGAGATCATGGACGCCGACCATGTTTCAGACGTGGTCGAGGACTTCCGGGCCGAAACCATTGTCGGGCTGGTCATGGCCAGCTGCCCGGAAGGCACCTATCCCGAGCAGTGGGACGTGGAACGCCTCAAGGATAATGTCGGGGAGGTGCTCGACATCGATCCGCCGTTCGACACCTGGCTTCAGGAAGAGGAAGTCGAGCAGACGATCATCATCGAGCGGCTGCAGGAAATTGCCGACGCCAAGATGGCGGCCAAGGTTGAGACGCTGTCGGCCGAACAATGGATACAGGTCGAAAAGAACCTGTTGATCCAGATGCTCGATCATCATTGGAAGGAGCATCTGGCGACCCTCGATGCGCTGCGGCAGGTGATCCACCTCCGCAGCTACGCGCAAAAGAAGCCGATCGACGAATATAAGCAGGAAGCCTTCCTGTTGTTCGAGCGGTTGCTGGTGGCGATCCGCGAAGATGTGACCCGCATGCTGCTGCGGGCTAATGTCCAGATCGAGGAACCTGCGCCGATGCCGATGGGCCCGGCCAGCTCCTTCGCGCTGCCGGAGTTCATTACCCACCACATCGATCCGCTTTCCGGCGACGACGATAGCGCGGATTTCGATGCCGGCGGGGCCCTGCTGTCGAGCATGCCGCCGCTTCAGGCGCCGCGCCCGGCAATGCCCGAACAGGCCGCCGACGGCGAAACGATCATCGCTCCGGCCAGCCGCAATTCGCCATGTCCTTGCGGTTCAGGCCGCAAATACAAGCATTGCCACGGCCTGACGGGCTGACTTCAGCCGGCGCGCTTGATCGTACGCTGGCGGATCCAGCGCTGCGCCGGGAGCTCGAACCAGCGGTAGCTGAGCGCTGCGATGGCGAGGGTGCCGCCAAGGTAAGCAATCAGGAACCAGGGGCTGGTGAGCGGCGGAACGGCTCCGCTCGCCGCGACCAGGATCGCCAGTGCCATCTGCAGCGGAAAATGCAGCAAATAGCTCGAATAGGTGAGGTTGCCGGCGAATTGCACCTGCCTCTGCCAACGGGCCAGAAACGACCAATCCCCGGTTAGGATGACCAGCAGGCAGGGCACCGCCAGCAGGAAGATGGTCGGAAGCTTGTCGCGGTCGCCGAGAGTTCCGGTGGCAATACAGATGCCGATCAATGCAGTTAGCACGACGGCGGCCGGCACGACCGGCTTGGGTCTGATCAACGTGACCAGCCCGCCGGCGAAGAAATAAGTGGCGCAGCCGATCGACACCCAGTCAATGCCAATGAGCTGCATGCCAAGGCCAGCCGCGATCATCGCTGCGCAGAGCTGCAGCGTCGGTCCGAACCGCCGCACAGCCAAGAAGAAGCCGGCATAGACCGCCACCTCGGCCGAAATCGACCAGATCGGCCCATTGAAACTGAATGGCGGTTGCGGACCCCAGTCCGTCGCCAGAAACAGCTGGCGGACGAACAGGCCTGCATCGTCGGTCGGATAGATGAAATTCTCGCCTGTGTATTGGCGGTGCACCCACTGCAATCCGATCACAGCCGCCAGTGTCGCAAGGTGCAACGGGTAGAGGCGGGAAAACCTCAGCCAGAAGAAGTCGCGTGCGGCAACTGCTTTGGCATGGATCGCCGCGCCATATTTCCAGAAGAAAATATAGCCGCTGATCCCCCAGAAGATCTGAACGCCATATTGGCCATATTCGTAGAGCGGCCACAGCAGGCCGTAGAATGGTACTGTCGCTCGCCCGACCGCGGGCATTCCAACAAGATGCGCGAAATGGCGGTAGTGGAAGAACAGCACCGCCAGCGCCGAGGTGAAACGCAGGAGTTCCAGCCCCAGCAGCTTGTCGGCGTCGGCGCGCGCGGGCGCGACGCGTCCGATCGGTGCGCTGGCTTCCAGGTCGAATAGGCGGGCATATCCCATGGCCTGCGCGGCTTACCAGAAAATGGTTACGAAAATGGCCGCTGGAAAGCCGTCGGCTAACCGCCTATCTCGCCGCCCGAACTTGCCTTCCGGAAAGCCTTTCATGCTTGATCGTACCGCGCTTCGCCTTGCCTACCGCCCGCTGGAGGAAGAGGTCGTCGGTGAACGGCTGAAGCAGGCCCGGCTGGCGGCCGGCCAGCAAGGCGAAGCCAGCGCGATCGCCCGCACCCTCGTGAAGGCGGTGCGCGGCCATAAGGCGGCGGGGCTGGACGCCTTCCTCCAGGCCTACGATCTTGGTTCCGACGAGGGGATCGCTCTGATGTGCCTCGCGGAGGCGCTGCTGCGTATTCCCGATGCCGAGACGGCCGACGACTTGATCGCCGACAAGCTTTCAGGACCCGACTGGGCGGAGAAGATGGGCGACAGCCGCTCGACCTTCGTTAATGCCGCGACCTTCTCCCTGCTTTTGACCGGCAGGGTGCTGGAGGAAGCCAACGACAAGTCGGACAACTGGCGCTCGGCAATCGGCCGCGCGGTCGGCCGCCTCGGCGAGCCGGTGATCCGCACTGCCGTCAGCCAGGCGATGAAAATTCTCGGACGCCAATTCGTTTTTGGCCGGACGATTGATGAGGCGCTGAAGCGGGCCGCGCCGGAGCAGGCAAAGGGCTGGAGCCACAGTTTCGACATGCTCGGCGAGGCAGCGAAGACCCATGCCGATGCTGCCCGCTATGCACGGGCCTATGGCGGGGCGCTCGACACTATCGCCAAGGTCGCGAAGGGCGGCTTTCGCGCTGCTCCTGGCATTTCCGTCAAGCTCAGCGCGCTGCATCCACGCTACGAATGGAGCCACGCCGAAGCGGCCAAGGCGGCCATTCTCCCGGTGCTTCGCGACCTGGCACTCAAGGCCTCCAAGGCCGACGTCCATTTCACGATCGACGCCGAGGAAGCCGACCGGCTCGAACTGTCGATGGACCTGATCGAGGCGCTAGCCGCGGACGACGCCCTCTTCGCAAACGGCTGGAGTGGGTTCGGCCTTGCCATCCAGGCTTATTCGAAGCGCGCCGTGCCGCTGGTCGACTGGACCGTCGAACTGGCCCGCAAGCACGGACGCAAGCTGATGGTCCGCCTGGTAAAGGGCGCCTATTGGGACAGCGAGATCAAGGTCGCGCAGGTAGCGGGCCTGTCCGATTACCCCGTCTTTACCCGCAAGGCCGCGACCGACGTCAGCTACCTCGCCTGCGCCAAGCGGCTGCTGGCGGCGAGCGACTGCATCTATCCCGCCTTTGCCACCCATAATGCTAACACCATCGGCGCGGTGAAGGCGCTGGCCGGCGATGCCCTGTTCGAGTTCCAGCGGCTGCACGGCATGGGCGAGGGGCTATATGAAGAGCTGGCGAAACTCGAACGGGGCATCGGCGAGGAGCCGACGCCGGTGCGCATCTACGCGCCGGTCGGCAGCCACAAGGAACTGCTCGCCTATCTGGTCCGGCGCCTGCTTGAAAACGGCGCCAATTCCAGTTTCGTCAATCGTATCGCCGACGACGATGTGCCGGTCGACGATTTGGTCCGCGACCCGGTCGCCGAGCTTGAGAAGCTCAGTCCCAAGCGCAACTCGGCGATCCCGCTGCCCAACGCCATCTTCGGCGAGGATCGCCTGAACAGCGCCGGCGTCGATCTCAGCGATCCGCTGGTCCGCGGCCCGCTGATGAAGAAGCTGGCCAAGCTGGAAAGCAAACATTGGACCGCGGCTCCAACAGGCGGCGGCAAGGGCGAGAAACTGCCAATCTATTCGCCGTTCGACACGTCGATCGTTGTCGGCGGCGTGACCTATGCCAGCGAGGCCGATGTCGACCGAATGGTTCGGGCCGGGCTCGCTGCGCAAATCGAATGGGACCAACTCGGCGGCGATCGCCGCGCAACCTTGCTTAACCGCGCCGCCGACTTGTTCGAGCAGCATCGCGAGGAGCTCTTCTCCCTATGCGTGCGGGAGGCGGGCAAGGCAGTTCCGGACGCCGTGCTCGAAGTGCGCGAAGCAGTGGATTTCCTCCGCTACTATGCCAGCGAGGCCCGCCGCCTGTGCGGCAACGTCACTGCGCTCCCTGGCCCGACCGGAGAGACCAACGAGCTCCGGCTGCATGGCCGCGGAGTGTTCGCCTGCATCTCGCCCTGGAACTTCCCGCTGGCGATCTTCATCGGCCCGGTCGCGGCGGCGCTTGCCGCCGGCAACGCCGCCATTGCCAAGCCCGCCGAACAGACTCCCTTGATTGGTGCGCGGGCGATCGAGTTGATGCATGCCGCCGGCATTCCCAAAGCGATCGTCCAGCTTGCGCCAGGCGACGGCAAGGTCGGCGCCGCTCTGACCAGCCACCCCAAGATCGCCGGCGTCGCCTTCACCGGTTCGACCGACACCGCGCGGGCGATCAACCGCAGCCTCGCCACCCGCGACGGCCCGATCGTCCCGCTGATCGCCGAGACGGGCGGCCAGAATGCGATGATCGTCGATTCATCGGCATTGCCGGAGCAGGTAACGCGCGACGTCGTCGCCTCCGCCTTCCAGAGCGCTGGTCAGCGCTGCTCGGCGCTGCGCGTGCTGTTCGTCCAGGACGATGTCGCCGATTCCATGCTGGAGATGATCGCCGGCGCGATGGAAGCCTTGAACGTCGGCAATCCCGGCGACCTCACCACCGACGTTGGGCCAGTAATCGACAGTGAAGCCAAGGCGGCGCTCGACAAACACCTTGCAGACCTGAAGGCCAAGGGCTGCTTGCTTGCCCAAGTACCGCTTCCCGGCAGCGCCCAGCGCGGCCATTTCGTCATTCCGTCGATGTACGAGATCAAGGGTCTGGGCGAGCTCGACCGCGAACATTTCGGACCGATCCTTCACGTCGTCCGCTGGAAATCTGGCGAGCTGGACAAGGTCATCGGCGACATCAACGCCACCGGTTACGGCCTGACGCTGGGTCTGCAGAGCCGGATCGATACCACCCGCCAATATGTCGAGGCCCACGCCCGCGTCGGCAACCTCTACGTCAATCGCAACCAGATCGGCGCGGTGGTCGAAAGCCAGCCGTTCGGCGGGGAGGGGTTGTCGGGCACCGGTCCCAAGGCGGGCGGGCCTCACTATGTGCCGCGCTTCGCTACCGAGCGGGTAACCTGCATCGACACCACGGCGGCGGGCGGTAACGCCAGCCTGATGGCCGCCATCGAGGGCTGAACTTAGCGGAATCCACTAAAAACATCCGCGTAAATAGACTGTTAACGAGCAAGCATTAAACGCTACACTAATGCAGTTGCGTGAATGCTCGGGATTGTATCAGATGAGGTTTATTGACGGGCTGAGCAGATTGTTGCTCGCTCCCCCCGCAACTGGAAGACGCGCGCTAGTGTATGGCGTCGCGCTCATTACCATTCCAACTTTCATCCGTCTGTTGATTGGGCTGTACATCGATCGGCTGCCGTTCCTGCCATTCCTTCCATTCGTGATCGTTGCAGCGATCGTCCTCGACGGGAAGTGGGCGGTCGCTACCGCGCTTGGTTCCTGGATTGTAGCCGACCTGCTATTTATTGGGCCGCGCTTCCAGCTGAATTTCGGCGCCTATGAGCTGATCGGATTCACAATATTTTTCGCGTCGACCCTGTTGCTCATCGCCCTTGCCAAGGCAGTAAGGGTAATCGTCGAAAATTCGCTCCGTCCGGCCCGGCCCGACGGAATCGCCGCTCCGGTCGTGTTCAGCCTCGAAGGGGGCCAGGCTTGGGCCAGCTGGTATGGCTCCCATAGCTGGGTTCGGCTGGGCCCCGAAAGCGAGGTCGCCGAAATGATGCGGGATTTCCTGGCCCAGCGGGAGCTCGCGAAACGACTGGAATTGTCAGCGAGGCGTCGGCCAGCCCCTAAGGGTTAGTCCCGATGTTGATAACTCGGACTCTGCCCTTAATCTGTGTTATACCTTGAAGTCAGCCCGAGTCCGCGATTTTGGGGCAAATACGCGGGGTAAAGTATGGAGTTGGGTCCGGACGTACCCGTAGTTGTGGGGATCCATTACGAGGAATCCCCCGATCTACCATTCCTGGACCTGCCCTTGGCAGGTGCTTTTCCCGACCACGCGCTCAAATCCGAACCAGCCTTCATCGAGACTTTCCAGCAGATCATTGACGGCCTGCCCGAGCAGATCGCATTGGTCGACGAAGATTGGACCATTCTTGCGGTCAACCCGGCCTGGACCAGGACCGCCGCCCTTTATGACTATGGCGAGCTGACGCCCGGAGCGAACTACCTGGCTTTTTGCGAGAAGGTAGCGGTCCAGGGACATAATCCGGCCGGCATCGCCGCCAAGGGCATCCGCGACATGAAGCGTAACGGTCAACCGTCCTTCAGCTTCGTCTACCATGGCAAGGATCGCTGGGAGGGGTTTGCCTTCCAGCTTTGCGTCAAGTGGATCGAAGTGGCGGGCCGGACCATGTATACGGTTACCCGCTATGACGTCAGCGAGCTGGTTCACCTTCGCCAGATGCGAGAAGAGTTCAGCCACTCATTGATCGAGCATCAGGACGAAGAGCGGCGCCGGATGGCACGCGAAGTCCATGATTCGACCATGCAGCTGGTTGCCAGCCTCGGTCTCTCCCTGGGGCAGATCCGACGGTCGAAAAGCGTGAAGTCCAGAACCGACATAGTTGACGAAATGGAGGATCTGCTTGCGCAGATCCATCGCGAACTGCGCGCCATTTCCTTCCTAGCCCATCCGCCGATGGTTAGCGAGCTAGGGCTTGCCAAGGCGGTGCGGCAGCTCGCCGGAGGCTTCGCCCGCCGCACCGGCCTCACCATCGCAGTCGACGCAGCCGAAGGGAGTCCGCTTTCGCCAGCTGCCGAGGTCGCTGTCTTTCGGATGATGCAGGAGGCCCTGTCGAACGTCTATCGCCATGCGAAAGCCACGCATGTCTCCATTGGATTGTACCAGCGCCGTTCCATGCTCCATATCAGTATCGCCGACGATGGTGTCGGCCTTCCGGAAAAGCTGAGGACGGGGGTCGGCCTGTCGAGCATGCGCGAACGGATCGAGGAAATTGGCGGCCGCCTCATGATCCGGGCCGGAAAGCCGGGCATGATCCTGCTCGCGAGCGTGCCGTTGCACGGTGAAACGCGCGCCGTTGGCGATCTCGCGCTTGCCGTCTGACTAGCGGTCAAACGAGCGCTGCAGTGCGCGTACGCCCCTTCAAGAAGGGTGACGAAGCCAGCCTCGCTTCGCTCTTCCATGCGGCTATCCATCAAATTGCCGCCCATCACTACTCAGCCGAGCAGGTTAGGGCCTGGGCGCCGCGGGTGCCGGATCCGTCACGCTTCCTCGCTCGCGGTACCGACGGCCGCATCCTGCTGCTGGCGGTCGACGAGCATGACGATCCGCTGGCCTATGGCGACGTCGAGGCTGACGGCCACATCGACCACCTCTTCTGCCGGCCCGATGCCGCCGGCACCGGCGTTACGGCACGGCTATATGAGGAATTGGAGCGCGCGGCCCGCGAACATGGAATCGTGCTTTTGTTCACCGAGGCCAGCGAGCCTGCCCGGCGCTTCTTTTCCAGGCAGGGATTCGACGTGATCGAGCGCCGCGAATTCGAGATTTCCGGCGTCCCGATTCATAACTTCCGCATGGAAAAGCGGCTCAAACCTGTCCCGCGCTGACACAGGCAAAAAAAGCCTCTGGAGCGATTGCCGCAAAGCTGCTGTTGAAGAGGTTGCGGGGTGGTCCCCTGGGACATGAACGCACTTCGCCGAAGCGGTCGGGCTCATGCCTGGCCGCTTCGTTTTTTGTGCCTGAAAGTGGTGGCTCCCCGAGTTGGATTCGAACCAACGGCCGCTCGATTAACAGTCGAGAGCTCTACCGCTGAGCTATCGGGGAACATGAAGCGACGCCGCCTATAACGCCCTCGTCGCGTGTTGCAAGCGGTCTAAGCCCCTCTTTGCCACAGAAAATCTGAATGCGCGGTTAGTGGGCAAATTGCTCCATCGCAATTCGCTCGTCGAGCGCATGTTCGGGGTCGAACAGGAGGGTCAGTGACCGATCGCGGTCAAGGGTCACGTCGACGGTGCAAACCTCGCGCACCTCGAACTGGTCGGCGACGGCCGCAACGGGCCGTTTGTCCGCTTCCAGCACCTTGAAGCGGATCGACACGTCATCGGGCAGGATCGCCCCGGACCAGCGCCGCGGCCGGAAGGGGCTGATCGACGTCAGTGCCAGCATCTTCGCCGCCAGCGGCAGGATCGGGCCGTGCGCGGACAGATTATAGGCGGTCGATCCAGCCGGTGTCGCCACCAGCACGCCATCGGCGACCAGTTCCGGCATCACCACCCGGCCATTGACGATGATTTCGATCTTGGCGGTTTGGCGAGTCTCGCGCAGCAACGACACTTCGTTGATCGCGGGGTGCATCCAGCTCTCGCCGCGGATATTGGTCGCTTTCATTGCGAGGGGAGCGACGCGGATATGCTTGGCATTGCTGATCCGCTCGAACAGCCGATCGAGGCGCCACTCGTTCATCAGGAAGCCAAAAGTGCCGCGGTTCATGCCGAATACCGGACGCGATTCGCCTTGCTCGAGCATTGCATGGAGCGTCTGCAGCATGAAGCCGTCGCCACCTAGTGCGACCAGCGTCTCGGCCTGGTCCTCATCGGCCCAGCTATAGCGGCGTCGAAGCATCGCTTCGGCCGATTTGGCCGCTTCGCCGGGGGAGGCGACCAGCCCGATCCGATGCGCGGCAAGGTCCCGCTCGGGCGTTGCTGGGGAGGGGCGAGCGACGTTCACGCGGCTAAAATACGGATTTGCAGGGAAAGCGCCACTGTCCCGAAAGGACACGCGCCCAACAGGCGCCTTGGTCAGGTACCAGTGCAGGGCTAACTCTCCTTCATGCGTATGTGGCTTAAATGGCCAGGGTTCGGGGGCAAGCGGGCGTCGGACAATCGAGTGGCTCCGGCGTCCGCTTTGCCGCTGCGCGACCGCGCGCTTGAACAGGCGATCGGCCGCGATCGCATCGAACTTCGCTTCCAGCCGCAAATCGAGCCGGCCAGCGGCCAGGTGATGGGCGTCGAGGCGCTGGCGCGCTGGGACGGAGCCGAAAGTCCCGAGGAGCTATTCGCCCGTGCCGAAGCCGCCGGACTCGCCGAGCGCCTGTCGCGCGCGATCCAGCGCAAAGCTTTGCGAGCAGCCGGACGATGGACCGGACCGCTTGCTGGCATGTGCCTGTCGATTAACCTCCTCCCACGGGACCTCGACCGTCCGGGCTATGAGCAATGGCTGCTGGAGGAAATCGCCTCAGCCGGCCTCGAGCCCGAACAAATCACTGCCGAGATCGTCGAAAGCAGCCTGATGGCGGACAGCCTGGAGGTCGCCGGCCGGCTCTCCCGGCTGCGCGCCGCGGGTGTGCGCATCGCAATCGATGATTTCGGGACCGGCTATTCCAGCCTTGCCTATCTGACTTCATTGCCGATTGACGCGATTAAGATCGACCGCGGCCTCATCAACCACATCGTGGGCGGCAGCCGCGACCGGATCGTCGTCAAGGCGATGATCCGCCTGGCCCGCGAGCTAAGCCTCAAGGTGATCGTCGAGGGCGTCGAGAACATCGCCCAGCTCCACCTGCTAGAGGAGTGGGGCTGCGACCTTTACCAGGGCTTCCTTGGCGCACAGCCGCTCGACGAGGCCGAATTGAAGCGCTTCGTTGCCTCGGGGGAGCAGACGGCGGCGGCCTAGGCCGGCTCCAGTTCTTTTTTCTCAGCCGCCGCCAACACCCGCATCAACCCGCGCGAAATTTGCAGGGCGCCCTGCAAGCGAGCCTCGCCAGTCGGCCATTCGCGGCTAATCACCAGCTTGCTGTCGGGCCGGAGCCTCGCGGCGCCCTTCAGTTTTTCGACATAGTCGAGCAAGCCGGCCAGGTCAGGGAACCCGCTCGGCGCAAAGGTCACCACCGCGCCTTTCGCCCCGACGTCCAATTTGGCGATCATCGCTTTTCTGCAATTGATCTTTGTTTCAACGATTTGCAGCAGGTTCTGGGTTTCCGATGGCAGCTTGCCGAAGCGGTCGATCAACTCTGCGGCAAACTCCTCGACTCCCTGCCGGTCTTCCAGCTCGCCAAGCCGGCGGTAGAGGCCCATGCGAAGGTCGAGATCGGGCACATAATGTTCCGGGATCAGGATCGGCGCCTCAACATTGATCTGAGGCGTGAATTCCTCCCGCCGTTCGGCAGCGCCCGATTTCTGCTCGAGGATCGCGTCCTCCAGCATCGATTGGTAGAGCTCGAAGCCGACCTCCTTGATGTGGCCCGACTGCTCGTCGCCCAGCAAATTGCCCGCGCCGCGGATGTCGAGGTCGTGGCTGGCAAGCTGGAATCCGGCTCCCAGGCTGTCGAGATTGGCCAGGACCTGCAGCCTCTTGTCGGCACCTTCTGTCAACGACCTTTCGGGCGGGGTCGTCAGATAGGCATAGGCGCGCGTCTTCGACCGGCCGACCCGGCCGCGCAGCTGGTAGAGCTGGGCCAGCCCGAACCTGTCGGCGCGATGGACGATCAGCGTATTGGCCGACGGAATGTCCAGTCCGCTCTCGACAATGGTGGTCGACAGCAGCACGTCATATTTTTTGTCGTAGAAGGCGCCGATCCGCTCCTCGACCTCGCTCGCACCCATCTGGCCGTGGGCGGTAACCGCCTTCACCTCGGGCACTTCGTCGCGCAGCCATTCTTCGAGATCCGGCAGGTCCGCGATCCGCGGCGCGACCAGGAAGCTTTGCCCGCCACGATAATGTTCGCGCAGCAACGCCTCGCGCATCACCACGGCGTCCCACGGCGCCACATAGGTGCGGATCGCGAGCCGGTCGACCGGCGGGGTCTGGATCACGCTGAGCTCGCGCAGCCCCGACATTGCCATTTGCAGCGTCCGGGGGATCGGCGTGGCGGTAAGGGTGAGGACATGCACATCCTCCTTCAGCGCCTTGAGCTTCTCCTTGTGGGCGACCCCGAAATGCTGCTCCTCGTCGACAATGACCAGCCCCAGCTTCTTGAATTTGATCGATTTCGACAGCAGCGCGTGGGTGCCGATGACGATATCGACCTTGCCCTGCTCGAGCCGCTCGCGGGTCGTCTTCGCTTCGCCCGCCGGCACCAGCCGCGACAGCCGCCCGATCTCGATCGGAAAACCCTGGAACCGCTCGACGAAATTTCTGTAGTGCTGCCGCGCCAGCAGGGTGGTCGGGCAGATCAGCGCCACCTGGTATCCTGCCATCGCCGCAACAAACGCCGCTCGCAGCGCAACTTCGGTCTTGCCGAAGCCGACATCGCCGCAAACCAGCCGGTCCATCGGCTTGCCACTGCCCAGGTCCTCCAGCACCTCGGCGATTGCCCGGTCCTGGTCGTCGGTCTCCTCATAGGGAAAGCGATCGACGAATTCGGGCAAGGTCGAGTCCGCCTCGGCGACCTGGCCAGGCCGTGTTGCGCGGATCGCAGCGGTCTTGATCAACTCGCCCGCGATCTCGCGGATCCGCTCCTTCATCCGCGACTTGCGCCGCTGCCAGGCTTCACCGCCCAGCCGGTCCAGGTTTGCGCCGTCGCCGGCCCCGCCATAGCGCGTCAGAACGTCGATATTCTCGACCGGCACATAGAGTCTGTCGCCACCGGCGTAGGAGAGGGCGACGCAGTCATGCGGCGCCTTGCCGACCATCACCGACGTCAGCCCTTCGTAGCGGCCGATGCCATGCTCCATGTGCACGACCAGGTCGCCGGGTGTCAGCGCAGCCAGTTCCGCGAGGAACGCGTCAGCGCTCTTGCGACGCTTCTTCCTCCGCACTAGCCGGTCGCCGAGCATGTCCTGCTCGGTCAGGACGGCCACTTCCAGCCCGGTGAAGCCATGGTCGAGCGGCAGCACGATCAATGCCGCGTCGGTCCTCGACCCAAGCGCCTCCTGCCAGCTTTCAGCCGGCTTCAGGCTTTTGAGGCCATGATCCTCGAGCAGCCCCGCAAGGCGCTCGCGCGCACCTGCCGTATAGCTCGCCAGCACGATCTTCTTCTTGTCTTTCCGAAGCTTGGCAACATGCTTGGTGACGGCTTCATAGACATTGGCGCCCTGCGTGCGCTCGGGCGCGAAGTCGCGCGGTCCGTCGACGCCGAAGTCGATGACCTTGTCGCTTTCCGGCTCTTGGAAGGGTGTCGCCAGATGGATCGGCCGTCGGGCAACGGTGCCGCGCCACTCCTTGCTCGACAGGTACAGCGCCGACGGCGCCAGCGGGCGATAGCTTCCGGGCTCGGCGACCATCGCCTTCTCGCGATTGGCGAAATAATCCTCGATCGCCTCGTGCCGGGCTTCTAGCGCCCCGTCGGTGTTGGCATCCCGGACGATGACGTCATCCTCGCCGAGATGTTCGGACAGCGTGGCCAGCTTTTCCTCGAGCAGCGGCAGCCAATGCTCCATCCCGGCCAGCCGCCGCCCGTCGCTGATCGCCTGGTAGAGCGGGTCGCCGGTGGCATTGGCACCGAATTGCTCGCGGTAGCGGGCGCGGAAGCGTTTGACCGTCTCCTCGTCCAGCAGCGCCTCGCTGGCCGGCATCAGGGTGAAGGAGCCTGCCTTACCGATTGACCTTTGGTCTGCAGGGTCGAACCTGCGCATCGTTTCGATCTCGTCGCCGAAAAAGTCCAGCCGGAGCGCCTGGCTCTCGCCCGCCGGGAACAGGTCGACGATCGACCCGCGCACGGCATATTCGCCGGCGTCATGGACGGCATCGGTCCGCTGGTAGCCATTGGCCTGCAGCAGCTCGACCAGCCTGTCCCGCTCGATCCGCTCGCCTTCGGCCAGCCGCCGGGTCAGCTGGCGAATGCGGAACGGCGTCAGGTTCCGCTGAGTGGCCGCATTGGCCGTGGTCAGCAGCAGTTGCGGCCCCTTGCGCTTCCCCTGCAGCTTCTCGAGCGTAGCCAGCCGCTCCGCCATCACCCTCAGGGCCGGGGAGGCGCGGTCGTACGGCAGGCAGTCCCACGCCGGAAAGCTCAGCACCTCCACTTCGGGCGCAAACACCGGCACCGTGTCCTGCAGCGCGCGCATCGCCGCTTCGTCGGCGGCGATGATCACCGCCCGCCCGCCGGCTCCAGTGCCGTGCGCTGCCCGCGCAAGGTCGGCCGCGAGCCACGGGAGGAAACCCGCCGGTACTCCGGCCAGCGTCAGCGGCGACTGCGCTTTCAGGATGCGGTTTAGCGGTTCGCTCACTTGGCGGTCCTGATGAAATCGAGGCGCTTGAAGGCGTCCATCATGGGTCCCTGATAACGCTCCGGCACGTCCTGCGTGCCGATCGCCCAGGCCATGATGTCGACGTCCTGCTCGGTCAGCAGCGCGGCGAACAGCGCTCGCTCATGCGCGTTCCACGACCCATGATGCGCGTCGAAAAAGCCGCCGATCATCATGTCCGCCTCGCGCGTCCCGCGATGCCAGGCACGGTACTTCAGCGCCCTCAGCACGTCATCCACGAACGGCTATCCTCCAACGCAAATTGACCCGCAGCGGAATCGCAGCGGGTTCGTGAAGAGCCCATGTAGGCAGTTGCGTTCCTCCTCGCTAGTGTCGCGCCGATGCGCCCCGACGTGCTCAACCCGCTGTTCGCCGAAGTCGAAGCGCTGAAGGGCGTCGGGCCGGGCATTGCCAAGGGGCTGGCCAAGCTCGGCCTCACTCGGGCGATCGACCTTGCCTATCATCTGCCCACTGGGACAATCGACCGCGTCCGCGCTCCCCACGCCAGCCAGGCGTTGCTCGGCAGGATCGTGGTGCTCGACGTCGTCCCCGTGGACGTTCGGGTCGGATCGGGAAAGGCGCCGCTTCGTATTTTTGCCCGCGATTCTGACGACAACACGCTAACCCTGACCTTCTTCAACAATCCCGCCTGGGCGAAGAAGCAGTTGCCGCTACACGAGAAGCGCACCGTGATCGGCAAGCTCGATCAATGGGGGCAGGAGTGGCAGATCGTCCATCCCGAGGTGCTTGAGCCCGCCAAGGCCGCGGAAGTCGCGCTTCGCGAGCCGGTCTATGGCCTGACCGAAGGCATTTCCAACAAACGCATGCGCGAACTGGCGCTGACCGCTCTCGATCGCGCGCCCGAGCTTCCCGAATGGATCGAGCCGTCGAAACAAGCCCGCGATCATTGGCCTGCCTGGCGCTCGGCACTGGCCGAAATTCATTCCGATCCAGCCGCAACAGTCGCCCGTAAACGACTGTCATACGACGAGATTTTTGCCAATCAGCTAGCCCTGATGCTGCTCCGCCAGGTGGCGCGGCGCAAGAAAGGGGTGCCACTGCAGGGGGACGGCCGCCTCAGCGGAAAGCTGCAATTGCCTTACCGCCTGACCAACGCCCAGCAGCGCGTGGTCGGCGAAATCCGCGGCGATATGGCGCAAGACAAGCCGATGCTCCGCCTGCTTCAGGGCGATGTCGGCTCGGGCAAGACGCTGGTTGCGCTGCTGGCGATGCTGGAGGCAGTCGAGGCCGGCGCCCAGGCGGCAATGCTCGCCCCGACCGAGATCCTCGCCCGCCAGCACCATGCAACACTGCAGCGCCAGTGCGAGGCGATCGGCGTCCGCATCGCCATCTTGACCGGCCGCGAGAAAGGCCGCGCTCGTGATTCCGTCCTGATGGGCCTCGCCGACGGCTCGATCGACATCCTCGTCGGCACCCACGCCATCTTCCAGCAGCATGTCGCCTACAAGAAGCTCGGCCTCATCGTGATCGACGAGCAGCATCGCTTCGGCGTCTCCCAGCGGCTGTTGCTCGCCGAAAAGGCCGAGCATCCGCCGCACCTGCTGGCGATGACCGCCACGCCCATCCCGCGCACGCTGACCCTGACCCATTATGGCGAGATGGATGTCAGCCGGATCGACGAGATGCCGCCGGGCCGCACGCCCGTCGAGACTCTGGTGATCAGCGATGCCAAGCTAGGCGACGTGATCGACGGCCTCGGCCGGCACCTGTCGGCGGGCGGCCAGGCCTATTGGGTCTGCCCGCTAGTTGAGGAGAGCGAGGCGATCGACGCCGCCGCGGCCGAAGAGCGGGCGAAGCTGCTGCGCTTTCGCTTCGGCGAGGACCGCGTCGGCCTGGTCCATGGCCGGATGAAGGGCACGGACAAGGATGATGTCATGGCGTCATTCGCCAATGGCGAGCTCGGCGTGCTGGTGGCGACGACGGTGATCGAGGTGGGGGTCGACGTGCCCAACGCCTCGCTGATCATCGTCGAGGGGGCCGAGCGGTTCGGCCTCGCCCAGCTCCACCAGCTGCGTGGCCGCGTCGGCCGCGGCGCCGCGGCCAGCCGCTGTATCCTGCTCCGCGGCCAGCAATTGAGCGAGACGGGCCGGGCGCGCCTCGCCCTGATGCGCGAAACCAACGACGGCTTCCGCATTGCCGAAGAGGATTTGAAACTGCGCGGACCTGGTGAGGTACTCGGCACCCGCCAGTCGGGCGACATCGAGTTCAAGGTCGCCAGCCAGGAGGACGTCGCCGAACTTGCGCCCATCGCCCAGGGCGATGCCCGCCTGCTGCTCGACCGAGACGGCGGCCTCGCCAGCGAACGAGGCCAGGCCGCGCGGTTGTGCCTTTACTTGTTCGAACGCGACGCGGCGGTCGGATTGCTCAGGAGCGGGTAAGCAACCCGTGCTTCTTCTTGCCGAGGCTGAGCTTCACCGGCGCGCCGCCAACATCGATCACCAGCATCGGGTCGCTGACAGCCTCGCCGTTGAGCCTGACTGCACCTTCACCGATCTTGCGCCGCGCTTCGCCATTCGACGCCGCAAAGCCTAGCCCCGTCAGCGCCTGGACCACGCCGATGCTGCCTTCGGGCACCTGCAGCGTCGGCAAATCCCCGCCGGCTGCACCTTCCTCGAAGGTCCGCCGCGCCGTCTCCGCGGCCGCTACGGCCGCCTCGCGCCCATGCAGCATGGCCGTCGTTTCATTGGCGAGAGCAATCTTGGCCTCGTTGATCGCCTGGCCTTCAAGCTTCGCCAGCCCCTCGATCCGCTCGAGTGGCAAGTCGGTGAACAGCTTCAGGAACTTGACCACATCCGCATCGGCCGTGTTCCGCCAGAATTGCCAATAGTCGTAGGCAGGCAGCTGGTCGGCGTTGAGCCACACCGCGCCTGATGCGGTCTTGCCCATCTTGGCCCCGTCGGCGGTGGTGATGAGGGGCGTGGTGACGCCGAACAGCTCCAGCCCGTCCATCCGCCGGCCGAGGTCGACGCCGTTGACGATATTGCCCCACTGGTCCGACCCGCCCAGCTGCAGCACGCATTTGTGGCGCAAAGACAGCTCGCGGAAGTCATAGGCCTGGAGGATCATGTAATTGAATTCCAGGAAGGTCAGCGGCTGCTCGCGGTCGAGCCGCAATTTGACCGAATCGAAGGTCAACATACGGTTGATGGTGAAATGCGGGCCGACGGTCCTTAGCAGGTCGATATAGGCCAGCTGGTCGAGCCAGTCGGCATTGTCGACCATGATCGCATCGGTCGGGCCGTCCCCGAAGGTCAGGAAATGCTCGAACACCTTGCGGATCGAGGCGATATTTTCCTGGATCTTCTCATGGGTGAGCAGCTTGCGGCTCTCATCCTTGCCGCTGGGGTCGCCGATCTTGGTCGTCCCGCCGCCCATCAACACGATCGGCTTGTGCCCGGCCTGCTGCATCCGCCGTAGCATCATGATCTGCACCAGGCTGCCGACGTGCAGAGAAGGGGCGGTCGCGTCGAATCCGATGTAACCGGTCACCACCTCGCGTGACGCCAAGGCGTCCAGTCCCGCGGCATCAGTCGCCTGGTGGATATAGCCGCGCTCCTCGAGCAGGCGGAGTAGGGTGGAACCGTAGCCAGTCATGAACGGGCGCGTAGCACAAATCGCGCACGCGTCATCATAGTTGGATTCAGGCGGTGGCGAGCCTTCGCTCGATCATCACGGAACCCCGGGTTCGACGCAGGTGGATCTCGGCCAAGACCAGATTGGTGATCCAGCCGAGCCAGGCAATCACGCCATAGGCAGCGAAGAAGTCGAAGCCCATCACGCCCGCAAGGGGAAGCATCAGGCGCAGTGTGATCGCGTTGGCGGTGATGGCGTAGGATCGGATCATCCACTCGCGGTGTGTG